>CANKYR010000023.1 GCA_947488195.1 Flavobacteriales bacterium
ACTGGTGATGGAGTTGCAACTGCCTTTGGGGCTTCAGCAACTGGAGCTTTTGGTGCAGGAGCCGCAGCAACTGGCGCTTCTTCCTTCGCTGCAGGAGCAGCGCCTTCAGCAGCAACAATAGCCGAAACGTCTTCACCTTCTTTTCCAAACACAGCAAGCAAAGCATCTACCGCAACAGTTTCTCCTTTCTGCACACCTATGTAAAGTAGAATTCCATCTACATAGGATTCAAATTCCATGGTTGCCTTGTCGGTTTCAATTTCGGCCAACAACTCACCACTTTTAACTTTATCTCCCACCTTTTTGTGCCAAGCCGCAACGGTTCCATCCGTCATGGTGTCACTTAGTTTGGGCATACGAACTATTTCAGCCATAATTTTTTTATTAGTCGGTTACGTAAGGGTAATCGTCGTGAGAATATACGTCTTTATAAATTTCTTCTTTTTCTGGAAGTGGTGAGTTCTCAGCGAATTCCACTGATGCAAGAACAACTGCCTTAATCTCTTCTTCCATTGCTTCAATTTCCGTTTCGGTCATCCACTTGTTATCGCGAATTTTTCTCAAAACGAAATCGATAGGATCTTTTTCAATATACTCTTGGACCTCTTCCTTGCTCCGGTATTTCTGAGGATCGCTCATACTGTGACCCTTGTAGCGGTAGGTTTGAATGTCTAACAACGTTGGGCCGTCACCTGCTCTTCCTCTTGCAACCGCTCGGTCGAAGGCTTCAGCTACTGCTTCCGGATTCATTCCATCTACAGACTCTGACGGCATTTCGAAACTAGCACCCAATGTTTTCAAATCGGTTACGTTTGACGTACGTTCAACAGAAGTTCCCATAGCGTATTGATTGTTTTCAATAACGAAAATGCAAGGAATCTTCCATGTCATTGCCATGTTGAAAGTCTCATATAATGCTCCTTGACGTGCAGCTCCGTCTCCAAAGAAACAAACCGTCACGTGATCTTCACCTCTGTATTTATCTGCGAAAGCAATACCTGCACCCATTGGAATCTGAGCTCCAACAATTCCGTGTCCGCCAAACAAATTTCTTTCTTTGTCGAACATGTGCATGGAACCACCTTTTCCTTTTGAAAGACCTGTTGACCTTCCGTACAACTCAGCCATTACACGGTTCGGATCTGAACCCATCACCAACGGATGAGCGTGGTCACGGTATGCCGTAATAACCTTATCGGTTGGCTTAATCGCTTCCATCATACCTGAAAGAACGGCCTCTTGTCCAATGTACAAGTGGCAGAAACCACCGAATTTTTGTTGAATGTACAACTGACCGCACTTCTCTTCGAACTTGCGCATCAGTAGCATTTCACGATACCACTTCAAATAAGTAGACTTTGTAAAGCGCTCTCCTGTTGGGGTTGACGCATTTTTTGTTGACTTCGACGCTGTTGCCATAATTTTTTGTTCCTTGCAAATATAGTTACGAAGGCCTTGTTCAAAAAGACTTCCTCTAAAAAGTGTACAATGTACACTACCTTATTGTAAAAAATACTATATGGTTTTCTTGAATTGGTTCAAGAAGCGCATATCGTTTTCGAAGAAATGTCTCAAATCATCAACCCCGTATCGCAACATGGCAATTCGTTCGATTCCCATTCCAAATGCAAACCCGGAATATTTCTCTGAATCAATGCCTGAGGCTGATAAGACACTTGGGTCTACCATTCCGCAGCCCATAATTTCCAGCCAACCGGTTCCTTTTGTAATGCGATAATCTGCCGGTGTTTCCAATCCCCAATATACATCCATCTCAGCACTTGGCTCAGTGAATGGGAAGTAAGATGGTCTCAAACGAATCTTTGCTTTTCCGAAAAACGCTTCCGTAAACATTTGAAGCACTTGCTTCATGTCGGCAAAAGAAACACCTTCGTCGATGTACAATCCTTCAATCTGATGGAATTGACAATGCGCGCGACTTGAGATTGCTTCATTTCGGTAAACCCTTCCTGGCATAACAATGCGGATAGGAGGTTTTGTGGTTTCCATCACTCGCACTTGCACACTGCTGGTGTGCGTACGAAGAACGGTATCTGGTTGTCCTTCCACAAAAAATGTGTCTTGCATATCGCGAGCGGGGTGCTCTGGCGAGAAATTCAATCCAGAGAATACATGCCAATCGTCTTCAATCTCCGGTCCGTCTTCCACGCTGAACCCCATGCGTTCAAAAATAGAAAGTATTTCTTCGCGAACCAGTTGCAAGGGATGTCTGCTTCCGTGAGACCATTCGCCATATGGGCGAGTGAAATCCGGAACTTCAACATTTCCTTTCTTCGATTGAAACAGCAAAGAACCTTCATCTATTTTTTCTTGAACGGAAGTTTTCAATCCGTTCATGACTGCTCCCACCGCCTTTTTTTCTTCGTTTGGAATGGCCTTAAAGGCCTCGAACAAATCGTTCAAGATGCCCTTTCTTCCTAAATATTTCACACGAAATGCTTCTACCTCATCAGCAGAGTTGAGTTGGGTGGAAGCAACTTCAAGTTTCAGTTGCTCTATTTGTTCAACCAAACTCACTTGATCACCTCCATTTTCATACTAATATCTTGAAGTGGTCTGTCACCTGCAGCAGTTGGCATGGAAAGAATTTTGTCAAGGACATCTAACCCTTCTACCACTTCTCCGAATACGGTGTAATCCATATCTAACTGAGCTGTGCCTCCAACGGTTTTGTATAATTCGCGTTGCTCAGGGGTGTATGCGAAATTCGCATTCTTCTGCTTCACGTATTGTTCAACTTGATTGATTTGTGCGTCTGTCATGGCTTGTCCTTGAGCGATGTAGAACTGACTTCCGCTTGACGCTTTCGTTGGATTCGCGAAATCGCCTTGACGAGCCGCTGCAAGTGCTCCTTTCTTGTGAATGAAGTTCGAATTGAATTCAGCTGGTACAGTATATCCTGGACCACCCATTCCCAATTGCGTTCCTGAATCTGCTCCGCGACTGTTCGGGTCTCCACCTTGAGCCATAAATCCACGGATACAACGGTGGAAAAGCAAATCGTTGTAAAAACCTGATTCAACCAACTTAATGAAATTATCTCTGTGCTGCGGGGTTTCGTCATAAAGGCGAATAACCATATCGCCTAATGAAGTTGTAACCTTAATACGTGTGTTGGTGTGATCTGTTTGCATGTTGTTATTTGTTTGATTTTCTTTGTTTTCAATAGGTACAGGCTCTCCAATGGTTAAATTAGAAGCGCCAGTTTTAACGGGGTCTTGCGATTTACATCCTGTTGCATTCAAGAATAGAAGGAAAGAAAAAATAGCAAAACCGCAGAAAGATAGACGTGAATTCATTTTTTTTTCTTTAATTTGTGATACTTAACCGATTAATTGTCGACAAAATTAAGCAAACGTCTATGAAGGCTACACGAACTTTTCAATTTGTTTTAGGAATTTTATTTTTAGTGGGAACTACAATGACCTTAACCTCATGTGTTAAAGAAGAACCTACCGTGGCGGTAGTTCGTGTTGTAGATGCGAACGGCGATCCTGTGCAGGGTGCTTCAGTGCGTTTGTACGGTTCACCTTCTCAAACTCCTCCTCCTCCAAATGCGATTGCATTGGACACAACATTAACCACAGATGCTACTGGCACAGTAACAATGGATTATTCTGAAAACTACCAACTTGGTCAAGCTGGGTTTGCAGTTTTAGACATTGAAGCATACAAAGGCGCCCTTTATGGCGTTGGCATCATTAAGATTGAAGAGCAAGAAACAACTGAGGTAACAATAGAAATTTAACCCTTACGCTTCGTTTCCGAAGTATCTCATCATTGCCTTTTTTAATAGAATCTCTTGATCTCCTGGACTCAACACCGGGAGATCTTCTTTTTTAGCAAAGTGTGGCCACCCGTCTACGTCTCTTCCTTCAAATTCATAATACCCGTATGGCTCTAATAATGTGCATACGGCCACGTGCATGAGTTCCAACTTTTGATCTTTCTTGAATTTCAAATCGAATATTCCCAGTTCCTGGAGTCCAATCAACAAAAGAATAGCCGAATAGTCTAGGGTTTCGCCAAAATTTTTCGACGCTGTTTCCAGCGTTTCCTTCCACTTCTTCTCAAACAAATAATCCATTATCGTGCGTTTCTAAAAAAATATTTTAAAATATGTAACCTTTCTAGGCGAAGGTAGGTATACCCAACATAACAAACTACCTCATGAAAACTAAATTATTCACCCTTATCGCGCTAATCGTTCTTACAACAAGCGCTTTCGCTCAAACAACCACTCAGTTGTTAGATGCTCAATTGAATGTAACAAAGAACAAGGCGGCAGCAAAATTCACACGATCAATTACTCAAGTAAATGAGTCTCTTTTTGAAGTGAAAGTTAACTTCCAAACGGGTGAACTAATGATGACTGGTGCATACATGGATGAGTCTCTGAGTATTGCGCAAGGTGAATTCGTATATTTCTTCGCGAACGGAATTAAAGAATCTCAAGGTCTTTATGAAAGCGGAGTGAGAGTTGGTGCATGGCAACGTTGGAATTTCGATGGCGCTCAAAAACCTGATCGCTACTACCAAGAGGCAACGGCATTACTTTCGGCAAAATAAAATAGAAGATAACTTTTAAGAAGGGAAAGGAAATAGGAAACTATTTCCTTTTTCTTTTCCCATAAAAATTAAGACTGTGAGTGGAAATTTCAATGTCGAAAATCTCTTCCAATGTTGACTTAATGTTTTGAATTCTCGGGTCACAAAATTCGAAGACCTCCCCGGTGTCTGTTAAAATAATGTGATCATGCTGTTGATTCTGATAGGCCTTTTCGAAATGCGCTATGTTCTGTCCGAATTGATTTTTTCTTACAAGTGCGCAGTTGAGTAATAGCTCTATGGTGTTGTACAAGGTTGCTCTGGAAACTCGGTATTTCTTGTTCTTCATTCGAACATAGAGCGCTTCAATATCGAAATGATCGTCGATGGTATAAATCTCCGCTAGAATAGCATATCGCTCTGGCGTTTTGCGATGCAAATGCTTTTCTAAATACGCCGTGAAAATTTCTTTTACCTTATCTTGAATATCTTGTTGGGACATGTGCGCAAATGTACAACGTGAGATTTTTTCTTCCTTATAATATTTATTCATTTCCACAACAGCTCTTTACTAACATTTAGTAGTTCACTATTTTGAAAAGTGCGTTTGCAACAAAGAGCAATTGTGTGCTTACTTCGGAAAACCAAAATTTACTGATTTACCTACCTCAAAAAGCTTTTATTCGATGTCAGATTTACTCAATTTCAACCTTCCAAAACAAGAAGAAAACGCCATCATCAAAGTTGTTGGTGTTGGTGGTGGCGGCTCAAACGCCGTTAACTACATGTTCAACAAAGGAATTAACGGTGTAGACTTCGTTGTGTGTAACACCGATGCTCAATCGTTAGACAACAGCCCAATTCTAAACAAAATGCAATTGGGTCATACGCTTACCAAAGGTCGCGGAGCAGGGGCTCGTCCAGAAGTGGGTCGAGATGCTGCCATGGAGTCCATCGAAGAAATTCGTGCGTTGTTTAACCCCGATCTTCAAATGGTTTTCGTTACTGCTGGAATGGGTGGCGGTACTGGAACGGGTGCTGCTCCTGTCATTGCGCAAGTTGCAAAGGAAATGGGTATTCTTACGGTAGGTATTGTTACCGTTCCTTTCGCTTTTGAAAACAAGAAAAGAACTGCTCAAGCAACTGCCGGTATTGAAGAAATGCGCAAGGCTGTTGATACACTTTTGATTATTCGCAACGATAAGTTGCGTGAACTATACGGAAACCTTTCTTTAAGCAATGCATTCAGTCATGCAGATGATGTGCTTTGCACAGCAGCTAAAAGCATTGCCGAGTTAATAACTATTACTGGTATTGTGAACGTGGATATGAACGACGTTATAACGGTAATGCGTGGAAGCGGCGTAGCCATTATGGGCAGCGGAAGAGCAAATGGTGAAGGCCAGGCTCTGCGAGCTGTGCAATTGGCTATGGAATCGCCTTTGTTAAACGACGATGATATTACAGGAGCTTCTCACATTTTGTTAAATATTACATACGGAAACAACGAGTTGAAAATGGACGAGATCGGAGAGATTACCGATTTCATTCAAGAACTTGCTGGTCCGGAAGCGGACATCATCTGGGGTTACGGTAAAGACGAACAACTCGGAGAAGATATTTGTGTGAACGTTATTGCGACCGGTTTCGCGGCAAAAGAAATTGCCACGTTACTTCCGCTTAATGCTGTGAAAGAAGCACCTGCTCCAGCTGCTGTTTTCATTTTAGGTGATGCGCCAACTGCGCAGGTCGCAGTTGTGGAAGAAATTCCTGCAGTAGTCGCTGAAACAGATACCATGACTGAATCGACTGTTTCAGAAGTAACTGAAGAGCCGTTCAAATTGGTATTGGCCGACGAGATTGAATTGGAAATTGAAAATTCATTTGAATCGAATCCAACCGTTGAAGAGCCTGTTAAACAAGTGGCTTTGTTTTCATTCGCTGAATTCGAAAAAGCTGAATTGGCCAACGAAGAAACAGTGAAAATGGAATTAGAAGAACCTGAAATTCCAGAGTTGAGCACATTTAAAATTCAAGAGAACACTGAAACTGAGACACCATTCGTTCCTGCGTTCGAAAGCATTCGTCCTACTTCTGACCGCGAGGTTCCTGAGGTACAAATGACTTTCAAACAAGAAGTTGCTACTGAAAATCGTCCACCTCGCACAGAACTACAAGCCCGCAACAAAGAGCGTGAAGCACGTATTCGTGAATACACTATGCGCATGAAGTCTCCAAACGGATTGAATGAATTGGAGAGTGAGCCTGCATTCATGAGAAGAAAAGTTACGCTTGACGAAGGAAATCACTCAAGTGAAAACACAGTTTCTCGCACAATCTCTAGAGAAGTAACAGACGAGAATGGAAATACACGCATTGAATTGCGCACGAACAATCCATTCTTACACGATAATGTAGACTGATCTTAGCGTACACTATTTCCCGATTCAACGGGACGTTCAGGGGAGAGCAACGAAAGCTCTCCCTTGTTGTTTTCAGCCATTAAGATCATACCTGAGGATTCTACACCTTTGATCTCTCTTGGGGCTAAATTCGCTAAGTACAATACCTGCTTGCCCACAACTTGCTCGGGATCGTATGATTCAGCAATACCCGAAATAACAGTGCGCTCCTCGGTTCCGATACGCAATTTCAATTGCAACAATTTCTTTGTCTTCGGAACCCGCTGCGCTTCTATTACTTCAGCAATGCGCAAATCCATATTCTGAAAATCTTCAAACGAAACATTTGGTTTTATCGCTTCCACCTCAACCTCGGGGTGAACTTTGGACGCTTCCAATTTCGCCACTTGAATGGCAACTTCCTCGTCCGTTATTTTTTGAAAGAGAATCGGCAGCTCACCAATGGTATGTCCTGCTGGAATTAATTGTGAAACATTCACATCATCCCACTTCACTCCTTCCCACTGCAACCCTGTTTTCAATTTCTTTGCTGTATATGGAAGGAAAGGTTCTAAAGCCACAGACAGAGCGGCAACCAGCTGAATACACGTATTCAAAATACCTTCGGTTTTTTCCGGTTCGGTCTTTTGAAGTTTCCAAGGTTCAGTCTCAGTGAGCAACTTGTTTCCAATACGCGCCAATTGAATAGCCAAGGCCTGTGCTTCACGGAAGCGATATCCTTCAATCTTTTCACCAATGGTATTGAAGGCAGCTTGCGCTTCTTCAAATTGTGAAGATGCATCGAACGTTGGGTTCGAAACTTTTCCTTCGTAATACTTGTGCGTTAAAACGAAAACACGGTTTACAAAATTTCCTACGATATCAGCAAGCTCATTGTTCACGCGGTCTTTGAAGTCGTTCCACGTGAACTCACTGTCTTTTTGCTCAGGCATAATAGAAGCCAAAACATATCGCATCTCGTCTTGGCGATTCGGAAAATCTTCCAAATACTCGTGCAGCCAAACGGCCCAATTTCGTGAAGTTGAAATTTTATCTCCTTCCAAATTCATGAACTCATTGGCTGGAACATTCACCGGCAGATTGAACCCACCGTGTGATTTCAATATGATTGGAAATATGATGCAGTGAAAAACAATGTTGTCTTTCCCGATGAAATGAACCATTTCAGTTTCATCGTTCTTCCAATAGTCTTCCCAATTCTTTCCGTTCTTTTCAGCCCAAACTTTCGTGTTGGTGATGTAGCCAATAGGCGCATCGAGCCACACGTACAAAACCTTTCCTTCTTCACCCGGAACTGGAACTCCCCAGTCCAAATCGCGCGTCATAGCCCGGGCTTGAAGACCTCCGTCGATCCAACTTAAACACTGTCCAACCACATGCGACTTCCATTTCGAAGGATCGTGATGTTGTTCTCCGTTTAGCTTTCCATTTTCAATAAAATCGCGCACCCACTCGCTGTGGTGCTGCATAGGCAAATACCAATGCGTGGTTTCTTTCTGTATAGGCGTGCTTCCACTTAAAGTAGAAACAGGATTGATTAATTCTGTTGGACTTAATGTTGAACCGCATTTCTCACATTGGTCTCCGTAAGCCTTTTCACTCGAGCACTTCGGACAAGTTCCTGTGATATATCTGTCCGCTAAAAACTGTTGTGCTTCTGCATCGAAATACTGCTCAGATCGTTGTGTTTCGAGAATACCTTTTTCTTTCAACTCAAGAAAAATTTCCTGACTCATTTCAATGTGTTCCGGAGACGATGTTCTGTAATATTCATCGAAGGAAATTCCGAAATCGCGAAATGCATCGCCCATGAGCTTGTGATAAAAATCTACGATTTCGCGGGGAGTCTTTCCTTCCTTCTTTGCGCGTAGCGTAATGGCAGCGCCATGTTCGTCGGAGCCACAGATAAAAGCTACATCCTTTTCCTTCCCTCTTAAATAGCGAACGTAAATATCGGCAGGCAAATATGCACCTGCTATGTGTCCAATGTGTATAGGACCATTCGCGTATGGAAGAGCTGAGGTTACAAGGTGTCTTTTCGGTGACTTCATCTTTTTTATAGTGTTTTGCGCAGAAAACTGCGAATTTAGCGAACCAAAGATAAAGCGATGCAACCAGCTTTTTTACAACAAGGCGACACGATTGGAATTATTGCCACGGCAAGATTCATTACAAGCGAGCAATGGCAATATGCCAAAGGCGTTATTGAATCGTGGGGGCTGAAAATTAAATTGGCGGAAAATGTTTTCACGCCAAGTTTTCAGTTGGCTGGAAATGTTGAAGATCGCACGCAATCGTTTCTCTCCTTGTGGAAAGACAACGAGGTGAAGGCCTTGCTAGTGGCTCGAGGCGGATACGGCACCATTCACACCATCGACGAAATTCTTCCACACATCAACAACTCGAAATGGATTTGTGGATATTCCGATGTGACCGTTTTACTGAATGCCTGCACAAACAAAGACATTGCCTGCATTCATTCCACCATGCCGGTTTCCTTCGAACACGCTACGCCAGAGGCGCTAGAGAATTTAAGATTTGCGCTGTTCGGAGAAACTTTTTCATTCGAATGGAATGAAAAACAAATTCAAAAAGGAAGTTCCGAAGGGAAAATTGTAGGTGGAAATTTATCGGTGATATACAGCCAACTTGGATCAGCCACCCAATTAAATACGGAAGGAAAAATTCTTTTTTTGGAAGATGTAGATGAGATGCTGTACCATTTAGATCGCATGCTAACTGCCTTGAAACGTGCGGGCATGTTCAAGAATATAACAGGGTTGATTTTAGGCGGATTTACTCAAATGCGCGACAACACCGAAGAATTCGGATTTTCAAGTAATAACCCTTGGGGTAAATCTCTTGTTGAAATGATTCTTGAAATTGGATTGGATTGTAATATCCCCGTAACAATCGGATTTCCAGCAGGACATTTGAATGATAATCGAGCATTTTACATGGGTCGAAATGCCGAATTAATTGTGAATGAAAATTCCGCACAACTCACATGGAAATAACTACCTTTGCGTAGTTCGTGTAAAAAATACACTAACTAAAATGGGCGCTAAAAGCATTACGTTTTCAAACGAAGATTACTTGAATTTCGAATTAATCGGAATTAACTCGAGAGAGAAAGATTTTCGATTGGCGTGGTTTTTAAACAAGGATATGAGATGGAGTTTGGAGCGCATGAAGCCCTACATACTCGAGACAAAAGAACAGAACTCTGAGCACGAGTTGTTCAAATTTGTTTCCGAGGAAAATCACTTTACCATTCACCTCATCTCGAATCGTTCGCTCCAGGGTGCGCTTATTCCTGAATATGCACAAATAGAATATCTGCTGAAAGTGGAAGGCAGAGAAGACATAGAAGAATTGGTTAAACAAATAAGAAAAATAAACAACGTGCTCGCGGCGTTCCACCTTACTCAAGAAAGCTTAAAGCATGTGAGTCATTTGTTCTTCGATTGATTATGAAAAAAACGAAAATAGTTGCGACCATAGGTCCAGTATCTGCAAACAAAGAAGTCCTGAAAGGAATGATTGAAGCCGGCTTAAATGTTGTGCGTTTGAACTTTTCTCATGGCACACACGATGATCATTCGAGCGTAGTCAATTTCGTTCGTGAAATTGACAAAGAGCTAGGTACGAACACCGCTCTATTGGCCGATTTACAAGGTCCTAAATTACGTGTGGGTGTTATGCAAGACAACGGTGTCATGTTGGAAGCTGGAAAGCAAATCATTATTACTACCGAAGAGCAAATCGGCACGGCCACTCACATCTACACTAACTACAAAGAATTCGCTTCGGACGTAAAGCCCGGCGAGCGCGTTTTATTAGACGACGGAAAAATTGCGATACGTATTCTTTCCACCGACGGTAAAAAAGAAGTGTTGTGTGAAGTTGTACAAGGTGGAATTCTTTCATCGAAAAAAGGATTGAACCTTCCTGAAACGAAGGTTTCACTTCCTTCATTATCGAAAAAAGATTTGAACGATTTGGAATTTGCGCTTTCGATGAACATTGACTGGATCGGACTTTCGTTCGTCCGTACAGCAGACGATGTTCGCGTGCTTAAAGGCATCATTGCTGAAAACGGCAAGCACGCGAAAGTGGTGGCGAAAATTGAAAAACCTGAAGCCCTTGAAGTGATCGACGACATTATTCGCGAAACCGATGCGGTCATGGTGGCTCGTGGTGACCTTGGAGTTGAAATCCCAATTGAACAAGTACCACTCGCTCAGAAAATGATCGTAAAGAAATGCGTTGAAGCTGCAAAGCCCGTAATTGTTGCTACGCAAATGATGGAAAGCATGATCACAAACATGACCCCAACGCGCGCTGAAGTAACAGACGTTGCTAACGCGGTGTTAGACGGCGCAGATGCAGTTATGCTAAGCGGAGAAACCAGCGTTGGTGCCTATCCGATTGCAGCTATAACAATGATGCACAACATCATTAACGAAGCTGAAAAATTCCCGGGATTGTATTACCTCGAAGAGGCTCCTTATGAAATGGATGAAACGCGATTTATCACAGATAGTATTTGCTTCAGTGCTTGTCGCGTTGCAAAGCGCATAGGAGCAACCAGCATTGCAACCATGTCGTTTTCAGGATACACAGGATATAAAATTTCAAGCTCAAGACCAAAAGCGCACGTCTTCGTTTTTACAGGAAATAAACGTATTCTAACGCAATTGAATTTGGTTTGGGGAGTGAAGGCATTCTACTACGACAAGATGGTAAGCACCGACCAAACGATTGCGGACATTCGTTACATTTTGAAGAAAAACGGATATGTTCAAGAAGGAGATTTCTTAGTGAACGTAGCCTCTATGCCTATTGCAGAGCAAGGAACGACAAACATGTTAAAGATTAGTCGAATATAGTTTTCGGATTGCCCTGCAATCCGCCCGTGTGAAACATTAAAACCGAACCACCGTTCGGTTTTTTGTTTTGTACAAAGAACGAATGCATCAATTTCCCTGTATAAACGACATCGAGCGGCAGTTGATGCAGTCGATTCATTTCTTGAACGAACTCTATTAATCGATCATTGAATTTTCCATATCCTCCGAACTCATCTTCGCTGAAAACAACTGCCCGTTCTAACACTTCATCGGCAGCAACTTCATCGTGAAAGAAGTAAATCAGTTTGTTTCGAATTTCGTTTCGCATGTAGTGCTCTCCTTTCAAGGCACTGTATATCCAAACTTTCTGATGGGGTTTCGATTGCACCAAAAGGCCAGCAGCGGTTGTGCCTGTTCCTGCTGCCACAAGCCAATGATCAAATTCAAAATCTTCTTCACTCACCATTTGCATTGCGCCGTTCATTCCTAAATAATTTGCCCCACCTTCAGGCACTAAAAAAGCTGATTCCCATTTTTCATGCACCCACGCCTTCATTTCTTCGCTATTCCGTTCTTCGTAATCGGATCTGGAAATAAAGCACAACTCCATTCCACATTCCTTTGCAAAGAGGAGAGTTGGACTGAATTCCTTTGGTTCTTCCCCCCGAATAATGCCTACTGAATGAAGTCCCAATTCCATTGCGACCGCAGCGGTAGCATATATATGATTGCTATAGGCGCCTCCAAAAGTGACCAGTTGTTTGGCGCCTCGCCTTTTCATTTCATCTAAATTGAACATTAACTTAAACCATTTGTTTCCATTCACGGTTGAATGCATCTCATCGAAGCGCTTAACCATAACAATTTCATGTAAGTCTTTTGCCAAAGGCTGATAGAAAGGTTGTTTAAAATTTATTTCAGAGTTCAATTTTAAATTTTGCATTTTTGCGGTATGAGTGATAATAACGAATCAAAAGTACAGGGAGAAGACTACTATTTAAGCGAAGAAGGTTTTTTTATATTCACAGAAGAATATCACCTTAAAAGAGGCCATTGTTGTCTAAGCGGTTGTAAGCATTGTCCATACGGATTCGATAAAAAGACAGGGAAAATAAATAAATAACTTTCGCATCTTTGTAAAAACCATTGTATGCGACTGCTATTTCTTCTTGCCCTACTCATTCCACAAATCGTTTTTTCCCAAATAAAAAAAGACAGTATTCATTTTTCAGGTTACACTGAAATCTATTTCGCCCAAGATCAACACAATTGGAACGACCATCAGCGTCCTGATTTTTTATACAGTCACACTTCAACGAATCATGTGGCACTGAATACGGCAGTGCTCGACTTTAAGTACAGTTCTGCACGCGTAAAAACACAACTTTCATTGGTTGAAGGAACCTACGCGAACAAGGTTACTTCGTCGGAACCCATTGGATTCGGGGCACTTTACGTTGGAAACATCTCCTATAAATTGAGCAGCAAGGAAAACCTTTGGCTACAAGCAGGTGTGATGCCTTCACACATTGGACTAGAGTCTGCCATTGGATTCTCCAATTTATCGCTTAGTAGAAGTTTAGCAGCAGAGAACTCTCCTTATTACGAAAGCGGGATAGCCCTTCAATACACCTCGAAAAACAACAAGTTCTTCGGATCATTGCTTGCGCTTAACGGATGGCAAACGATGACACTTGTTCCTCAGCAATCGCGCATGAGTTTTGGAAGTCAGATTCAATTTAAACCTAACGCGAGCATTACCCTCAACCATTCAACCTATTACGGAGAAGTTCCTGTTTTCACTGGCTCTCAGATGCGGTTCTTTCAAAACTTTTACGGCAATATTCAATTGAAAAAGAATTGGACAGTTCAGTTCCAAACAGACTATGGTATTCAAGAAACAGAAAGTAATGGATTCAACAAAAATTGGGTAACTGGGTTTCTCGGACTCGCCTACAATGTGAATGAAAAGCTTACACTGGTTGGGCGTGGGGAATTGATGAAAGACTCAAACAACCTCGTTATTTCTGGAGTAAACAATGAGTTATGGGGATACAGTTTCAACATAAATTATTTACTTGATGAGCACCTCATGTTCCGCGCTGAATGGCGAAATATCATTTCCAACAGTTACACATTCGCATTTCAGAACTTCAACGAAAAACAAATGAACGGCTTAAATTTGTCGCTCGCTGCTCAATTTTAGCACACTCACTTATGTCAACATTTCAAGATCAAATACAAGAAGGAATTCCAACAGCGTTGCCTGTTGTTCCCGCTATGGATGCCGCCATTAACCGAGCTCCCAAGCGAAAGGAAATTCTTTCAAACGAAGAAAAGGGTTTAGCCTTGCGCAATGCCCTTCGCTATTTCCCTTCGGAACATCATGAAACATTGGCAAAAGAATTTGCTGAAGAATTGAAGGCATACGGACGCATTTACATGCACCGCTATCGTCCTACATACGAAATGTATGCGCGACCTATTTCTGAATATCCTGCAAAGTGTCAGCAAGCAGCATCCATCATGCTCATGATTCAAAACAACTTGGATCCGCGCGTTGCACAGCATCCGTATGAATTGATTACCTATGGTGGGAACGGTGCGGTATTCCAAAATTGGGCGCAGTATCGTTTAGTGATGAAGTATTTGAGTGAAATGACCGAAGAGCAAACGCTCGTGATGTACAGTGGACATCCAATGGGGCTCTTCCCTTCTAGCCCTTCTGCACCGCGTGTTGTGGTAACGAATGGAATGATGATTCCGAATTACAGCAAGCCAGACGATTGGGAAAAATTCAATGCGTTGGGTGTTACTCAATATGGACAAATGACTGCGGGATCCTACATGTACATTGGCCCGCAAGGAATCGTTCATGGAACAACCATTACTGTCATGAACGCAGCGCGCATGCTTCGCACTAAGCGCGGAGATAAAACTGTCTATGATCGCGCAGCTGAAGGATTGCTTTTTGTTACTGCTGGATTAGGCGGTATGAGTGGCGCACAGCCGAAAGCAGGGAATATTGCAGGTTGCGTTTCAATTACAGCAGAGGTTAATCCGAAAGCAGCTACGAAGCGTTTCGAGCAAGGATGGGTAGATGAGCTTATTGATAATATTGATACACTTTGCACGCGTGTTCAAGAAGAACTTAAAATAGGAAAAGCACACAGCTTTGCGTTCATTGGAAACATTGTTGAAGTGTGGGAAGTGTTCGCTGAACGCGGCATTCACATTGATTTAGGAAGTGACCAGACTTCGTTGCATAATCCGTGGGCGGGAGGATATTATCCGGTTGGATTATCTTATGAAGAGAGCAATGCACTCATGGCAGAGAACCCAAATTCATTCAAAGAAAAAGTTGAGGAGTCTCTGATTCGTCATGCTGCTGCTGTTCAAAAGCACAGCGAACAAGGCATGTATTTCTTCGATTATGGAAATGCATTTTTGTTGGAAGCTTCGCGTGCAGGAGCAAATGTGATGGCCGATGTGCCAACACTTGAACGCGAATTCAAATATCCATCTTATGTTCAAGATATTTTAGGTCCACTCTGCTTCGATTACGGATTCGGGCCATTCAGATGGGTATGTGCAAGTGGAAAATCGGAAGACTTAGATGCTACGGATAACATAGCGTTAGAAGTTATGTTGAAGTTGAAAGAGACGGCACCGATAGAAATTCAACAACAATTAGCAGACAACATTCAATGGATTCGCGAAGCGAAGAGCAACAAGTTAGTGGTGGGCTCGCAAGCACGTATTCTATACGCAGATGCGCAGGGACGAATGGAAATCGCTGCGGCATTCAACAAAGCCATAGGTGAAGGAAAGATTGGTCCTATAGTTTTAGGCAGAGATCACCACGATGTGAGTGGAACCGATTCGCCTTACCGCGAAACCAGTAACATATATGACGGTTCTCGATTCACGGCAGATATGGCGGTGCAGAATTTTGTTGGCGATGCCTTCCGCGGAGCGACATGGGTAAGCATACACAACGGCGGCGGAGTTGGTTGGGGTGAAGTAATAAACGGCGGATTCGGAATGTTCCTCGACGGCAGTGAAGCTTGCGATAAGAAGTTACGCAGAATGTTGCACTGGGACGTGAATAATGGAATAGCTAGAAGAAGTTGGGCGCGTAACAAAGAAGCGGTATTCGCTATTGAACGTGCTATGAAACAAGAGCCTTTGTTGAAAGTTACCCTTCCACAAGAAGTGAAAATTTCATTGGACTCCTTTATTCACTAGGCCACACCTTTCACAACAGGAACAGCTGGTTCAATGGTATCCTGATAAACCGGACCGACATATTCTTCGTCGTAGGCAAGAGCTATATTCAACATATAAAAAACGTTGAACAAGCAAACTAACAACGCGTCAGTATTCGTACGCTTTCCGAATGATTGTGCCAATTGAACCAACACTTTGAATCCGAAGAAAACATTCAGCACGGGAATAGCGAAATACCAAGCATGCTTGTCTGGTCTTCCAATGATTCTCATGATAATTATCAAATCCCAACCTGGAACAAAGGCTGCTTCGATGGGTTGATTGGCCTTCGCGAATAGTTTCATTTTAGAAACAAATCCGACAAGTATTATAAATCCTGCGATTAGAATGAGATGGGGCTGCTTAGCCCAGATCTCTTGCAAGGCGATAGTTAAGTTCATGATCTTTTTAGTTAGGTACCTGAAAGACGAGGATAGTCCCTTTAAGTTGCCTTAACTTCTTGATTTTGAATACTGACATATGTTAATTTTTTCCATTCTAGCGTGAAATTGTAGTAGACAGTGCTTACAATATTTTCATGCAATTGAAGAACAGCTCTGAAGAATAATTCATAATTTCACCCACCCATGAACGTCAATACCATTCATTCATTCGACGAAATAAAAAAAATTCTCACAGAAGAAGTGGGTTCGCATTCGGCAACATTTATTTTGTGTGACTCCAATACCAACGAGCACTGCGTTCGTTTCCTTTTGGAGACTATACCCGCTTTGAACGAAGTTCCGATCATTGAACTTCCAGCAGGAGAAGAGAGCAAATCACTGGAAATTGTAGGACAACTCTACGAAGAGTTGCTTCATCACAATGCAGACAGACAATCGCTTCTGCTGAATGTGGGAGGCGGAGTAATCTCAGATATAGGCGGATTCGTAGCTTCAACATACAAAAGAGGAATAGACTTTATAAATATTCCAACGACTGTTATGGCTCAAGTAGATGCTGCTATGGGCGGAAAGTGTGGAATAGATTTGAAGGATGTAAAAAATGCGGTTGGACTTTTTAGCTGGCCGAAAAGCGTACTTGTTTTCACTGGATTCCTCAATACGCTTCCTGAGAAAGAATTGAAGTCGGGATTCACAGAAATGCTTAAACACGCACTTATTGCCGATGCTGAATATTGGGAAGCCTTGTCGCATGTAGATCCCAATGAAGCTTCGCACATTGCTGTGTTTGTCAAACGCTCAAATGAGATAAAGTCTGAAATTACCAGGGAGGATCCAAACGAACGTTCTGTTCGGAAAAAGTTGAATTACGGACACACCGTTGGGCACGCGATTGAATCGTTTTTTCTTGCGAAATCTGAACCCATAACGCATGGTAACGCCGTGGGTTGGGGGATTATTTTAGAAAATCGTATCGCAAATAAATTGGGCGTATTAAATGACGAAATCACCGAGATTATAGAAAAAAAATTATTGCACCTATTCGGCCAAGTGCCACAATTTTCAGAGCAAGAAGTTCAGCTGATATTAGAATTCATCTTAAATGACAAAAAGAATACAACCCAAGGAATTAACATTAGTTTAATTTCCGAAATAGGAAAATGCTCTTTCGACAACCCTGTATCCCTTGATATAATTAGACAAGTAATCGAATCTGTTACTAAGTCTTAATATTCAGTTTTCGATTTGGATATACTTAGTTAATTAAAGTGGTTGTTTTTATACCTCTGAATTAATAGAAACTTTAAAGCCCCTTATTCTTCGGACTTTTTAAGTACTCGTTATTTGTGTTCCAAACAAAAGGGTTTGGTAAGCATTCGTCAACATCGACATTTCTTCTTTCCACCCGAACAATCGTTCGGTCGACCTTTCAACCTCAAAAAATTAAAGCTATGAAATATGAAAACCGCCGCGAGGTAGAACTGCTTGTATTGTCCGATATTCACCTAGGTACATATGGATGTCATGCAGTCGAATTGGTCCGTTACTTAAAATCAGTTCGACCTAAGACACTTGTCTTAAATGGCGATATAATTGACATGTGGCAATTCTCGAAGAACTACTTCCCAGCTTCTCACATGGCTGTTCTAAAGGAAATTCTGCGCATGCTCTCACACGGTGCTGTTGTTTATTACATCACAGGAAATCACGACGAAATGCTTAGAAAGTTCGCTGGATTAAACTTCGGAAATTTAACCATCGATAATAAACTAGTTCTTCACCTCGACGGTAAAAAAACATGGATTTTCCACGGCGATGTTTTCGATGTAAGTATGAAATATTCTAAGTGGGCTGCGAAGTTGGGAGGTAAAGGTTATGATATTCTCATTCTTGTTAATCGTTGGGTGAATAAAATCAGTGAGCAATTCGGACGAGGAAAAATATCACTTTCCAAAAAGATTAAAGAGAGTGTAAAGGCTGCCGTAAAATACATTGCGAATTTTGAAGATATCGCCATTAATCTTGCTATGGATAAAGATTTTGATTATGTCATTTGTGGGCATATTCATCAACCTACTATCCGACAAGTCAATAGAAACAATAAATCAATTATCTATTTGAACAGTGGTGACTGGATTGAGAATCTCACTTCTCTTGAATACCACAACAAAGAGTGGTCGCTTATTCATTTTGATCACAATAAAATAAAATTGTCGCTAGAAGAAGAACAGCTCGACTTTGAAGTTGGGGCTTCCTACAAAGAATTATTTACTGCTTTCAGTCTAGAACTTCAACAGTCATGAAAATACTATACGGAATACAGGGAACTGGGAATGGTCATATGTCTAGAGCTATAGAGCTATTGCCGGAATTTCAGAAACACGGAACGGTAGATGTTTTAATCAGCGGTGAAAAAAATCTCTTGCCTCTGCCCTTCGATGTTAAATATCGATTCAAAGGTCTAACCATTGGAATGAATGAAAGAGGGAAGCTAAGCTTTTCTCGCACTTTTGCCCAGAATCATCTGCGTCCTTTTATTCATGAAATCAGACAACTCAATATTGAAAAATATGATGTTGTCATCAGCGACTTCGAGCCCATCACCGCGTGGTCTGCGCTCATGAAAAACAAAGAGTGTGTCGGAATTGGAAATCATTTTTCCATGATGCACCCGAATGTTCCTATGCCTCCTGAAGACCGGAAATTCGCTCGGTTTATTACTGAGAATATGGTGCCCGTGACCGACAGCATCGGAATACACTACGAAGCTTACAATTCTCAAATTGAAACGCCAATCATCTCGAGAGAAATAAAAAATATGAAAACCGATGAACAAGGATTCATTCTTGTTTATCTGCCTGCACATGACCCGAACTACATAGCCTTAGTTGCTAATTCACTGCGCAACCAACAATATGAATGGCGCATTTTCACACCTTTCGTAAAACAAAAAATGCAATTTTCTAAACGCGTGGTCTTTCATCCGCTTTCGCGAGAAGAATTTCAAAAGAGCTTGGCCACATGCTCTGCCATTATTAGTGCCGCGGGGTTTGGATTAACGAGCGAGGCGCTTTACCTCGGAAAGAAGATTTGCGCCATCCCTATCACGAAACATTTCGAGCAGGAATGCAACGCAGCGGCACTAAAGAATCTGGGAGTATATATCCTTCCAGCGTTTAACCTGAAGCATTCTGCAGACATAGATTTTTGGCTTGCTCGGGTTATGCCTGTTAAGATGGATTACCAAGACAACTCCAGAGAGATTGTAGACAAAGCCCTTTGTTTGGCTCAAAAACTAGAATTCACCGCCGAGAAAGACCCTGTAAAAAAGAAATTCCTGTCGTTGATTGTGTAGATTTGCATCTTCATTCAACACACATGGAAATTCCAAGCAAATACTCTCCAAACGAGACGGAAGACCGCATTTACGCAATGTGGCTAGAGAAGAAGGTTTTTAAATCTACTCCAAACGACAAGCCCGCGTACACGATTGTTATTCCTCCGCCAAATGTCACTGGAGTCTTGCACATGGGACACATGTTGAATAATACCATTCAAGATTTACTTATTCGACGTGCGCGTATGCGCGGCTTCAACGCTTGTTGGGTGCCGGGTACCGACCACGCCTCTATTGCTACCGAAGCGAAAGTGGTTCAGAAACTGCGCAAAGAAGGAATTAAGAAATCAGATCTTTCTCGCGATGCGTTCATGGAGCACGCATGGGAGTGGACCCACAAGCACGGTGGAATTATTTTAGATCAATTGAAGAAGTTGGGAGCCAGCTGCGATTGGGATCGCACGCGTTTCACAATGGATCCGAAATATTACGAAAGCGTAATCGACTGCTTCATTGACCTTCACAAAAAAGGAAAAATCTATCGAGGAGAACGCATGATCAACTGGGATCCTGCTGCACTTACTGCCTTATCAGACGAAGAAGTAATACACAAGGAAATACAATCGAAATTGTATTTCTTGAAATATCAGATTGAAGGAACGAGTGAATTTCTAACCGTAGCAACTACGCGTCCTGAAACCATTCTTGGAGACACAGCTGTATGCGTGAATCCGAGAGACGAACGCTACACACACCTTCACGGAAAGCGCGTTATTGTTCCGTTGGTGAACCGCTCTGTTCCTGTGATTGCCGATGAATATGTTGAAATTGAATTCGGAACGGGTTGCTTGAAAGTAACTCCGGCTCACGATCAAAACGACTTTATGTTGGGTGAAAAATACCAACTGGAAGTGATAAACATGATGAATGCCGACGGAACCATTTCCGAAGCAGGAGGCATGTATGTAGGTCAAGAGCGCTTCGCTGTTCGTGATCAAATTGCGAAAGATTTAGATGCTGCGGGATTGTTAGCAAAGACTGAAGAGCACTTGAATAAAGTTGGGTATTCAGAACGTACAGATGTGGTTATTGAACCGCGCCTTTCGTTACAATGGTTCGTTGACATGAAAGACCTGAGCAAGCCCGCTTTGGAAAATGTCATGAACGATACCATTCGTTTCTTCCCTCCGAAATTCAAGAACTCTTATCGCAACTGGATGGAGAACATCAAAGACTGGTGTATCTCTCGTCAATTGTGGTGGGGACATCGCATTCCCGCATTCTATGCGCCTGACGGAAGTTTTGAAGTTGCTAAAAATATTGAAGACGCAGTTGCGCAGTTTCAAACCAAAGGCGCTTCATGGAGTGCTTCAGATTTGAAGCAAGACGAAGACGTATTGGACACTTGGTTCAGCTCTTGGTTGTGGCCAATAGGCGTGTTCGATGGATTTTATTCGAAAGAAGAATTAGACTACTACTACCCGACTGCCGATTTAGTAACGGCTCCAGAGATTATGTTCTTCTGGGTTGCACGTATGATTGTTGCAGGATATGAATACGTTGGAAACTTCCCTTTCAAAAACGTTTACTACACCGGTATCGTTCGCGACAAGCAAGGAAGAAAGATGAGCAAGTCGTTGGGGAATTCACCCGATCCGATTGAACTCATGCAACAATTCGGAGCAGACGGTGTTCGTGTTGGAATGTTGCTTTCTTCTCCGGCGGGAAACGACCTTCCATTCGATGAATCGTTGTGCGAGCAAGGAAGAAATTTCGCAAATAAAATTTGGAACGCTTTCCGTTTGGTGAAAAGTTGGGAAGAGAAGATTGATGGTTCACTTGAGCAACCTGAATCTTCGGCTATTGCTGTGAAGTGGATGAACAATCGCTTCGAGCAAGTGCTTGTTGAAATGGAAGACGGATACGATAAGTTCCGTATTAGCGAAGTGTTGATGCAGACGTACAAATTAATTTGGGACGACTTCTGCGCGTGGTATTTAGAAATGGCGAAGCCATCTTACGGAAAAGGAATTGATTCGAAAACATACAACGACACGCTTGATATTTTCCAAAATTTATTGAAAGTGTTACATCCGTTTATGCCTTTCCTAACGGAAGAAATGTGGCAACACATGGACTCTTGGAAGAGCGAATCGGAAATGATTTGTATTTCGAATTGGCCTGCAGCAAAAACCTTCGAGCCGAACATTCAAAAAGACTTTGAAGAGTTCGAACAGTTGGTGACTGAAGTTCGTAACGTTCGCAAAAAACAAAACCTTCCGAACAAAGAAGCATTGGTTGTTTCATTCATGAAAACAGCAAACAGAAATAGCTCTTTCGACGCAGCGTTCACACATTTGTGCAACATCTCTGAATTGAATGAAGTGTCTGAAAAGATGAATCCTTCGTTCAGCTTCATGGTGAACGGAGTTGAATATTTCATTCCATATACGGCATCTGTTGATGTGGAAGCAGAGCAAGCGAAGATGAAAGAAGAGTTGGCTTACCTCGAAGGATTCTTGAAATCGGTTGAGGCGAAGTTGACGAACGAACGATTCGTAAACAACGCACCGGCTGCCGTTTTGGATGGTGAGAGAAAAAAGCAATCAGACGCGTTGAGCAAGATCGCAGCCATTAAAGAACAGCTCGGATAATTGAAATTATTTTTTTCGTGTTGAAATGAAATCGCGAACGATTTTTCTTTCAGCGAAAGCTCTGTTCCAACTGTCGTGTTTAACATCTGGATAAGAAATGAGGTGAACATTCGTGTTCACCTTTTTTGTTGCCTTCACCATTCGAAGTGAATTCTCAAAAGGCACTACGTTATCGGCTTCGCCGTGAAAGGCCCACACTGCGGTTTGCGTATTGTTCTTCGCTTGTGCAATATCTCCTCCCCCGCAAACGGGCATAGCACCTGCAAAGCGGTAAGGCTGACGCGCAATGTATTCCCACGTGCCGTATCCGCCCATGCTCAATCCAACAATGTACATGCGCGTGGTATCAATCAAAGTGGTGTTCAACACGAGAGAATCGATGCCATTCATTAACACTTGCATAGGCCACGTCGGATTTTTTCTCATGGTGTGAACAACAGCCTTCCAATCGACTTCGGTCCAGCGATGATTGCTCGGACATTGCGGTGCCCACAAAACATAGTGTTCCAGCCCGACGGACTTTAGCGTTTCCATAAGAGTGGGCAAACCCACTTTCGTCTGAGCAAGATTGTCGCTTCCACGTTCTCCTGCACCGTGCAAAAACAAGATAAAGGGCAATCGCGCTTCATAATCTCCATTCACAACATACTCTTTCAAGGGTAATTTCTTTCCATTTGAAACAAGGAATTTCTCTTGCTGCGCTTGGGTTTCAGCAAGAATAAGCAAGCAGAAAACTAGGAAAAGGCCTCTCATAGAAATGAAATTTTTGAATGGATATGACGCTCAAAGATAGCACGCTCACAGACCAACATGACTTCGCCTTTCGTTTGAAAAAGAAACAACAGTTATGAAAACGACTCGCACCCTTTTCAAAACACTCGATGAAGTGGTCTTTGAAACACGAAACAAAATGTATGGAGCTTATACGCTTCGTAAGAATTACGGCCGCAGAACGTTGCTCTCTACCGCCATGGGCATTTGCATGGTTTCCGGATTTCTCTTCGCGCTAACGCTTTCCAACAAGGCCATTGAGAAAAAAGCTCCGGAAGTGCAATTGACGCAATTGGCGACGGTTCGCTTAGATGAAATAAAAATTCAACCTAAAAAAGAACCGAAGAAAAAATCTCTCGTGCAGAAAGCACAGGGAAGTGGAGCAGAAAACCGCACGGTGACAATTGTAGATAACACTTCCAAAAAAACGAATGTCTTTTCACGATTTGGTGGAATTGGTCTCGGTGGCGACGACGATGATTTCTTCGGATTTCCTGAAGAACCCAATTTCACTGTGGACACCACAACGGTGAAAAAGAAAAAAAATAACAATTTCAAAACATTCGCTCAATTCATGCCCGAATATCCTGGCGGGATCTCTGAACTTTATGCATTTCTTCAAGAAAACATCTACTACCCCGAACGTATGAAAAACCTCGGAATTGAAGGCACTGTCTACGTTTCTTTCGTTATTGAAGAAGACGGAAGCATATCCAGAGTGGGCATTGAACGTGGCATTGAGAATGGCGAAGAACTGAACAAAATAGCCATCAAAGCCATTCAAAAAATGCCGAATTGGATCCCTGGACGTAGTGGAAATACGTCCGTGGCTGTAAAACAAACTATTCCTATTCAATTTTCACTCGTAAACGATTAAATTTGCACCCTATGCTGAAAAAGCCGTTGCTCATTAGTCAGATTATTATGGTAGGAGTATTCATTGGAATGGCCATCTTTTGTGTGGCCTCCAATGCGTTAGACAACACCTTGCCGGGCCAAAAAAAATATTGGTTCGCTGTGGTGCTCTTGTTGTATGCTGCCTTGCGCGCAAGAAGAATTGTCAAAGCTTGGAAGGGACTTAAAGCTGAGGACACCACATTATGAAAAACCTATTCTTATTCGCGTTCATAGGCGCTTTGCTTGCTAGCTGCGGCAACTACGACACAACAGCGGAAGGCATTTCATCGGGTGAATTGAAAATTGGAGTCGATGAGAGTTACAGTCTTATGATGCAATCGCAAATACCCGTATATCAGCAGATTTACGATAAGGCGAAAATTAAACCTACCTACTCAACGGAAGAGGAAATTATTCGCTTACTGTTGGCAGATAGCATTCAAGCTGCAATAATTAACCGCCCTCTTTCACAAGCTGAATTGGATTTCTTTGCTTCGAAACAACGCATTCCTGAATCCGTTAAAATTGCTACAGACGCTATTGCACTTATTATTCATCAGGAAAATCAAGATTCTGTTTTAACGCTTGATCAAGCGAAACAGGTTCTAGGCGGACAAATCACCAATTGGAATCAGATTAACCCTTCCAACAAAAACGGAGACATTCGTATCATCTTCGATCACAATGGATCGTGCAATTCGCGTTTCGTGCAGGAGAATTTTTTAAACGGGGGCGGAATGCCTGCGAACTTCTTCGCCATGGACAGCACGGCTGCTGTAATTAATTATGTGCACGACAATCCGGGAGCCATAGGAATTATTTCTGTGAGCTGGATAACAGATCCAGAAGACAAGGTGACGAAGGCGTTCAGAGATAAGATTGATGTCGTAGGTATTTTGAATAACACGCTCACCGATCATCCGGAACGTGTGCGTTATCCTTTCCAAGCCTATGTGTTCGACAAGAGCTATCCGTTCACCCGAGATGTCTATGCTATCCGCACAGG
>CANKYR010000024.1 GCA_947488195.1 Flavobacteriales bacterium
CGAAGAAGGTTGTTAAACCAATTGCGAAGAAGGTTGTTAAACCAATTGCGAAGAAGGTTGTTAAACCAATTGCGAAGAAGGTTGTTAAACCAATTGCGAAGAAGGTTGTTAAACCAGTTGCGAAGAAGGTTGTTAAACCAATTGCGAAGAAGGTTGTTAAACCAATTGCGAAGAAGGTTGTTAAACCAGTTGCAAAAGCAGTGAAGAAGGAAGTGAAAAGTTCAAAAAAAGTTGTGAAAGTAGTGATAAAGAAGAAAGTGCAAGAAGTGAAGAAGGCAGTGAAACCGTTAGTTAAGAAGGTCGCTCCTGCTAAAAAAATCGAAAAGAAGAAAGCTGTTGCTCCTTCGAAAAAACAAACTCCAGCTTCGAAATCCAAAGTAGTTGCTAAGAAGGTTGTCCCAACTAAAAAAGTTGAACCGAAAAAGACTGTAGCTCCTGTTAAGAAGGCTGCTCCTTCTCCGAAGCCAGCGCCATCTAAGAAATCTGCACCTGTTGTTGTTGGAAAAAACAAAGCGGGAAAGTTGCCCGCAAAGCCAGAAAAGAAAGGTAAAGCAGCGAAAGTAGAAAAATCAGTTGTCAAAGGCGCTGTAAAAACAACTGTTGTTAAAGCTCCGGAAGAAGAAGTTGTTCTTTCTGAAGCGGCTGCCCTTGCTAAGGCTAAGCGTGATGCAAAGATTCGCAAAGAAGTAATTGCTGAAGGTCCAATTGATGGAAAGCCAAGAACATTCAAAATAGGTATTGCCCCTACTCAAGTTGAAAAACGAGTGGCCAATCCTATTCACGTTGCATCAGAAATGGATCCGAAACAAGCCATTTTTGTTCCTATTGCAAAACCAGAAAAAAACGAGAAAAACCAAATTAACGATACAGAAACTATGATTTCAATTAATCAAATGAACAAGTCCAACAACGAAGATGCCAAAAAGGGTATTTCTGTTGAATCTAAATTGAGACACTTATTTGCTCTTCAGTTAATAGACTCTCGCATTGATAAGATTCGCGCTACTCGCGGAGAATTACCATACGAAGTTGAAGATTTAAGAGACGATGTTTCTGGATTAGAGGCGCGCATGGAGCGTTTGAAAGGTGAATTCAAAGGGGCTGAAGAAAATATTGTTTCTAGTAAGTCGGCTATTAAAGAAGCTGAAGCCTTGATTGTAAAGTATAAGGAGCAGTTGAATAAAGTTAAAAATAACCGTGAATTTGATTCTTTAAACAAAGAAATTGAATTTCAAGAGTTGGAAATTGAATTGCAGTCGAAACATATTCGCACAGCTGATACATTGAAATTAACGAAGCAAGCAGAAATCGATAATGCATCTTCGAAATTAGCTGAGCGTACCAACGATTTAAATTTGAAAGAAACAGAGTTAACTATTCTTATGAGTGAAACTCAAAAAGAAGAAGATATCCTTTCAAAACGCAGTGATGAAGCAAAGAAGCACATTGACCTTCATTTGTTGGAGCGTTATGTACGTATGCGCAAGTCTACTCAAAATGGATTGGCAGTAGTTCCAATTGAGCGCGATGCTTCAGCTGGTTCATTCATTCAAATCCCTGCTCAAGTGCAGATGGACGTTCGTTTGCGCAAGCGTATTATTACGGATGAGCATAGCGGAAGAATCCTAGTTGATGAGGAGATGGCGTATGAAGAAGAATTGAAGTTCAAGGAGTTTCTTCAGAAGGAAATGGCTAAGTAGAAAATAAGAAAAGTTAAAAGAAGGTAAGACAGCATCGGGGTGAATCATCATTCACCCATATTGAAGAAAGAAGAAACTTTTAAAAAAGGGGATGATTAAATCATCCCTTTTTTAATGACCAATTCTAGGAAACGATCTTCCATGTTTTTAACGGATGGGAATTCAGACATAATTCTTCCTTCTTTGAAGAATGTGGGCTTTTCGAACGGAGAGAGTTTGTTGTAAGCTCGAAGTGTTTTCAAAAATTGAATATCAGCCTCGTGGTCGCGTTCACGTTGAGTGTAGAAACGAATAGTTGATTTCAAGGCGTATTCAACCAAGTCTGTATTACCTAAACACAAATGAATCAGAATATTCAAGACGCGTACATGTCCGTAAATATCTTGACGTAATTCTTTGTCTGAATTGTTAATGATTTCGTTCACGTGCTTCAAAGCCCGCTGATGGAATCCACAGGAAAATTCATACAGAGCCAATCTGTAGTGAATCATCATTTCAAACTCTTTACTGAGAACGTTTTTTGTTTGTTGAATAGCGGCAAACAACTCGTCTGATTGAATTTTCTGCTCAAACATAAGCGCCATTTCCACTTGAATTTGCTTCAAAATGCGGAAACGAAAAGCGATTAAATCTGGATCCTGGAACTGTTCCTTGTCTTCCAATGACTCTAGCTTCTTGTATATGTCTGTTGCTCCTGCCCTATCATTAAGAAGCACGCGACACGTCAACAATTGTCCAAGTGATCTTAAATATCGCTTTGCCTTGTCTTCGCGAAGCCATTCATTTTCTTCGAAAACTGCAATGACCTCTGTAAAATATTCCGCAGCTTTTTTTATGTTGCTCTCTGCTATTGCACAAAAACCTAATGAATACAGTCTAATGCATTTCGAGCGGATGGACATTGCCAAAGTAGGGTCTTGAAGGAGCTTCGAACCTAAAATTTCATTAAGCATCTCCTCGTGAACCTTGGAAGGAGTGAATCCCCCTGAACGAAAGATTGCATTCACCTTTCCATATATGACTTGATATTGAGCAAGGTTCTGCAGTTGTAGTAATATTTGGGATTCTTCCTCAGCAATTTCATCGATAGACTGAACGAACTCACCGTTCTCATAATCCTCCTCTAGAAGGTTCTTTTGCCACGAAATTATTTCAAACAAGTAGTAAAAAAACTCATAAGCAGTGGCCAATTTCTTCGCGCGCTTCAGCTCTTTTTTACATTCTTCGAAAAGTCCTTTTTTGTGAAGAATATCAACATTCTTTAATGCTTGCTTCAAGACACTTCGAACAGTGCTTTCACCGTGGTAAGAGCGCAGAGCTTTCAAAATGAGTTTGAATAAGTGATTTTTTTCTGACGGAAGATGTTTCAAGAATAATTCTCCTTTGAATGATTCTTTCACAAAATCTTCATCGTAATGATCCATTTTTTCAAGTAAATCAAAAAGTCGAACGTAGTTCTTCTCGCCCGCTTGCAACGAGCTTTGTAACTTGAAAAAACGCTTTTCACTCTTGGTCAGAGAATGAACCAGATCAAAAAGATCATGGGTTGGTTTCATACTTGCAGTTTGGTTGGTTGGCTAACAAAGCGGTTTCAATTCTCTGTCGCTATTACTTAGACACCATCAATTTGAAAAAGGTTGTTTCATGAAATTGGAATATATTGCAGACATGAATTTGCTTAATTTGAATAGAATATTTTTAATTGCTCTTTGCTCAATTTTATCTTTTGCTTCTTTTGGGCAAACGAACTGCTCGCACAAACATTCGCATAAGGATCTATCTAACAGCAACAGTCGATGCGATACTTTAGATATTGTTGACACCTATGTCTATCTCGACTTCACGAACTTTTCAAGCAATAATATTCGAGGGTATGCAGACGTCACAATTTCTCCCGTGATGACGAGTATACCTCAATTGCATTTGGATCTTGAAGGATTAACAGTTGATTCGGTTTTTGTGAATTCCAATTCCGCTTCCTTTACGCATGTTGGTCCTGATTTATTTGTTGAATTACCGAATCTTGCGTCTTGGGTGAATTTCACAACTCGAATATATTATCACGGTAATCCTATTCAAGATGCTAGTTGGGGCGGATTTTATTACAGCGGTGGCTATGCGTATAACATGGGTGTGGGCATGGATGCGCTTCCGCATAATTACGGTCGAGTTTGGTTTCCATGCTTCGACAATTTCAGAGAGCGCTGCACGTATACGATTCAGACTTTAACCGATGGAGGAAGGGCTTCGTATTGTGGAGGTATTCGTTCATCTGTAGAAAATGTCGGAGGAGATTCTTTGCTTACCACTTGGAATTTACTGCAACCGGTCCCCTCCTACTTAGCCAGCGTTGCGGTTGCGAACTATACCCATGTTGAAGACGAATTCCTTTCATTAAGTGGAAATACTCGCCCTATCTGGCTTGCAGCAAAGGCGGCAGACACATTGGACATGAAGAACAGTTTTGTGAATTTGCACGATGCGCTTAGTGCGTTCGAAACGAAATATGGAAACTATGCCTTCGATAAGGTAGGATTCACTGTTGTCCCTTTCACCGGTGGCGCCATGGAACATGCTACGAACATTGCCTATCCACTCTTCGCCATTGACGGAACACTTAATTACGAAACACTTTATGCCCATGAACTCAGTCACCATTGGTGGGGCGATTTAATCACATGCGAGACAGCAGCAGACATGTGGATTAACGAAGGCTGGGCTTCATACAGCGAACGCATTTTCACAGAGTGGTTGTATGGAAACGATGCCTACAATACTTCCATTCGAAATAATCACAGAGATGTCCTGTTGAATGCGCCGCGCAACGACGGTGGATATTTCCCGTTGAATGCTATTCCCGAAAACATCACTTACGGACAAACCGTTTACAACAAAGGAGCAGATGTTGCGCATTCGCTTCGTGGATTTATGGGCGATGAAAATTTCTTTCAGGCCATTCACGACTTAATGACGCAATACCAATTCAACACGCTGAATTCAGTTCAGATGCGCGATTTCTTTCAAGCGTATACAACGGAAGATCTCTCTGAATTCTTCAACGGATGGGTGTTTCAACCGGGGTATCCAGATTTTAGATTGAAGGGATTCAGCTATTCCACACAATTTGTCGGATACGAAATGAATGTCAATGTAGACCAATACCTTCATCACAATTCAGCCTACTTAAACAATGTTCCGTTGGAAGTCACAGTGATGGATTTCGAAGGAAATACAGACACTGTTCTTATGCACTTTTCAGGAGAATCGAGCAATGCAACAGGGACAGTCTTGTTCCAACCTGCACATGTCATGTTGAACAGAGCGGACAAATTGCATTACGCAACACTTGCCGATGAAGCTTGGAATTCAACCACCGGTTCTCACGATTTAACTTTTGCGAATTTCGAATACGACTTAACTGATTTGGGAAATATGGACAGCATTTTCGTTCGCGCAGAAATGCACTTGACTTCAGCGGACAGAGTAGCTGCTATTCCATTTACTGATTACATTATTTCTCCAGATAGATACTGGCACGTGAATACCTACGCCAACGAGACCACTTCAACAAAAATGACGCTGCGCTTTAATGGATCGGCAACCGCTACGAGCGCCTTAGACACGGCTTTGTTTCAATTGGTTCAACAATATGGAATGAATGAAAGTAATTTAGTCTTGCTTTATCGCGCCAATGGATTCGATTCCTGGAGTGAAGCAAGCAATTCCACACTCATTACCTCAGGAAGCACTACCAATTGGAACGGTCGTTTCGAAGTTTTGAATCCACTTCCGGGAGATTACGCTTTCGCCTTTCATTCTGGAATTATTTTGGTGGAAGAAAATACGCACCCTTCCCTTCCATTTATCATTACCGCCAATGCTATTTCAAATTCGAATTTTAGCGGGAAATATTCCCTTACCAATGCAAGCGGACAGTTGTTGTTGAAGGGAAAAGTTACAGACGGAGTGCAGATTGACATTTCGAATTATGCGGAAGGCATTTACTTTTTAGAACTGAACAGCGCAACGTACAAAGTGTTTTTGAAATAATATGGAAACACCGTCTTCTTTTTCAACACGAAGAGAATGGCTCTTTATATTCTTAGCCGGACTCTTCATTACAAATGCAATTACTGCTGAATTAATTTCAAGCAAGCTCATTCAAATACCTATTCAAATTGGAAATTGGAAGCACAACTTCATCACGATTGTGGGCGTACTTCCCTGGCCTATTGTGTTTTTGTTGACCGATACGTTGAATGAATTTTATGGTGAAAAGGCGGTTCGAAGGTTGTCTTGGATAACCACAATTCTTATTGGATACTGTTTTGTTATTGTACTTTTTGCCCTTCAAATACCCGCTGTTCCTGGCATTGGAGTGAGCGATGAACAATTCGGGGCGGTGTTCGGACAAGCGCCTTGGATTATGATTGGAAGTATTGCGGCTTTTTTAATTTCTCAATTGTTGGATGTTACAATCTTCCATTGGATTAAAAGCAAAACAGGGAATAAACACATTTGGCTTCGAAGTACAGGAAGCACCGTTGTTTCTCAAATGATAGACACCATCCTTGTCTTGTACATTGGATTTGTCCTTCCAGGAAAAATGGATTGGAACACATTTGCCGAAGTTGCTCCGACTAACTATTTGTTGAAGATGGGAATTGCTGTTGCTCTAACCCCACTGATTTATGCGGTTCATGCAGGTATTCGGAAGTTTATCTAAGTAGTCCTTTTCCGAATTCAATTTTCATTCTGGTTGAAATAATAATACCGGTAGATTTAAAGTCTATTGGGGAAGCTAAGATTTTTGCCAGGGCAAAATGCTTCGCGAGGTTCCAAAGGACTTTACTTTAGGTAAGAAAGGTTAAGAGAAGGGAAGATAATCGGGTCGAAATATTTTCCGCCCGTGTTATGCGCGTGCGCTAGCGATGAAATAATAATCGGTGGTGTTGTTAAAGATGTTTTCGAAATCATGTCCAGACAATGGTTTGTTATTTGAAATGAAATCTTGTAGCGTGAAAACATTCAATCCTATTTCATTGGAGAGAAAAGAATGCAATTCCAACGGATTGGTGTCGTAGAAATCACTTGCCCCTTTTCCGCATTCGAATAGAATGGTTGGTTTGTGGGCTGCAAGCAAATTCTTTGCTCCTTTCAATACACCGAACTCGGCGCCTTCCACATCGATCTTCACAAAGTGAATGGGCATTGTGGTTGGAATAACATCGTCGAGCAATTTCTTCTCTACCGTGATCTCTTCGATTTCCGGATTGTCGATATCATATCTGCGACGCTTAATGCCGCTGTATGCCGGAGCATTCTTCACCCATTGAAACGTTGTTTCTCCAGATGAGTTTGATAAGGCATATGGAAAAATAGCTGCTCTGTTATTGTACTTCGAACTGAGTTGATTAAATAGCGAAGGAATGGGTTCAAACGCGAAGTGCTTTCCTTGCGGAGCAAACTTTAGCATGTAGTTGAGCATCTCTCCTTTGTGACAGCCGATGTCGATGCAATTGTGGTTGGAAAGAATTCCCTCTTTCATAATCCGACGTGTAAGTCGATCGTACTTCAGATTTTTCGTTAAATCGAAATGAAGAAATATCAAAAGTTCTCTTACTGCGTCTTTGATCTGGCTCACACTAATTTTTTTCTAAAAATAAGAAACAATTCCAATGAAATTGGTAGAATGTTCTGGAGATATTTATGTCTGCAACGAATTAACTTGTTCGTAATGATGTTTGTACCAAAAAAAGTATAAAACATGAAAATCAAATTATTCAAAAGTCTAATAAGTATTGCACCTTTTTCCTGCCAAATTGAATTATTTTTGTCACCAGTCATGAGATTCGTTGTTCTTAGCTGCTTTGCAACTTTTATGTTTAGGCGTAAAAAATAAACTGACAGTTGGGTTGTTTTTGAGCTAAAAAGTAAGCTAGTTTCAGAAAATTCTCTTGATTTAAACTTAAGTAAAATGAATAGTTTTTTCGATTTAAATATTCAATTATGTTCCGCTATTTCTGAAAAAGAAATGGAAGAGCTATTTGATAGATTATGGCCTATATGCAGAAGTATAAGTGGCGATGGATTGCGAGAGTCGTTTAAAATTCTGCAAGAGATAATTCCACTTGAGTTAAAAGAATACAATACGGGCACTCAGGTCTATGATTGGGAAATTCCAAAGGAGTGGAATATTAAAGACGCCTACATAATTACCCCAACTGGTGAAAAGATATGTGATTTTAAACTCAATAATTTACACATTGTAAATTATAGTATGCCATTTATTGGTGATGTTACTTGGGAGGAATTAGAAGTTCATCTTCATACATTGAAAGATAACCCCACTGCTATTCCATACATTACATCCTATTACAACGAGAATTGGGGGTTTTGTATCGATTTTAATTCATATCAAAAATTATCGAGAGAAGGGTTATACAAGGTTGTTGTTGATACAGAACTTAAAAAAGGTTCTGTTTCTGTAGGAAGCTTGTTCTTGCCTGGTGAATCTGAAGAGGAAATACTACTTTCAACATACTTGTGTCATCCTAGTATGGCGAACAATGAACTTAGTGGTCCAATTACTATGGCATACTTGTACCAGCTATTAAGTAAAGTTGAGAATCGAAAATATTCTTATCGGTTTATAATGGCTCCAGAAACAATAGGGGTAATTGCATATTTGTCAGATCATGGAAGTCATATGAAAAATAAGACCAAAGCTGGTTATGTTCTTACATGCTGCGGAGATGAGGCTCCATTTGTTTTTAAAAAGTCTAAGAACGAAATGGGGTGGTTAGAAAAAGTTACTAAGCATGTTTTGGAACATCAATCTAATAAATTCGAAATAATTCCATTTAGTGTTGGGGGAAGCGATGAGAGACAATATTGTTCACCCGGTTTTAATCTTCCTGTTGGTTCAATAACACGTTCAATGTATCATCGGTACAAGGAATATCATACATCACTTGACAATAAACAGTTTATTTCATTTCAGGCAATGAAAAACACAATTATTTTATATTTCAAAATGATTCAAGCCATGGAAATAAATATCTTCCCAATCTGTGAAATTCAATTTGGAGAGCCGCGCCTTGGTAAAAGAGGTTTATTGCCTCATTCAATAGAGCCAAACGATAAAAGAAGGAAAGAAATAGATCGTATGTTTCACCTAATTACATGGGCAGATGGCTATCATGATTTGATTGATATTGCAGAAATGAGAAATGAAAGTATACTTGATTATATAGAAATTCTGATGAAGCTGTTGAATCAAAAAATTATTTCAAAAAAATGACTAAAGCGACATTGATTATTCAGGCAAGAATGGGATCAACCCGTATGCCGGGAAAAGTGTTAAAAACACTTTTTCAAGGAGAGTCTATGCTATATTGGCTATTGAAACGTGTGGAAAAGGCAAAGTCGGTTAATAAATATATTGTAGCTACAACTAATCTGGAAGAAGATGAAGTCATTACAAACGAATGTAAGAGGTTGAATGTTCTTTGCTATCAAGGCAGTGACTGGGATGTCTTATCTAGATTTTACAGTGCTTCTCTTTTACAACCATCCGATTACTACATTCGAGTTTGTGCGGACTCGCCGTTAGTCAATGCCGAGATTGTTGATTTCGCAGTAAATCAATGTTCGTCATTAAATCTAGACTATTTCTCAAATGGAAATGAACCTCCTTATTTTATTGAAGATGGGTTTTGTGTTGAAGTATTTAAGAGGGAGTGCCTTTTTGAAGCGTTTATTAAGGCCAAATGGCTCAGTGAAAGAGAACATGTTACTCCTTACATAAAGAAAAGTAATTTTTATAGTAAGATGTGGATGAAATTCAGAACAAGTTATCAATATAAACTTTCCGTCGATACCATTGAAGATTTTAATTTAGTAGAAAAGATTTTTTCTTTACTAGACGATCCTTATTTAAGTGGAATTGACGAGGTTAATGCATTGATGTCATCCATGCAATTAGGTGATTTTAATAATATAATTTACAACGAAGGTTACAAAAAGAGCTTACTCGATGACAGGTACTTAGGCTGAAGTCTCACGCCAAAAATTGCCCAAATATAAACTTCATTTTTTCAGTTTTACGATAAAAAGAAATCTGAACTCAAAAAAAATTAAAGGTTCAAGATAAAAAGTGTATAAAATATCGCGTTGCAGATCAGAGCCGAGAAGGAAATCGTGTTCACAGAATTGTTGGAAACAGAGGGATTCGTAAAAAGCAATGGCTTTGTGATTGTGTCCCCAGACGCAAAGCCACAATGATTTGAAGCCGAGAGATTGAGCGTGAGTATAGGCAAAATTCATGAACGTCTTACCTACTCCAATTCCTTGAAACTTTTTTAAGATGTACATACGTTCAATTTCGAAGGTTTCGGAGATATTCAATTTCATGTAACCCGACAGTTCTTCTTCAACATAAATAAAATAGAATGAAGATGCTGGAGATTGCAGTTCAAGCGCAAGTTGATCCATTGAAAGATTATGCTCGAAGTAATGCGTCAAGTCTTCCTTCGTGTTGAAGGCAGCAAATGTTTCTTCAAGGGTGTTCTTCGAAATTTCTTGAAGCAATGACAATTCTGAAAGATGAACCTGAACAATTCTCATGAGGAGAAAATAATCTTTTCGAAGGGTTAACGAACTATACGCGGATCGAAAGCAAGACGTTCCTTAGAGATGATTTCAATTTTGTGAGCGTCTGGATGATAGGGATTGATGAGTAAATTGAATTCTTGTGGAACTATGCTACTTGGGACTTTCAAGACAGGGGCTTTCAATTTTTGGACAAATGAGTCGCCCAAGTTCTGCGTAAAAACTGAAGGCGGATGGGCGTTCCAATTCTTGGGAAGATCAGCAATGGACAAGATCTGAATCTTCAATGTATCTGGAATTTCAATTTCAACCAAATAGCGATCGGTTGGAATTTCCATTACGCCATTCAAATGCGCAGTAATCTCGAGTAAAGCAAGCGCCCTGCTCTCTGAAGTATAAACCATGCGCGTGTGCTCGCTGTTCCATCGAAAACTTGAAGACATGGATGCGCCAATGCCTTTCAAGGTATCTTTCAAATACTTTTTACGATCGATTCTATAAACCAGCATTACGCGAAGTTTCCGTATTCAATACGATTCAAACACTTGCGCACTTCCGCAACACCGGAAAGGGTATCGAAGAGCGACTGCGGTGTAATACCGTTCAACGATTGGTTCGGCATTTCCAACCAACGATTGAATTTCTCTTCTTCGTGGTTGAAGACCTCTTGGCCAAACGATAATAATTCAGAGATGGCCACAACCAATTCAGACTCTTTGCTGTTTAGAACAGCTTCTTGTCTTTTGTTTAAATTGTAGGTTGTCTGCGCTATGCCCAAGACACCCAATAAAAATTTAATGGGCCTTTGCATGCGCTCGCTAAGCTCGTCTATGGTTGAATAAGGCAAGCCTTTTCGAATGATTTCTATTCTTCCTAAGCTATTGCCATAAGCCATGGCGCTTTCTTGAAGAACCGATTTTTTGGAATTGGAAGATTTCATAAGTAGCAATTTTGTTGTAAATATACAACAAATGTGTTGCAAACTTAAAGTTCTTTCTTCAAGAAATGTCCCGTCAAAGACTTCTTATTCTTGGCAACTTGCTCTGGTGTGCCGGTGACGATGACGTTTCCTCCACCCTCGCCGCCTTCGGGACCCATGTCTATGATGTAATCAGCGCTTTTAATGACGTCCATGTTGTGCTCAATGACTAAGACGGTGTTGCCGCGTTCAACCAGTCTATTCAATACATTCAATAACATTTGAACGTCTTGAAAATGCAGTCCCGTTGTGGGTTCGTCTAAGATATAAATGGTCTTACCGGTGTCGCGCTTCGCGAGTTCGGTAGAGAGTTTCACACGCTGTGCTTCTCCTCCGCTTAAGGTGGTGCTGTGCTGTCCGAGAGTGATGTATCCCAATCCAACGTCGTTCAAGGTCTTCAGTGTGTTGTGAATATTTCGGTGATTTTCGAAAAATCCAACGGCTTGCTCAACGGTCATGTTCAACACATCAGAAATGGTTTTTCCGTTGTAGAAAATCTCTAAAGTCTCGCGGTTGTATCGCTTGCCGTTGCAGGCTTCGCAATGAACATACACATCGGGAAGGAAATTCATTTCAATTAAACGAACACCTCCACCCTTGCATGTTTCGCACCTTCCACCTGAAATATTGAAACTGAATCGTCCGGGCTGATAACCACGAATGCGCGATTCTGGAACCGAAGCGTAAAGGTTTCGGATGTCGGTGAAGATTCCAGTGTAGGTGCTCGGATTGCTTCGCGGAGTGCGACCAATAGGGCTTTGATCTATTTCAATAACCTTGTCTAAATGCTCGAGTCCTTCCAGTTTCTTGTATGACAAAGGCTTTCGCTGTCCGTTGAAGAAATGTGCATTCAGAATTGGATAAAGCGTGTGACTGATGAGTGAAGACTTTCCACTTCCACTTACACCCGTTACACATGTGAAGGTTCCCAACGGAATTTCAATTGTCTCCCCTTTTAGGTTGTGACCGCTTGCTCCCTTCAACACTAACTTCTTTCCATTGCCTTTGCTGCGTTCTTTCGGAACAGGAATGGCCAACTTTCCACTTAAATAATTCGCAGTAATGCTTCCAATTTTCAAAAAATCTTTGGGTTTCCCGGCAGCAACCACATGTCCACCGTGCCTTCCAGCTCCTGGACCAATATCTATGATATAGTCGCTTTCCAACATCATGTCTTTGTCGTGTTCCACCACAATGACGCTGTTTCCACCGTCACGCAAGTCTTTCAACGAACGAATCAATTTCTCGTTATCGCGTTGGTGTAAACCTATGCTCGGTTCATCCAAGATGTAAAGCACTCCAACGAGTTGCGATCCGATTTGAGTGGCCAATCGAATACGCTGCGCCTCTCCTCCACTCAATGTTTTCGCGCTTCGATTTAAATTTAAATATCCCAACCCTACGTTCAGCAAGAACTTCAAGCGTGTGCGGATTTCCTTTAACGGTTCACGAGCAATAATTTCTTGTTTCTTATCGAAACTGGAATCGATGCCTTCGAACCACGCACTGAGCTTTTCAATGTTCAATGCGCTTAATTCTGAAATGGTCTTTCCTGCTACCTTGAAATGATTCGCCGTGTCTTTCAAACGAGCGCCGCTGCAGGTTGGACAAGCCTTTTTATTCATGAAGGTTTCGGCCCACTTGCGAACTGCAGGAGTTCCATCTTCTTCCGCATGTCTTTCAATAAATGCAATGAGTCCGTCGAATCGCGTGTTCATGGTCTGTCCGTTCGACATTTCCACTTCCACCTTATCGTCGGTCCCGTAGAGAATAACCTGAATGGCATCTTCGTCAACTTCCTTCAATGGAGTATTTACATTAGCCCCGTAAATCTTCAGAATGGCAGCCACCTGTTGGTTGATCCATGAGTTCTTGTTTTCCCCCAGCGGAGTTATTCCGCCTTGCTTGACGCTCTTTGAATTATCTGGAATTATTTTCTCAATGTCAATTTCAGCCACTTCACCCAATCCGCTACAGTAGCTGCATGCGCCGTATGGACTGTTGAAGGAAAAGAGATTCGGTTCGGGTTCAGGAAAGGAAATTCCTGAAGTTGGACACATGAGGTTTTTGGAAAAGTGATGAACCGTTTCGGCATCCAATTCCATGACCATCACATCTCCTTTGCCCATTTTCAGAGCGGTTTGAACGGTTGCCTTTAAGCGAGGGTTGTTCGGTTCAACCGAAAAACGATCAACTACCAATTCAATGTCGTGCACTTTGTAACGATCGAGCTTCATGTCTTTCGTCATTTCCTTCAACTTACCGTCGATTCGCGCGCGCACGTATCCTTGCTTCATGAGCGAATCGAATAGTTCGCGGTAGTGACCTTTTCGTGCCTTCACCAACGGAGAAAGAATGGCTATTTTTTTCGCCTTGAAATCTTTCGCTATTTTTTCAATGAGTTGCTCTTCGGTGAATCGGACCATTTTCTTTCCGGTTGCCGGACTGTATGCGTCTGAAGCACGTGCGTAAAGCAAACGCATGAAGTCATACACTTCAGTAATGGTGCCGACTGTAGAGCGTGGATTGCGGCTAACTGTTTTTTGTTCGATGGAAATAACCGGAGAGAGTCCGTTTACTTTATCTACATCTGGACGCTCCATTTGACCCAAGAACTGTCGGGCGTATGCGTTGAAGGTTTCCATGTATCTGCGCTGACCTTCGGCATAAAGTGTATCGAAGGCTAACGAAGATTTTCCACTTCCAGAAAGACCGGTTATAACGACCAGTTGATTTCTTGGAATGGTGAGATCTATATTTTTAAGATTGTTTTCTCGTGCGCCGAGAATTTCAATTTTTTCTTCTTCCATAGTTAGTCACGCGCGGGAAGAACTTTACCGCTACATCTACCAAAACCCACTTTCACCCCATCTTGTTCAGCGTAACCGGTAATTGTAACGGTATCGCCATCTGCAATGAATGATCGCGTTGTACCATCTGGCATTTCAACAGGCTTTGTTCCTTTCCATGCAATTTCCAACATACTTCCGAAAGAACCTTCTGTAGGACCGCTTATGGTTCCGCTGGCCATCATGTCGCCGCAACGAATGTTGCATCCGCCAACGGTGTGGTGCGCCAACTGTTGATTCATGTTCCAATACATGTGTTTGAAATTGCTGTTTGAAACGACTTGCTTCACGCCTGATTCGGCTTCAATTTCAACCTGAAGATTGATATTTATATTCTTAATTCCGTTGTATTGTAAATATGGAAGAACCTCTGGTTCCTGCAATGGGCCTATGGTTCTGAATTGTTCTAATGCTTCCAATGTCACTATCCACGGTGAAACCGTTGAAGCGAAATTCTTTGCTAAGAATGGGCCAAGTGGCACATATTCCCAACGTTGAATATCGCGCGCACTCCAGTCGTTGAAGAGCATTAATCCGAAAATATAATCGTCCGCCTCTTGCGTTGAAATACGCTCTCCCATTGGCTTTCCGTCGAATGTCACGAATGCCATTTCCAATTCGAAATCGAGTTGTTTCGTTGGACCATAAGTTGGCTGTGTTTCATCGGAGGCGTTTACTTGTCCGCAAGGACGCGTCACTGCTGTTCCGTCTACTACAATGCTGGAAGCTCTTCCGTGATAACCGACAGGCAAGTGTTTCCAGTTTGGAAGCAATGCTTTCTCTGGATCGCGGAACATGGTTCCCACGTTGCGAGCGTGATCCATGCTGCTGTAAAAATCTGTATAATCTCCAATTTCAATGGGAAGGTGCATTTGCACTTCACTCATTTTTATAAGGCAAGAGCGAAGTTCGCTTTTCACGATAGCATCTTGATTAGCGTTCAGTAAATCTGCAAGTCTCATTCGCAAAGCCGAGCAAGCTTTCTTGCCGTGCTTCATCATTTTATTTAATGAATGCGAGCGGTATTCTTCAGAGCCGAAAGGCAAGGCTGAAATATGATTCTGTTGAAAGACGCGAAAAATATCTAAGACGTAATTTCCAATGGCTACACCTACTCGAAAATCTCCTCTTCCCGTAGAGAATATTCCGAAAGGAAGATTTTGTATCGGAAACTCAGTATTTTCGGCACCTTCAACCCACGTCTTTTCACTAAATGAAATAATATTTTTCATATGCTTTATTTTCATTTCAAATGTAGTTCGCTTTTCGGTTCTTTCTAACTTGCGGACGCATGAAAAAATCAACGAAATATATTCTTGTCGGCACGGCGTTTTTCATACTCGGATTGCATTTTTCGTTAAGTGCGCTCTACGCCTTTCGAAGGCATTACGACATTCCTTTGGTTGAATCGGTCGCTAATAGATACGGATTTCCCTTTTTTCATCAGGGGTATAGCCTGTTTGTGCCCATGGCAGAATTTGATGATTTTATTGAAGTTCGTTACCGCGAAGGCGGCAATTGGACTGCGTTTCAGGAAATTGGGAATCGCTATGAATACGCTGTAGATAGCAAACTTCGTCAGTTCGAGGAGTTTTCAACCGCGAATTTGAATAATCAAATCGTCAATAATTTATATTGGAAGGACGGGGTTCGTCAGCTTGAACGCATTGAACAATCTACCGATTATGGAAGAGCCATTTATTTCTGTCAACGCCTAGAACGCTACAAACGCAAGCTTACGCATTCGCATACCTACATCGATTCCTTGCAGATTCGCTTGGTGTTTCATTTTCATCCGTTGAACGGCGAGCAGAAGAACGATGTGTTTGAATTTAGTAAGGAATTGGTTGAAATAGACAAATGAAGAAGCGCATAGATAATTACATTGATGGGTTATTTGTCCCCTATTCGTCCTCTTGGAACGAGCGCACTTTCGTGAGTTTGGTCTATGCGTGGTTTCTGTTCTTCGCCTTTTGGAATTGGCATTCAGTATGGTTAATTTGGGGGGAAGACAGTGTGTGTATTCGCTATGGTGCAGATGATACACGACTGAACAATTTGGTTTATGCGTTGATGTACAATTTGAGTTGGTTCAAGCCGGTGTTCATTGTGCATTTGGTGGTTTCCTTTTTCTCGATCTTTCATTTCAGAGGTGTCTTCTTCTTCCGAGCTGCTGCTTGGCTTTCCGCCTTATGGATTTACTATGCTGGAATTAACGCCATGAATGCGGGATATGTGTATATGATGCTTTTGATGTTTTACTCCATCCCCTATTCTGCTAAATCGACTAAACCCTTCTGGGCATTTTTATCGCGACTTTCGTTATTGGCTGCAGGAATTCAAGTGGGACTAATTTACTTCTACACTTCCATTTACAAACTCACCAGTTGGCAATGGTTGACGGGTGAAGCGATTTATCAGACTCTCGTCAGCCATTGGTTCAGCAATGAGACAATTCGTGGCGTTGCAAAGGTTATGCCCTATTTCATTTCGGTGATTTTTGCATACATCATTATGCTTTTTCAATTCACATTTCCATTAATAATTAACTGGAAAAAGACTCGGAAGTTTGCTGTAATACTCGGCGTTTCCATTCACTTGTACATAGGAATTTTCATGCACATGTGGGATTTCGCGTTGGCGATGATGATTCCGTACACTCTGTTTACACATCGTGATGACACAACACGTTGTGATGACATCGCGCAGCGATGATGACCCTACGGGATGACACAACAAGTTGTGATGACAGCGGAGCTGATGACCGACGAAGTCGGATGACCCTTCGGGAAGAGGATAATTAAGGAATTACAATTCTGTTTATAGATCGATATGATTCAATAAGCGAGTCTTGCAAATCAGATTCAAAATCTTTTATTGATTCCATGAACGATTTATATCGATTCAAGTCCTCTTCGAAACGGGAACTTGATATTGAGAACAAATGCTTCCAAACCTGCGGTGAAGGAGTATCTGTATCTGTTATACCCCAGATATATTCTCCTTCTGATTGAAATTTAAAGTTGAAAAAATCTTGACGAGTTTTTAAAGTGGTATCTATGGCAAATGATTCAGTATTTGACTTCAGATGCAACTTATATTTCAATTGGTTTGGGTTTTCGAATGAGAATTTTACCACATCAGCAACATTAATTACGGAAGAGTCCGAGGGCAAAGCATTATCAAACAGATCACCCCTACTTACCCCACCAATTGAATTCTTTTTAGGCTCGTTGTGGTGTGTTACTTGTTCCCATAGAACAGCCGCAGCATCGTTATTGAAACCAATTAATTGCTTCTCTAGTTCAGATGTCTTGTAAATACCTGTTCTGTTCCAATACATTGATTTACCTTTCGCCCCGAAAATGATAGAGGCACCTTGATTCAACTTCAAATATCCAACAAGTTCACTATTCAATTTGCATGTTTTCCATCCCGATTTACCATTTGTAGAATATTGCACATTACCTTTTAATTGCTGAACAAGAATCTTTTGTGCAACTAATACATTGGTAAAAAGTACCAAAAACGATAGAAATATACTTTTAGTCATGATGTGAAAATGTAGTATTAATTTTCCACTTGCGTTTCATCCATAATGCTATTGGTTCGTAGAACTCAAGTACTTCAATCATTAGTATTAATTGAAGGTTCAAGAAGCCTACATTCCACATTGTATGGTTGTCGCGGAGCTTTAACGAGATGAAAATGAATAAGAAAGATAAAGCAAAGGCCAAAGGAACAACGATCGGTTTAAACCAATTCGAACCATTGGCAATTTTAATGTAAGCGAAGGCTACGAGTATGAGTAGCAAATTTTCAATTATTGACAGCCAAATGGAATTAACCGAATCGAGGAATCTATTGTTCAAAATCATTTGCAACACTTCGGCATGAATAAAAACTCCAGGCGTTACTGGGGCTCTGTGAAAAATATCTTCATTTCCATGCGGACTTAAATGGCGGTCTTCGATATCATATAAATTTGAAGCTTCGCCGCTTCCTAGATGAGCGAAAATCACAATTTTATCTTTGAGTAACTCCTGTAATCGATCGTAATTGGAAGAATCTATTTGATTAGCTTCAATGACGTTGAACTCCCAAGGATGACTTTCTGTTAACGTATCGAGTAAATTATTGTATTTGTAACTGTGGTATTGGTAAACGATATCCAATACATTGTCATGAATGGAGGAAAGTACATTCTCGTTTATACTTGGATTTACTTTTTTTGCGATTGCATAGGCAAATGTATTTTCAATCTCTTTTCCGTCACTCTTCTTCAATTGATAAGCACGAATGACTTCTAAGCTATCACCGATAAGCGCCAGATTTGCATAATTTGCGTTTTCAATATTGAGCAACGGTGCATGAATCTCACTTTCGGCCTCTTTGCTCGAACCAAGAACAAGATTATCGCAATTTGTTAATGACGCTATAAGTTCCTGATCTGCAATCGGATTATTTGAATCTTTATCAAAAATAATATCACAGGCCAAAACAGAAGGGTTACATGAATTAACCAAAGAAATGCACTGTGCCAATTCACTTCGAAAAGAACCTATGGCTTCAGCTTGAATGGACCCTGTATTTACGATTACTATGTTATTCTCCTCTGGAACTCTAGTTCTTTCCTCCTGCTTATAGTATAGATCCGCGAATTCTATTTCCTCAAGGGCTTTTTCAATCGGGTTAAGTGATTCGAAAAAGTGAATAACGAACGCGAACAGGAGAAGCACTATCTTGAGCATCAGAACGATAGCAATTAAGTCCTTAAAAAACGCCTTATTATTACCTTTTGACTTAAGCTGCTTCATTTATAGTACTGTTTGATTAAGAAAAGCGAATTTAAGCCTTATTTTTGATAAAAAAATTGGTTATGAAAAATCAACTTGTGGTCATGTTTTTCTTGTTTCTCTGCGGGCAATTATTTGGTCAAAAGAACTTTGTTATTGAATACGATAAAATTTCAGAAAACACTTTCTACTTTGAAAAGGTAAAAGGAACTGATCGATTGAAACCAGTCAAAGCCATATTTCCAAGAAAGGGTGACCACGTTCAACTAATCTTAAAAAATGTGAATCCATTTATTTACAAGGTTAACATTGAAGTCAATGAGGAAGATAATTCTCCTGTAACTACATCAGGTAATTCCGAATTATTCTCACTACTAGGAAATTTGGCTGTTGGAGCAGATTTAAGTTTTTTAAACTATCTTCCTGAAACACGAGGAGAAGGCTCTGCTTCGGCAAACAAAAAAAAGATTTCCGATATCCACAATCAATTGAATCTAATACAGGGTGAATATCTTTCTGTTGCTACCGCTTCAAAAGAACTAATTAAAACAATGAAAAGTGAATCAATGCCTGTTGATTCCATAAAAAAGAAATCCTTAGAAATTATTCAATCTCTTGAAGATGAAAATCAACACATCAAATCTAAAAACCAAATCAAGATTATAGAAATAGACCTTGTGAAGATTCAACCTATGGATGAATTGGAGAGCGCCCTGCTCCTTGAGGAAATGAATTTACTCGAGCAATTATCTAAAATCAAGACTTTGAAAAAGAGTGACTTAGAACTTTTAAGAGATTTAATTTTAAATAGCCAATCACAGATAAGCCTGAAACACACTGTTGGTTATTCAGAAGGCAATTCTCTTTCAGATTTTGGATTTTCCAATACCAGTGAAAATAGATTCACAGATTTAGTTGTGAAAATAAAGTTAGATAGAAATAATATACTCGATGAAATCTCAAAAGGAAGAACATTTGAATTCAATAAAGAAGATTATGTAGAGTATTATAACGTTAATCGTTGGAAAAACAAAAATGGTGATATTTCTGATGAATATTGTGGCGGATGTAAACCTATTCTTTTAGCTTCTGGCTATCTTAAACCTAAAGACGCAGATCGATACAATGTCCCATTTAATTATCTAGACCTATTTAACGGAAGGATTAATGGGGCATATGGAGAATGGAAAATATATGATGATGACGAAAATTTAAAAAATTCTTTTATGCTTTCTCTCCCAAGTTATTCAAGTGTAGTTAATGAGAATGATATTCAAGAAAATATTACTGATGTAATTCGAATAAAATGCCAAGAAAGTAACGCACCGCGATGGTCGTCTGGCTTGTTTCTCACAAATCCAATTTCTGGAAGAAGTCAGTTTTCAATAACAGAATCATCAACATCCGATTCTCTCATGATCATGGAGGAAAATTTTAAAAGCCTTTTGCCTTCCATTGGCGCTACTCTTTCCTTTCAACCATTAACCTCAAACGTCATTAGTTTAACATACAATTTTGGGCTTTCGGTGAATACTTTTTCGAACATAGATGAGAATAAGATTAATTTGCTCGGAGGAATTGGTCTTTCTCACCGCGATTGGAAATATCTTTCTGTTTCTGCGGGAGCATGTTTAAACAGAACCAGTCAGTTAAAAAGTATTTATCAAACGAACTCATGGTATAATTCGTCATCATCTACATATAACAAACTTCTATACAACGAAAGTTTAGATACAATTACCCAAGATGTATTCAAGCTTGGGTATTACATTGGTTTTCACTTCAATTTTTAAGCACGGATTTTTGCTTAAGTTCATGAATAAAACTCATTACCTACTGTTACTTTTTGTAGTTTTTACATCTACTTTTGGAATTGCTCAAAACAAATATGCCCTCCTTGTAGGTGTATCTAAATATCCCGCCAACGATTCTAAAAAGCAATTTTGGGGGAATTTAAGCTCTGATAAAGACCTTGAATTGCTGAGAAAAACGCTTCCAAAGCAAGGTTTTTTACCCGAACATATTTTCTCTTTAGAGAATGAAAATGTAACACCGAAGGGTGTTCAACAAGCCGTTGAAAACCTTTGTCAGCGATTAACTTCAGGAGATATTGTAATTCTTCATTTTAGCGGACATGGACAACAAATAACTGATTTAGATTTAGCTGAAGACGACGGATATGACGAAGCCTTTGTATGTTACAATGCCCCCACAACTTATTATGATGGTTACAAAGGAGAGGATCATTTAACCGATGATCAAATCAATGTACTTATTGCAAAAATTAGAGAAAAATTAGGTTCTAAAGGCCACCTGCTTGTTTTATTCGATTCTTGTCATTCTGGGAATATGACTAGAGGAGGTAACGACCTAACTAAACGAGGCGGAGAAGGTAAAATTGTATTTCCGAATGAGATAATTAAAACACTTGAAAAAGTAAGGATTTCTGAAGGTTATTCCGACTGGATTCATTCGGAAGATGATAGGAGCGATTTATCTTCTTTCTGCGCTATATCTGGATGTTTGCCGGGAGAAGTTAACTTTCAAATTATAGATAAATCAAACATTCAATATGGAAGTTTAACTTATGCATTTTGTGAAGTGATGAAACAACCAGGTCTTGAAAAATTGAATTATCAAGACGTATCACTTCGCATTAAGCAAATCATTCAAAATAAAGTATCGCAATACAATCAGTCACAACACCCTTCAGTAGAAGGAAATTTAAACAATCTTTTTTTATCAGGAAAGGCCATTGGAATAAAACCATATTTTGAAATTTCTGAGATTCGAGCTAATGAAGTAACTATAGATGCTGGACTATTAGATAATCTCAATTTAGGTGATTCGCTTATGATCAAAGGGGGAAACAATAATAATATTGCAAAAGGAAAAATCACATCGATAAACGCATCTCAATGCATATTGTATTCGAATAAAATTCAAACCAAGTTAAAGCAACCGGCAAGCAATTATACTACAGAGGTAATAACTCGGAATTTAACTGCAGACTTTATTCCGATTTATATCAAAGGAAGTAAGAAACACGTTGAAAGTATACGTGATTCTATATCTCAACTTTACGGTTACAATTTCGTAGAGGATACCCTTCAGGCCAGAATAATTTTGGAAATTGATAAGAATAAAACCATTTCTTTATACAAGAAAAATCTACCGAATGTATTCATTCGCAAAATTCAAAATCAACCTTTTAATCAGGTTGCTGTTATTAAGAAAGAATTAGAGGCTTACTTTTTAATTGAACGATTTTCGAATCTTGAATCAATAGGAGATAATGAAGTTTTAATATCCTTTCAAAGATATGCTTCCAATGTGCCAATTAAAGATAATAATAACAACGTCTTTATCGACTCCAAATATGGCTATACCCATCCATTGGAATGGATTAAGGGCGTTCCTGGTATGATGAATGAAAAAGAATTAATTCAAGTAAATATTCAAACTAAAATACCCACATATATGGTTATTATAAATATTTTGAATGGAGAAATTACTACGACAAAATCAGAAAAACTCACTGCATGGCCTTTGAAAACTAATCAATCTAACACTTTTTGGTTAAGAGTGGATAAAGGTGATTTATATAAAATTATTGTTTCTGACAGATCTTTCAATTTATTAAACTCGCAGGCTGTATTTCAGGGAAAATCAAATCTTTCAAGAGGTACAAGCGATGTGACAGATATACTGTTTCCGAAATCAAACTTTTCAAGGGGAGGCGATCAAGAATTTTCGATTTATAACTTCAATGTAGAAATTCCTTAAAATTATTTAATGAAATAACTCCCAATCCACCTCCATTGTCTCCTGCCTCGAAGTTGGCTTTTGTTTTCCTTTCAGATTTCTTTCAGCATTCATACATTCGCAAAAATCAGCATTGGGTGTGCATCCTATGACACTTACAAAAATTAATAGAACTAGTATTTTAGGGTTCATTTTGAATATTTTTATCAATAGAATTAGTTTGCCAATTTGCAATTTTGATTTGCTACCCTTAATTTTTCAATTTCTTGCGCAATTGAATTTGTTATCGCTTGAACAACTTCTTGTTCATTCGTGTAGTTTTTAGATGGAATAGAAATTGGATCTCCAATCTGCTCACTGCCCTGAAGTATTTTATATCGAATCAAAAGTTTTCCGTCATTTAAAAAGTAGGTTCCTGTTGCTCGGTATGCTTTGTCTGTGTTAGATGAAAAAACTAGATCACCTCTACTATTTCCTGAAAATTGCTTATTAATTTCATCTTGCAGTCTGGGGTATAAAACCTCTGCTTCACCAGTTGGATCAACAAACACACAGGCCCCCACCCTCGTTTTCGGACAGGTGATCTTGATTACTTCGCGAACATCTTGATTCACATTTCCAATTTCAAAGCGACCATCGCCGAAACTGCTCGGTTCTTGCTTGTTGCCGTTGGCTTTGGAATAGTCTTTTACCAGGTCTATTGTTTCGTCGAACCAGTTTCTTACCACCAAAGAAGTATCGCTCTGTTCCTTCATGACCTGCAGCAAGTGGTAGGTTAAAACGCCTTGATTCAATGTCTCGTCTTCATAGGCGCTTTCATCATCGGCCGCCGCGGCTAAGATCATCATGCCGTTCTTGTCTTTCAACTTATCTAGCTGACGAATACGAGCGCCTTCATCATCGCCTCGAAAACCTCCACTTACTTCATTCGCAATTTTTCCGCTGTGACAGGCATCGAAAACGAAAACTCGCTTCTGTGCTTTTATCTTTTGTGGAGAGCACCATTTTGTGAGTTCTTTTACTCCGAAACTCGAGGAAATTGGATTTTTCTTTTCAGCATTCATCAGCAAGAAGCGAATCTGATTTTGCTCTGAAACTATCATGTCTGTTGTATCCTTAAGACGCATAATGTCTCCATG
>CANKYR010000025.1 GCA_947488195.1 Flavobacteriales bacterium
TTCCGCCAATGAGTAACACTCTGTTTTCCCAAACGCCGTAAGCGTAGGACTGCAAGGCAATATCTGGACTCGAATACACCGGATTTAAAACAACGGTATAAGGAAATTCTTGCGCTGCTGAATGAAGCGTTAAGAATGCTAAAATGAATACTGACATGATTCTCATAATGCGAAAGTAGGAGTTGATTCGAAATCTTTAGGTGATGTTAGTCACGATTTTTCAGAGCGAGGAAACTATTTTGTTGAAATGTGAGTCTAACTACCAATGGAGCAGCGGAAAGAACTAAATAAAACTTATTTGAGAATTGGCTTGATGTTTCTTGGGGAGGCTATCCGTTGGGAGGAGTTGTTACATTGCCCGGCGCAGATTCAACAAGCACAGATTCATTGAAAACAAGGAGTCAAGATTCATTATTCAATGCGAGTAATGATTCCAATGCAGTTAATCAAATGGCTCAAGCGAGTATCAATTCTTCCATGAAGCAGGGAGCAGTCAAAAGGCTCTTTGAAAAAATGAGTCAAATGAAGGTCAATAGAAAAACACGCAAGAAGCGTCGTTCTGAGCGTCGCAAAAATTGAAGATGTCAAATTATTTCTTGAAGACTTGTAACTTTTAGTATGTTGGTGCGTCTTGGTTTTGTCGAATGAGCATAAGAGAATACAATGAAGCAGTAGACCTGTGGTCAGATCGAATCTTTGGATTTGTATTGAAGTTGGTGCGCGACAAAGAATTGGCAGAAGACCTTGTGCAAGATGTGTATGAAAAATTGTGGAAGAAGAAAGACGTTGTTGAAGCAGGTAAGTCGAAGGCTTATTTGTTCACCTCGGCATACAACGCTGTAGTGGATTGGTCGAGAAGAGAGAAGTTGAAGAATAGCCTATCTGCTTCGAATGAAGTGGCCGAGCAAGATCACAGCGGTGAGCTGAAAGCATTGATAGACGAAGGATTGGAAAGGTTGAGCCTTCAACAAAAACAATTGATACTTCTGCGCGATTACGAAGACTATTCATACGCGGAAATTGGAGAGATAACGAATCTCTCAGAATCAATGGTTAAAGTGACGCTCTTCCGAGCGAGAAAAGAATTGAAAGAATTTATAACCCTTCATTGGACAGCATGAACGAATGGAATGAATGTATAGAAGATGAGTTCCCGAAAGTTGAACGGACAGAAGTTTCGTTTGACAAGAAGGATTCTTTGAAGCGCTATTCTGTCTCCGAGGAGGAAATTCAGAGTCATTTTCAAAAGGAAATTTCTGGTGTCCGTTTGATTGAAGATCGCAAGCAAAGTTTAAAGAAGGAAGAAAATAATCGAAGTGCTTATTTCTGGATTAGCGGCATGGCGGCAGCTTGGATTGCAGCGTTGGTACTTCGAACATTCATTGTCATTCCCGACAAACCTGCATCTGTGGAGTACGCTTATCAGCGTCCAGAAAAGAAGATTGAACAGAAGATTGAACAGAAATTCGAACAACGGGATTCAATTATTTTCATTAGCTCTGAATGGCTCATACCATGGAACGATGTGAATTTTCCGTTGTATTGTGGCGGAACGGTTTTCCCCAACATGTGGAATTCTGAATATGGATATGGTTTTCCAAATGGTACAAGGCCATGGAGCTCCCTTGTTTACATTCCGGTAGTGGATTCAGTAAAGAGCATTTCAATTGAAGTCAATCAAGATTCACTTTTAGTGGCCAAAGTAGATTCAAGTCTTCAGCAATTCAAACAGATTGAAAGAACAACAGAGTATTTAACCATTCGAGAATTGATTGCACAAGAAATCGATGAACGCGTTGAGAAGTTTCGAAAGGTAAAACGGGTGCTTCGCGCGGCAAGAAGCAGAAAAAACGAAAACGATAAAGATCGATTGATTGTTGATTGGAAAGGGAAAAGGTTTGGTTTCTAATGTGAAAAGAATGTCCGAAGGACGAATGTTGCAAGCAACGAATGTGCATGCACGAGGGTCTTCGACGAGGGTGTTTCACACGAGGGTCTTCGACGAGGGTGCTTCGCACGAGGGTCTTTGACGAGGAGATTAGATGTAGGGGCGAAATATTTTTCGCCCAAGAATTGAGTAAAAAAAATAAAAAAAATAAAAATGAAAACAAAGTTGTTATTGATTTTATCAGTGTTTGCGATGACAGGAGTTGTTGCGCAAACGAAAAGTAAGAATGAGTTCACTGTTGTCTTGCTCAATGATACGACTATCAAAGGAAATCAAGACGATGACACCTTACACATGCGAATTGGCGATATGAAGATTGATATCTATCCCGATTCAACTTCGAAGCTTGCAACTGGTGACAGGAAGAGCAAGTCTTTGCGGCTAGAAGAATTTTCATGGTATGGATTCAGTGGTTTTCGCTTTGGTTTTTTGACTTTTATGGATGAACAGAATAAAAGCTATGATGCCCCTTGGATGAATAATAAAGGTAGAAACAATTCAAGTTCTATGATGGGGTTTAATGTTGTCAATTCATCTTTTGAAATTGCGAAAGACCGTTTCAGATTGTCTACGGGTATGGGGTTTTCTCTTGAATCGATAGCCTTGAATCGTGAAGTTCGTTTAAGTGAGACCGATACTCTTGGATTTCAATTAGCCATTTTTCCTAAAACAGAAAAGTCAAATCTAAATGCAAACTATATCACGGTGCCCATGGTATTTCAGTACAATGGAAAAATTACAGAAAAGAAGAAAATGAATTCTGGTGATGAGTCCAATGTTTTTCACATGTCTTTTGGTGTAGTTGGCGGATATCTCATTGGTTCCAATGCTTTTTATAAATGGAAAGAAAACGGTGAGAAGCGCAAGCAGAGAGTGGCTGGAGATTTTGGATTGAATAAGTACATGTTAAACTTCTATACCGAAGTGGGCTTCACAAGTAGTTTGTCATTTTTCTGGGAGGCTGCTTTGTTGCCAAAATTTTCAAGCGGAGATGGCCCGGATATTTCTTCAAATGCCTTCGGGCTGAAGTTGAACTTCTAGCAATGGGTTTTGGTTAAGTAGAGGTATACAACGAAAAAAGCTCGCAACGGCGAGCTTTTGTTATTTGAATAATTCAGGAGTGAAAGGTTCTTCCTCCCAACGAAATTCAGTGTGCTTGTCGACAAGACAATCACAAACCAAAGTTGGGAAAAGGTGAAGCTTGCTTCTTTCAACAACGGGAAAAGAATACTTCGATTCAGCGTCGTACGGACTTTCAAAGATGAAAAGGTAGATTCCCTTTTCTTTGTTCATGGATGTTACGGTTAAGTAATATTCAAGCGATTTCTCAATGTCTTCATAATTGAATTGAAGAATGCGAAATTGAATTTCATTTTCATCTTCGTGCTCGATAGCCGCAATGGGCATTCCTTCCGGTCCGTCATAATACAAATGAACGAAAGCCGAATCGTTGAATACCCATGCCGATTCAAAAATCCCATCGCACGGATCGTAGTAAACGAGTTTGCCTTGATAAACGTTCAAAGGCAAATAGGTTTCATTCAAATTGAAATTGAATTTTCTGAAAGCTGGGACAGGTGGATAGAAAATACTGTCGGAAGAAGTCCAAACATCGTTCACTTGCAGTTCACCTGGAGGCAGCATATAAACGGCATGTCCATTTTCCCAATTTTGAATGAAGAGGGTATCAGTTTGCGCGTTCAACGGAGCAATCAGATTACTCAGAAGAATAAAAATCAAGAATAGTTTTTTCATTGAAAGAGCTCTTGAATGCTAGTTCCCGAATCAACATTTCTGGATGCGAGTCCAAAGGAAACTCCTACGCGAATTCCATATTGCTCATTGATGCTGGTTTGTTTGTATCTGTAATAAAGTCCAACCATGGGTGTGATGTACGAGGGGACATGTGATTTCAATTTGTAATGAATGCGCGCCACAGCACTGCAACTCATGCCAATATATTCCTGTGTGAAATCACCAGCAGAGAAATAATCCATTCCAAGCGGATTAACAGAAAGATGCAAGGCTTGTCCGTCTTGTCTCATATACATTCCAACTCCTTCTGGAATGGCCAAGCAGATGAGTCCTAACGTTGCAATTCCAGGATAATCGCCATTTAAGGCTAAAAGATATGTTCCCAAAAGAGTCGATACGGATGAATGAAATACGAAGCTTTTGTCTTTGCTTAATCCAATTTTAAAGCTGTAGTTCAAGGTGAAACGATCTCCGAAAGGAGCGTAAATATCTGTTCCAATGGAATAAACGCTCGATTTGTTGTACGTCAAGTTTTCAAACGTAATTCCTCCGTACAAATCATTTTGTCCTTGAACCGTGAGAGATAAAAGGGATAGTATTCCAACAAGAAGTAGTAGTCTGAAACACTTCATTTTTCAAAAATAAGCTGAATGAATTGATAATCTGATTAACTTGCATACCAAAATAAATTTCAATGAAAAGTAAACATATTGTACTTCTTGGAGCGAGCTTATTGGTATTGAGTTCGAACGCAATGGATCAAGGAGATAAAAAGAAAAAACCAAAGGACGAGCCTAAGAAATCTACGGTTGTTTTAAAGAATGAAAACGATAGTTTGTCATACGCCATTGGTGTTAGCATAGCAAATAACATTGCTACCAGCGGCATCGAAGGTCTGAATGAGAGCATTATGGGACAAGCGGTATTGGATCACGCGAACAAGGCCAATCAACTTCCTAATGAAATGGTAGATCCATACATTCAAGGAATATTAGCGAGAAGAGAATCTGAAAAATCATCAAAAACAATGGAACAGGAAACAACATTTTTAAAGGATAACGGACAGAAGCCAGGAGTTATAACCACTGAGTCTGGATTGCAATACAAAATTATTCGTGAAGGAATTGGATTGTCTCCAGATGACAACGACACCATTGTAGTTCACTACAAAGGTTCATTGGTAGATGGAAAGGTTTTCGATAGCTCTTACGAGAGAAATGAGCCTATTACGATTACGGCAGGACAAGTCATTCCAGGTTGGGGAGAAGGGCTGAAGTTGATGAAAGCGGGGGGACAATACGAATTGTACATCCCACAGAATTTGGCATACGGAGAACAAGGTGCAGGTGGAGTAATTCCTCCGTTTGCAACGCTGATTTTCGAAATGGAAGTGGTAGAAATTAAACCAGCGAACTAAGAATTATGAAACGTTTAGCTATTTGCTTTGCATTGATTGCTTTGTCAACAGCAACTTTTGCTCAAAAGAAAAAAGGGAAGTCGGATACTAAAGCCATGTTTACCCATGAGGATAGTTTGTCTTATGCTTTCGGACTTTCGGTTATCGAGAATGCCAAGAGTGCTGGATTTGAAAACTTAACTAATGAGCTAATCATGCAAGCCATGATTGATAGCAAAGCAGGTAAGTCTAAATTGGACAAGGACAAAGCAACGGGTATCATTAATGCTGAAGTTCGAAAAAATTCGCAGAAGAAAACTGATATGAATAAAAAACGAGGAGAGGATTATCTTGTTGCGAATGGCAAAAAGCCAGGTGTTCAAACAACTTCAACAGGTTTGCAATACAAATCGAATGTTGAAGGTCAAGGTATAATGCCAGACAAGAACGACAAGGTTACGGTGCATTATCACGGAACCACCATCGATGGTGTCATTTTCGATAGTTCAGTCGATCGTGGCAAGCCTGCAACATTTGGTTTGAATCAGGTTATTCCAGGTTGGACAGAAGGCCTTCAATTGATGAAAGAAGGGTCGAAGTTCACCTTTTACATTCCGCAAGGATTGGCTTACGGTTCGAGAGCACAGGGAAAAATCGAGGCGTTTTCAACCTTGATTTTCGAAGTTGAATTGATTAAAGTTGAGAAGATAGATTAAGTCTTCTTCTTTTGAATAAATTGAACAGCACTCATCGGGTGCTGTTTTTTTTTTGAGCAATTTCGGTTTATAGTATGCAAAGAAATTATTACATTGCTAAACCTTTAAAGGCAGCAGAAGCAACTTATTGTATGCAACTGCAGTCTTACAAGTGACCAACAAAACCGAAGCCTTGAAAAGAATTTTATTATTCTCTGTGTTCGTTTTAACATTTTCTTTTTTTGGAAATGCCCAAGACGATTGTATTACAGCCGATCCATTTTGCACGAGTACTGGTGTTTCATATCCGGCTGGAGTTGATAATGGCGATGCTGCTGTTGGACCCGATTATGAGTGTTTGTGGACACAGCCAAACCCAGCTTGGTATTATCTGAATATATCTCAAGCAGGAAATATTGGGATAACGCTTACAAACAGTGCTGATGTCGATGTAGACTTTATTTGTTGGGGACCCTTCAGCAATATTACTTGCAATAATGCTCTGTTAACCAATAATAGCACTTTTGGTTGCTTTTCTTATCCTTGTGGAAATACTGTTGATTGTAGTTATGATCCACAATCAACCGAGGTTGTGAATATTCAAGGCGCTCAAGTAGGGCAATGGTATATGCTTATGGTGACGAACTATTCGAATATGCCAACAGACATTACTGCAACACAAACAAGTGGGTCGGGAGCAACGAACTGCGCAATTCTTTGCACGTTCAATGGAATAACAGCTAATCCAACAGCTTGCGTCCAAGCAACGCAACAGTACAGTGTAAGTGGAACCATAACAGTTACCGATCCTCCGTCAACAGGTACATTAACGATCACGAATTCATGCGGAGGAGCGCCAATTGTCATGAATCCACCTTTTGCTTCAAGCATACCTTATTCTTTTTCAAATTTATCGGCGAATGGCTCTTCTTGCACTGTAACAGCGACATTCTCTGCTGATCCGACGTGTACGGGAACCATAAATTACAATGCGCCAGCTCCTTGCGCTGTTAATCTATGTAACATGGATTTTTTGCAAGCGGATATTGCCGCTTGTGACTTCGCGAATAATTCATACGATGTTACAGGATATGTCGAGTTTTCGAATGCTCCTGCAACAGGACAATTAATAATTGAAACATGCGGCGGACAGCAGGTTACATTCAATGCTCCTTTTGTATCTCCGATTAATTACTCAATTTTAGATATTCCTTCAGACGGAGCTGCGTGCGATGTCACTGCATATTTCAGCACGACTCCGGCTTGTGCTAACTCAGTGGCATACGTTGCTCCAGACCCCTGTGTTTGTGCAGTGAATGCAGGAACTTTTGTCGCAACCACAAACGGTGACACAAACACTCCAAGCTATTTGTGCTTCAACGATCAGTTTTCGATTGTGTCAAATAACGATTATTTGTTCGCTACGAATGTTTTCGACGATGATACGCTTTACAATCCTGCTATTTGGTATTTAGTTTATTCATGTCCGCCTACCGTTGGACAAGGTGGATCCGTTGAAACGGACCCTTGTCTGGTTGGTACACTTTCTACGGAAGACATTTCAGATTTGAATGATGGAAGTTTTATTGCACAGTTCCCAGCTGGAACGTTTACGAATAATACAGTTTATTTCACACCAATAACTATGTATGATGCCACAACTGGGACATACTCATTTACCAATTTTGATGGGATGTGTTATGACTTAGGTTCAACATATACCTGCACGTACTTACCTGAAATTATTGTAGGAACTTCAACGCAGAACTGCGTTGGACAAACACTAACCGTTGGGTTTTCAGGTGGTGCTCCAGAATTGTTAGGGACTTCCTTCACTGCAACCAACCTTTCTCCCGCTAACGCCTTCTTCGTTGATGATGTGGCACCGAATAATGGAACCATTGTTATTGGCGGATTGTTAGATGGGGATATTGTAACCTATACAATCGAAGATCAATACGGATGTCCTTATGTTTACTCATCTTCGCCATTTATTGGCCCCGCAATTCCAACTTTAACTCCTCAAAACCCATTGTGTGTATCCGATGCACCGGTTCAATTAACAGCGAGCCCTGCTGGAGGAACATGGTCTGGACAAGGCGTTTCCACAACAGGATTGTTCAATCCGGCAACAGCAGGAGTAGGCACTGACATTATTACATATACACCTACCGGATGCGCATTAGCAGGGACAATGAACATTACGGTCTATGGTCCTCAGGATGCAACCATTGTTAACCCAGGTTCACTTTGTTTCGACGCGAATTCAGTTACTTTAACTGCTGCCAGTCCAGGTGGAACTTGGAGTGGAATTGGTATTACAAACCCAGCAACTGGAGCTTTCGATCCGAGTACTGCAGGTGTTGGAACAACTACGATTACATACACGATAGCTGGAAACTGCGGAGACACCGATACACAAACCATTACAGTGAATCCATTGCCTGTTGTTTCGTTCACGGCAAATGTCACCTCTGGATGTGCACCACTTACTGTGAATCTAACAAATACAAGTGTCCCGGTGGGAAATGGATGCACTTGGTGGGTAGACGGAGTTCCTAGTGGAAACAACTGCGCATCTTTAAATTACACGTTTAACTCGCAAGGATGTTATGATATTATGTTGACTACAACAGACGGAAACGGCTGCAGCAGCAATTCGTCAATAGCAGATTACATCTGTGTTTCGCAGCAGCCCGTATCTAGTTTTAGTTGGTCGCCCATTGCTCCGAATGTTGGAAATAGCACAGTTCAATTTATCAACTATTCTTTGGGCGCTGTGTCGTACGATTGGACCATTATGGACATGTATTATCTCAATGCACCTGAACCCATTTTTACTTTTCCGAGTGAAGCACCCGGAGAATATAACGTTTGCTTATTGGTAACAAATGCAGATGGTTGCACCGATTTAAGCTGCGGTACCGTGGTTGTGAATGATCAGTTTAATATTTTCGTTCCGAATTGTTTCACTCCCAATAAAGATGGTAGAAATGAATTGTTCAAGCCATCAATTAGAGGCGAATCATTGATCCAGACGTATGAATTTCAAATATTCAGTCGTTGGGGTGACGTTTTGTTTGAGACAAATGACATCAACGATGGTTAGTATGGTGAAGTAGACGGCGGAGAATATTATGCCATTGACGCGGTGTATTTTTGGCTAATTAAAATCTTACCGAACAATGGTCAAGAGCCATTCGAACAGACAGGACATGTCACGGTTATTCGCTAATCAAGGCAGACCAAGAGTGTTCAATAGATGTATTTCTTAATGATTCATTAATACCTGTTGAACCTCTATTCAGACGTACTTTCGCTAACGGTAAATTTGTCAATGGGAAACAGTTTGGGAAAAAAAATAGGTTCGCTTTTAGTGCTTATTATTTTGTCGCTTTCAGCGAATGCCCAATGCATTGTTATTAACGAGGTCATGGCAAATGCCGCCGGAGGCTGCGACGGTGGATGCATGCCAAGCACAGCAGAATGGGTAGAACTTTATAACACCTGCAATACACCACAAGATATTTCATGTTTTGTATTAACTGATGGAGATTTTGGGGTGACCTTTCCAGCAGGAACCATTATTCAGCCTTACAGTTATTTTGTCGTTGGATCCGCCAATTCAGGAGTTTCATTGAATCTCGATTTAGGCTCGTGCGGATGCACCTCAGGTCCAACATCACAAGTCGGAATTTTCACCAACACTTCCGAGCAATTGGTTTTTACCAATGAGAGTGGTGTTATTCAGGATGGTCTATATTGGGGTGGTGGACAATTCGCGCAAACGCCTTCCTTTACCACAGCGAATACCGTCGGTTGTCCAGATGTAACCATTAATCTTTCGGCCAGCGACCCTGCGCTTGCCTCTGTGAGCGGACAATCGAACAACGACGGAGAATCTATTTACAGAGAGTGCGACGGCACAGACGTCTGGCTCACCGGAGCTACGGTACCAACACCGGGGACCTCAAATTCGCCCTTCATTCCAATTACTTCAACTCCAACAATTGTTCAGCCTTCCTGCGGAACCATTTCTTCCATTGATGTTTTTGTTTCCGGTGGAGTAGGTCCATTTATTTACGAGTGGTTGGGCACCACGAATACCACTCCGAGTATTGGAAATCTTCAACCAGGAAATTATACAGTTGCCGTTACAGATCAGGGACAGTGCGAAACTCCGCAGTTGTTTACATACACCATTGTGGCTTCTCCTACAGATCCTGTTTTGGTATTAACTCCCACTTCAAGTTCCATTTGTGTTGGAGAGTCAACGACAATCGTAGCAAGTGGAAGTTCCAATTACGTTTGGAACGCCGATCCTTCTTTGAATGCGACAATAGGTTCAACGGTTATTGCAACACCGACAATTACCACAACCTACTTTGGAAACTCTTCCATTAATGGATGTTCGCAAACTGCAAGTGTTACAATCGTCGTTTCTGAATACCCTTCATCTTCGGTGAACTCGAATTCTCCTTTGTGTGAAGGAAGCGTTTTGAATCTAACCGCAGCTCCTGTTGCAGGAGCAAACTATTTATGGAGCGGTCCGAATGTTTTTACTTCACTTACTCAAAATGCTACGGTTGTTTCAGCCACCTCTCTTGCTGCCGGAACTTATACATGCTTGGTCGCAATAGGTAACTGCGTTTCAACCTATACAACCGATGTAATAGTTGATGCAGCCATTCCTTCAACAATAGATCCTGCAGGACCCTTTTGTATTTCAGATGCAGCGTTCGATTTGAACTCGCTGAATGAGCCGGGCGTGTGGAGTGGATTAGGAATAACCAATTCAAGCACAGGATTGTTTCTGCCGAGTGCTGCGGGCGGAAATGTGAGTACTCTTATTTCGTTCGACAGCGATAGCTATTGCACTTCACCTTCCACCTTGAGTATATCTGTAGCAGCGTCATTAGATGCTTCTATTTTAGCACAAGTTCCGTTATGTGTAAATGGAAATCCTGTCCAACTGCAAGTTGCTACTACCGGAGGAACATGGAGCGGAAACGCCGTTAATTCAAGTGGAATGGTAAGTCCAGCGGCTCTTGGAGTTGGAACTTTTCAAGCGATTTATACTATCGCAGGAAGTTGCGGCGGAGCCGATACTTTGAGTATTCAAGTGGTTCCGCTTCCACAATTTAATTTCACTTCGAACATAACAACAGGATGTGCTCCGTTGAATGTGCAATTCAACAGCTCATCTGCTTCAGCACTGTCGAGTTGCATTTGGAGCATCGATGGTCAGAATGTCGGAAATGGATGTGGAATTTTTAATTACAATTTTCCATCTGCTGGATGTTTCACTGTTGCATTAACATCAACTGACGGAAACGGTTGTGTGAATTCAGTTTCTCAAGTAGATTTAGTGTGTGTCGATTTGTTTCCTGTTGCTGCTTTTCAATGGAGTCCTATCACACCTTCTTTAAATAACCCACTGGTTGAGTTTACTAATCTGTCTTTAGGAAATACCACCAATCAATGGAATGTAAACGGTGAATTGTCGGGCAATACAGATACACAATATTCTTTTTCTGAGACCATAGGCAGTTCATTTGAAGCATGTTTGGAAGTGAGCAATCAATACGGATGTGCAGATTCAGTTTGTTACACCGTCTTTGTCAACCGCGAGGAAATGGTCTTTGTCCCGAATTCCTTCTCGCCCAATGACGACGGACTGAACGATGTATTCTTTCCAGTTCTTTCTGGATTCAATTTGAATGAAATTCAATATGAATTTGGAATTTACAATCGATACGGTGAACGCATCTTCTATTCGCAAGATCCTGAACAAGCCTGGATTGGTAACGCTTTCGGAAACGATTACTACGCTCAAATAGATGGCTACACCTGGACTTTGCGAGTCATCACCTCTTCTTTCTCCGAACCCATTGAACTAACCGGTTCTGTTGTCATCATCCGCTAAGTTTTGTTTTAGCAAGCGAAGCATTCGTCGCAGACATTCGTCATAGACATTCGTTGCTCTGCAACATTCGCCTTTGGCTATTTAATCATTTTTTTGAGATAATCCAAAATACTATCTTCCAACCCCGCCATATCGCTTAACTCAATTTCCAGAGAACGCGTTGAATTGATTAATTCAACAAGTGAAAGGATGAGAGACAAACAAAATATAATGAGAGAAGAAGCAAATGTATATTCTGCAAAATCCATTTCTTCTCGGTATATAAAGTACATGGACACTATAGCTAATATGAAACTCAGCACTCCAAGAATCTGCATGTTTTTTATTAGTCTTAATCGAAATTTCAAGTTCTTTATTTGGGCGTGAAGAAGTGCTGCTTCCTTTGGCTCACGGCCTTTGTAGCGGTCGTGAAGACTACGGATTACATTTGCTAAAGCAAGAAATCGGTTGGTGTAGGCAAGCATGATTAAGCTAATAGCTGGGAACAATAAAGCGGGTGTATTTATAGTTATATCCATTTTTACGAGATCATTGTAATTACCAATACTAGTGGAGTCATGTAAATATTTTGATAGTCATCCTTTTCGTATTGTTTTGTTTGTAAAAATAGAAAGAATCAATTTGTATGAGTTATTAATTTTTATCTTTACGATATGCCAATAAACTTCGATCGTTCATACATACAATCTTATTCATCGCTTGAATTGCTAGCCAAACAAGCGGTTGAGGGTTTTATAACCGGAATGCATCGTTCTCCGTATCACGGATTTTCGGTGGAATTTGCAGAGCATCGTCTCTACAACGCCGGAGAATCCACACGTCATCTCGATTGGAAATTGTTGGCTCGTACAGACAAATATTTTGTAAAACGTTACGAAGAGGAAACCAATCTACGCTGTCAATTGGTAGTCGATGTTTCTTCTTCCATGTTGTTTCCAACCATTAAAAACGCAGAAGGGAAGGAGTGGAATAAGTTGAAGTTTGCGTTGTACGGTGCTGCGAGCATTATGGAACTCATGAAGCGTCAGCGCGATGCTGTAGGTCTGAGTGTTTTCGCAAACGATCTCATGGTGCATACCAAAGCAGGAAGCAGCCAAGCACACATTCATTACTTGTATTCGGAAATGGAAAATTGGCTTGAACAAAGCGCGACTTCCTACCAAAACAACAGTCATGTATCTGCTGTCATTCATGAAATAGCCGAGCGTATTCACAGAAGAAGTTTGGTTGTTGTGTTTAGCGATATGCTCGACGATTCGAAGCAAGTAGAAGAGGTATTTCAATCGCTTCAGCATCTTCGTCACAACAAGCATGAAGTGATTCTTTTTCATGTCGTTCACCAAGAACAAGAATTGGATTTCAATTTTGAAAATAGACCTTACTCGTTTGTCGATTTGGAAACAGGCGAGGAGGTGAAGGCGCATCCGCATGAATTGCGGAAGGCGTACCAAGAAAAGATGAATGCGTTCCGCACTTCGTTGCAATTGAAGGCGGGACAAATTGGAGTAGACTATTTTCAAACATCTATTGAAGACGGAATTCAAAATTGTATGCTTCAATTTTTGTTGAAGCGTCAGCGTATGATGATTTAATTTTATGAAACATTTAGTGGTCTTAACTGGCGCTGGAACCAGCGCAGAAAGCGGTATTAATACCTTTCGCGATTCCAACGGACTGTGGGAGCAATACCGCATTGAAGACGTTGCAACCCCTGAAGGTTGGGAACGCGATCCCGAACTTGTTACAGAATTCTACAACCAACGTCGATTGCAATTGAACGAGGTTCAACCCAACAACGGACACCTCATTCTGGCTCAATTGGAAAAACACTTTCGTGTTTCGATTATTACGCAAAACGTCGACAACCTTCACGAACGCGCCGGTAGCTCAAACATCCTTCATCTACACGGAGAACTCACAAAAATGAGAAGCGAATGCTGCGTAAATGAAATTGGGCAAATTGCCCAATCGACTTCAAGTGCATGCGCACACGGAAAAGCAATGCGTCCGCATATCGTTTGGTTTGGAGAAGATGTTCCCTTGCTGCTAGATGCTGCTGAATTAGTCGAAGACGCCGATGTGTTTATGGTTCTCGGAACTTCACTGGAAGTGTATCCGGCTGCCGGATTGCTTTACAACGTTCCGCTCAAAGCAGAGCGTTGGGTCATTGATCCGAAAGTCCCTGAGCTTGCAACCAAATTAGGCTTCAACGCCATTGCCTCCGGTGCTTCCGAAGGTATGCAACGCTGGTGCGAGTTTCAAAAGATTAGTCTCTAGCGCGAAGCTTCCAAGCACTGGTCGCTTGCTCTGAGCTTTTGCTCGATGATCCAGCCGTGTTGTCTTGCTGAAACAAAATCTCTGCAGCAATAGCAGCCACCTCTGTTTCTTCAACCGACAATTCTTTCTTCAAAATTTCAGGAGTGAAATAGTCTTTCACAAAATGCGTGTCGAAATTTCCAGATTTGAATGCTTCGTGATTAATGGCCCACGAGCAAAACTCAAGGGTAGTCTGAACTCCTGATATCTTGTATTCCGCAATGGCTCTGGTCATGCGCTCAATGGCTTGCTCGCGATTCGCGGCATGCACAATCAACTTCGCAATCATCGGGTCATAGTAAATTGGAATGTCCATGCCTTCTTCAAATCCATCGTCAACGCGAATGCCCGGTCCTTGTGGACGAACATACGTGTTCAATCGTCCAATGTCTGGAAGGAAGTTGTTGGTTGGATCTTCAGCATAAACGCGCACCTCAAGGGCATGTCCGTTAATTGAAAGATCGTCTTGACTAAACGCCAATTTTTCTCCGCGTGCCACACGAATTTGCTCCTTCACCAAATCAATTCCTGTAATGCTTTCTGAAACCGGATGCTCCACTTGCAAGCGGGTATTCATTTCCAAAAAGTAGTAATTTAATTTATCGTCGAGCAAGAACTCCACTGTTCCAGCTCCTACGTAATCGCAGCTTCTAGCGGCATCGCATGCGCTCTTGCCCATGGCAGCGCGAAGTTCTGGAGTTAAAATAGCCGAAGGAGCTTCTTCAACCACTTTTTGATGGCGACGTTGAATGCTGCATTCACGTTCGAAAAGGTGAACAATGTTTCCGTGTGTATCTGCCAACACTTGAATCTCAATGTGACGAGGTCCGCTAACGTAGCGCTCTATGAAAACCGCTCCGTCTCCGAAAGAACTCAACGCTTCAGAAATGGCGCGTTCCATTTGTTCTTCAACTTCTTCAATCTTTTCAACGATACGCATTCCTTTTCCGCCGCCGCCTGCGCTTGCTTTAATTAGAATTGGAAGTCCAACTTCCAACGCAACACGCTTCGCTTGTTCCACATCTGCAATGGCGTCTTCGGTTCCAGGAACCATAGGAATGTTATACTTTCTTGCAGCCGATTTTGCTGCAAGTTTATTACCCATCATGTCTATGCTGTCCGGATTCGGACCAATGAAGGTGATTCCGTTTTCTTGAACTTTTCTTGCGAAGTCTGCATTTTCAGAAAGGAATCCGTATCCTGGATGAATTCCTTCAACGCCTAACTCTTTGCAAATCTCAATGATTTTATCTGCTTGTAAATATGACTGGTTGGAAGGCGGAGGACCTACGCAAACGGCCTCGTCGGCGTATTTCACGAAAGGTGCATTTCTATCGGCTTCACTATAAATAGCAACAGTGGCAATTCCCATTTCTTTCGCTGAACGCATAATGCGCAACGCGATTTCACCACGGTTTGCAACAAGTATTTTTTTCATTCCACAAAAATGAACATACAATGTCCATTTTGAAAATTATTCGTCACTTTTTCTTCGGCGACGTTTTCTTTTTCTTCTTGGGCTGAATTTTTACTGAATCGGTTACAATCACATTCATCTTTTCATCCGTTGTGAAATTCATTGTCGGAGCGGTCAAATTTCCTGAAGAAGTTGTGGTGAAGGTAGGCGAGGCATTGGTGCTTTCAATCAAGGCAGGAGAATCGTTTTCCATGCTTCTATCGGACTTGGCTTCGGTAGCGTTGTTCGCTGGAGCAATGGTGTTTTCTTCTTGAAACTCATCCATTGTCGGAGTTTCGTACACCTCCTCAACTTCACGAACCACGGGAGTTACATAAATTCCCGAGACAGGCTTCAACTCTGCATATTGTTCTGGATTGACTTTGAATTCTGAATTTTCTGAAACAGTGTCATTGGTTGAATTTTGAATTTCTTTGTTTTTGGAATTGTCTTGGACGATAGCCAATTGATTGGAATTTTTATCTGAAGGAACGAACCAAATCACTGCGCCAACCACCGCGGCCATTCCAACCAATGAATAAGAAACCGTGCGGAAACCGCTCCACTTGGGAAGAGGAGGGAAGAGAATGTTCAGCCACACTTTGAATCGTGAAGGCTGATGTGCATTGAATTCTTTCTTCAAGTTTTTCCAAACAGCGGCAGGCGGATCTTGCATTTCGTGCTCGGAAGATTCTATGTTACCCAAAAGCATTTTGAGTTCATTGTATTCCATTTCGTTGGAAACATGTTGCAGCACAAAGGCGCGCTCCTCTGGAAGCAAACCGTTGAATTCTTTGGTGCGCAGAAGGCGCTCCAAGTCTTCGGGCTGATAGGTGAAAGGTTTTTGTGTGCTCATGATTGAAGTAGAATAAAGAGAAATGAAAGTAAAAGTTCTTTGTATTCTTGAAGAATACCGTTGAGTTCTTTGAGGGTGTAGAAGATGCGCGATTTCACGGTTCCTTCGGAGCATCCCATGGTTTCGGCTATTTCGGGATTGCTGAGTTCATGCACGAACCGAAGTTCGAAGGTCGTTCTTTTGGTTTCGTCTAATTGCGACAGCGCATCTTGCAGCGCCTCTTCGAATTTAGAGCGGTCCATGTCGCGGTCGTGTTCGTGCACTTCGGCTGTCGCAATAGTCATTCGCGCTTCGGCGCGAACTTCATGCTTCGCATATTCATTCTTACACTGGTTGTGCGCCATGCTGTAGAGCCACGTCTTGAAATTGCGTTTCACATCGAAGCCTTCGGCGTGACGAAAGACTTTGCTGAACAGCTCTTGCGTGAAGTCGGCCGCAACCTCTTTGTCTTTTCGCAGCATGCGAAAGAAGTAAGAATGAATCGGCCGGCTGTAACGGGTGTATAGTTCTTCGAAGGCGCGCTCGTTGCCGGCCGCAATCAGCGGCATAAGCTCTTCGTCTTTGAAGGGGGTATACGTTTTATGTTTGTTGAATAGTGCCAAAAGAATGGGTTTTAATGCCGCTGTACAGGTAACGCACAGATCGGTTCATTTATTCATATTTATTTTTTAAATCCAAGCGGTCGCGCAGCTCGAACAACATCATGGCCGTCGCTCCCCAAATTAAATACTCTTCAAATCGAATAGCCGGAACAGCCTTCGTTTCCTGAATATGCGGCATAAAAATATCCATCTTCTCAGTCTTCATCTTCGCTCCGAAATGCGCTAATGGAATAGGAACCAACGCTGCCACTTCGTTTTCATTCGGAATGAAAACAGGCTCAAGATTCAACACAGTTGCAAACGGTTGCACCAAAAGTTGACTCGGAGGAATGAAAATTTCATTCAACACAAAATAGTTGCTTTCGGTTGGAAGTTGAATCCCCACTTCCTCGTGAACTTCGCGCAAGGCAGTATGTAAGAGGCTCTCGTCACTGTCGTCTTTCTTCCCACCTGGAAACGCCATTTGCCCGCTGTGCACGCCCGCATAAACCGGACGCTTAATTAGAGTGATCCCAGCATCACCTTGGTGCGGATGAATGAGTATAAGCACTGCGCTTTCTCGCGGAGTCGGCGTGAGCTTTCGCGCTTCAGCCGCGCTCTCGCGAATGTAGGCGTCCAGCTCGCTGTAGGCTTTCGGCTCAAATGGTTTCTTAAATTGCTCTTCAATCCAATGCATAGTTTTTCAATTCGAAGTCAAAGTAGAACTAACTTCGTATCGCGATGCCAATTTACAGACTCTCAGACGAATTGTGGTTCCCCGGTCCAGAGGAATTTGAAGATAATCTTGTTGCTGTTGGCGGAGATCTTTCAGTTTCCCGTTTGTTGCTCGCTTATTCAAAAGGAATCTTTCCTTGGTATGAAGACCCAGGAATGCCTCGCTGGTATTGTCCGGAAGAACGTTGTGTCTTTCATGTTCCTTCCTTCAAACCAAGCACGTCAACAAGACAGCTTTACAACAAGGGTGTTTATAGATTCACTTTCGACAACGCATTTCATGAGGTCATTTCCGCTTGCGCAGGGAATGGAAGAGAAGACGAAACCTGGATTCTTCCTGAAATGATTCAGGCATATACGGAATTGCATGCGCTCGGATTCGCTCATTCCGTTGAGGTTTGGCGAGACGGGAACTTAGTCGGTGGATTGTATGGAATTAATTTAGGCGGCATGTTTTGCGGAGAAAGTATGTTCTCAACGGAATCGAACACTTCGAAATTAGCGTTTTGGCATTTGATTCAACGCTGCAAAGAATGGGGCATGGATTGGATAGACGGACAACTGGAAAATCCGCATTTGGTATCGCTTGGAGCAAAACTTATTTCTCGAGAAGCGTATTTAAATCATTTGGAAAAAGCCCTTCAGCAAGAGTCACACAGAGGCAAATGGTAATTTATTCAATTCCCATTAAACCATTTTTAATCTTTTTGTTCTAAAAGACGATGGCAGTCCGTGAAAAAGAAATCTTAATACTTATTTCCGTTTCGAAGACGAGAAACAAAGGATACGAGATGCTTATTTCCGACTACCAGAAACCGTTGTATTTTTTTATTCGAAGAATGTTGTTGAATCATGAAGACACCAACGACGTCTTGCAAGACACGTTCGTTCGCGTATTCAAAGGAGTAGATAAGTTTCGTGGTGAAAGTGCTTTGGGAACTTGGATGCACAGCATTGCATACAGAGAAGCGTTGGGGCACATTCAAAGAAGCAAACGAATGTTGAAGGGCGACTGGGATGGACAAATAGTTGAGAATGTGAGGCAATTGGAAGGAGATGCACATTACTCGGGCGATGAGATGCAATTGAAATTGCAGGCTATGGTAGCGGCGCTTCCGGAAAAGCAAAGAGCAGTCTTCGTTATGAAATATTACGAAGAAAAGAAGTATACAGAGATTGCGGAGATTACAGGCACAAGTGTTGGTGCATTAAAAGCCAGTTACCATCATGCCGTTGAGAAAATTAAATCGGCCATTCAATCAAATGAATGGATCAATGAACAAGTAGAATATGGAAATGAAGAATAATGAGTGGAATGTCCCTTCGGATTATTTCGAAAAAAATCAAAAGGCACTCATGCCCGTTAGGAAGTTTCCAACAGGAAAATGGCTACTGGCTTTGGCTGCCGCATGTGTTATTGGTGTTGGTTTATTTATGTTGAAAGGGAGGGCCGATACGAATGAGGTTGCGAAAGTGCAAGTTGAAAATCAGAATGAGAAACAGAATGAGAATGAGAATGAGGGGAAGATAGGAGAAGATATAGGGGCGAAAAATCTTTCGCCCAAGGAAGATGATGTAGGGGCGAAAAATCTTTCGCCCAAGGAAGATGAAGGGGCGAAAAATCTTTCGCCCCAAAAGGAAAATCTTTCGCCCAAGGACGAAATTGCAGAGGGATTGAAAGAAATTTCAAGAGAAGAATTGGTAGCTTATTTATTGGAAGAGGATTCAGAATTAATTGAAAATTTAAATTAACACAACATGAGAAATACAATGATTTTATTTTTGAGTTTGTGCTCTGTGGTAGCTTTTGCACAACCCGATCGCGACGAACCGAAGCGCAGCGAAAAAGTAGCAGCGCTGAAGCGTGCTTTCATTACTTCAGAATTGGCTTTAACTCCGGTTGAAGCAGAGAAATTTTGGCCGGTTTACAATGCGCATGAAGAAACGCAAAAGACCCATCGAAAAGAACTAAAGAAGGTCATGGAGAAGATGGATGCAGTTGGCGAAAATCAAAAGGCGTTCGAGTCTTTGAACAACGAAATCTCTGCGCTTCGTGTCAAAGAGGTCGAAGAAGATTCAAACTTTATGATAGCTTGCAGTAAAGTGATTGGGGTTCAGAAAACCGCGAAGCTTCCGGGTATCGAGCGAGAGTTTCATAAAGTACTGTTGGAAGAAGTCGGAAGAAAGGGCGGCCATCCCGGCCCTCCTCCTGGCGGCAGACCTCCGCATGGTCCAAGACATAAGAATGTAGATTAGATTTCGCCAACTTGAATAAAGTTTGCGAATCCTGATATATGTAAGCAACCATTTTGCCTTGGGTTGAGTTATCTTCGTAGTGCCTAAACCATATACTATGAAGTCTCTTTTACTAGGATTATCGGTTCTATTTATTTCTGCTTTTTCAATGCAGGCTCAAGAGTTCTCTGTTGCCCGTCAATGGGATGAAGTTGTGCTTCAAGCCATTCGAAATGACAATGCTCGTCCTACTATTCACGCTAGAAATCTTTTTCACATTCATGCTGCCATGTATGACGCATGGGCATTGTTCGATGATACTGCGAAGACTTATTTAATTGGACAATCGTTGAATGGTTTTAATTCATCGTTCAATGGTATCGAAACTCCTGAGAATATTCAATTAGCAAGAGAGAAGGCCATTACTTATGCTGCTTACCGCATGTTGATTAATCGCTATCAGTATTCACCCAATTGGTTGAACACATTGACTATGGCGAATTTTATCATGTTAGGGTTGGGGTATAGCACTGCTGTGACTTCTACCGATTACAGCGATGGTGATCCTGCTAAATTGGGAAACTACATCGCTGCACAATACATTGCTTATGGAAATCAAGATGGATCGAATCAGTTGTTGAATTATTCCAATCAATATTACGTTCCTGTAAATGCTCCTATGTTGCCTGTTTTTCCTGGCAATCCAAATAATACGTACATCAATCGTTGGCAGCCTTTGAACTTGGCGAATTTCGTTGATCAAAATGGTTTTCCGGGCTTACCAACACCTTCAGCTTTGTCGCCAGAATGGGGAAATGTGAAGCCGTTTTCATTAACTGACGCTGACAAGACGGTTCATTTCCGCGACGGTAATTTTTGGAATGTATTTAAAGATCCAGGAGCACCTCCTGTTTTACTTCCAACAGATACAACTTCTTTAGATCATCCTTTCGTTTATGGAAATGTAATGGTGGCAACTTGGTCGTCGCATTTATCTCCTGATGACACTACGTTAATAGACATTTCTCCAGCAAGTGTTTGCAACATTCCAGCGTTACCAGAAACTCCAAATGACTACCCCAATTTTTATAATTTGTTGGAAGGTGGCGATATTGGGACTGGTCGTTCATTAAATCCAGTTACAGGACAGCCTTACGCACCTGAATTGGTGAAGAGGGGCGATTTCACAAGAGTACTTGCAGAATTTTGGGCAGATGGTCCACAGAGTGAAACTCCTCCTGGACATTGGTTCAAGATTATGAACGTCGTTCATGACCATCCTTTATTCGTAAGGAAATGGGGAGGTGAAGGTGAAGTTTTAAATGACTTAGAGTGGGACGTAAAAGCATATTTCGCAATGGGTGGTGCTGTGCACGATGCAGCAATCTGTGCTTGGGGAATAAAAGGGTATTACGATGGAAGTCGTCCCGTATCTGTCATTCGAAAAATGGCGGATAATGGACAGTCTTCAGACTCGTTGTTGCCGAATTATCACTTCCAAGGATTGCCATTGATTCCGGATTACATTGAATTGGTTCAACCAGCCGATACATTAAACGGATTTATGTCAGGAGACATCGGAGAAGTTAAGGTGCGTTCTTGGAAAGGTCCGAGTTACATACCTAATCCAACAAACACCTATGCTGGAGCTGATTGGATTCTTGCTAAAAATTGGTGGCCATACCAGCGCCCGACTTTTGTAACGCCTCCTTTTGCTGGTTATATCAGTGGACATTCTACTTATTCAAGAACGGCTGCAGAAGTAATGACTGCAATCACAGGGACTGAGTTTTTTCCCGGTGGAATAGGCGAGTTTTACGCGGCACAAAATCAGTATTTAGTGTTTGAAGAAGGGCCTTCAACGGATGTTACACTTCAATGGGCTACCTACAGAGACGCTGCAGATCAGTGCTCGCTTTCGCGCATTTGGGGCGGAATTCACGCGGGCTTCGATGATATTCCGGGTAGAAAGATTGGAATTGAATTGGGGCCTCAGGCTGTTCAATACGCAGAGTCAATTAACAACGCGATTGTTCCTCACGTTGTAAATGTTACCTTTTCAGATCCAATTATTTCCTCTTCAGACATTGGAAACACGGTAAGTGCAATTTTTCATTTCAACAGAGCTATGGCTCCTGCGGCTATTCCTGCTGTTACTTTTGTTTCAACAGATTTAATTTCTTTAGGCGTTCTCTCACAAACCAATGCGTTTTGGTTGAACGACTCTGCATTTGTGGTCGAGTATGCCGTTGCGCAAGCAACTCAGCAGTATAGTGGAATTAATTTCCGTGTGGTTGGAGGTAAAGCAACTGACGGATGTTTCGCGAGAGCGTATGTGGGTGGTAACTGGAAAGTAGACATGGTTCGTCCAGAAGTTACGGCTTCCGTGGCTTCAGACATTTGGGTGACTGATGCAACGGCTTCAATTGGAACAACAGAAGTGACTGTTTACTTCAACAAGACCATGGACGTGAATGCTCCGGCAATCTTGTCATTTACCGATCAAACGCCTGCTGGATTGTCACAAGATATTGCTGCGGGATATTGGTTCAATGCGAGCACATACCACGCAGTGTTCAATGTTTCGGATTTAAATGAAGAGTGGTTAAATGTGAATTTACATTCTTTAACTGCAAGCGATTTAGCGGGTAACCTGCAAATTGAAGACACTCTGTTGAATGTCCTAAACATAGACACTCGTAATCCTGCTGTGAATGTTGTTTCTTCAAATGCTGTATTGACTGATGCAACTGCCGGTCAGACCTTCCAATTGACTTTCACTTTTGGAGAAGATATGAATGTTAGTGAGACACCAGTAGTGACTTTCGTTGAAGGAGATCCTTTATTGAATTCAATCAGTTTGCTTTCTTCGACTTGGAATTCAGCGACTGAATTTGTTGTTGAATATTTGGAAAACGATGGACAAGAGTTGTTCCC
>CANKYR010000026.1 GCA_947488195.1 Flavobacteriales bacterium
ACTTCACGTTGTTGTTTTGTTTATTCTCTTGAATAAACACAAGGGCCTTAGAAAACGCGGTAGCCATAGTGGCGTGTTCTGCTGAAAGCCTTTTGTTTCTTGAGCTCAAAGCAAGCCCGTCATATGATCTGATTGTATCGCAGCCTACAATTTCCACTCCTATTTCCCCGCGAATAACCCACTCGCGAATAACAGAAAATTGCTGGAAGTCTTTCTTGCCAAAAAAGGATTTGTGCGGAAGGACTATTTCAAACAATCGCTTAACCACTGTAACGACCCCGTTGAAATGTCCCGGTCGGAACCGCCCTTCCCATTCAGATGTTAATGTTCCGAAGTCGTAATCTTCCACTTTTTGTCCTTCCGGATAAATTGCTGAAACCGACGGAATAAAAACGACATCGCACCCTGCGCTCTTCAAAAGAGCAACGTCAGCCTCTTCTGTTCTGGGATACAGCAACAAATCTTTAGGGTCGTTAAATTGCGTAGGGTTCACGAAAATGGAACAAATAACAACATCGCACCATTCTTTCGCTTTTGCAATCAAAGACAGGTGGCCTTCATGCAAAGCCCCCATAGTGGGCACAAAACCTATGGTTCGGTTTTCGTTTCTGCACTTCGTGCTGAACGTCATCATCTCATCAACATGCTGTAAAACAGCCATTTCGCACGAAGTTCCCTTCATTTCAGTATTTTAAGGCCAAAAAGTTGCAAAATTCAAAAAAGATTTATAATATCTTTGCAAACTGAATTCAGGCAAACCTAAACATCTCTATGCAAAAAACAAAAGTTCTTTTTGTAAGTCAAGAAATTTTTCCATTCACTCCGGAATCTACACTAGCGAATCAAGTTCGTCAAATTCCTCAAGCTATGCACGAAAGAGGCAAGGAGACTCGCATCTTTATGCCGCGGTTTGGAAAGATTAACGAACGCAGACATCAGCTACATGAAGTTATTCGCCTTTCTGGAATGAATTTGATTGTGGATGACACCGATCACCCTTTGATTATTAAGGTTGCGAGTATTCCTCAAATACGTTTGCAAGTGTACTTCATAGACAATGAAGAGTTCTTTCATCGCAAAGCTTATTTGCACGACGAGGCTGGCAAACCATTCTCTGACAACGGAGAGCGTATGATTTTCTTTTCGAAGGGAGTACTTGAAACTGTTAAAAAATTAGGTTGGGCTCCTGATATCGTGCATTGCCACGGTTGGTTCTCTGCATTAATGCCACTTTATGTGAAGCATGTATTCGCAGGAGACCCTCATTTTGCTGAAAGTAAAATAGTTGTTTCGCTATACAAAGACGATTTCGCAGGGTCTATAGACAAGGGCCTATCTAAAAAAGTTCAATTCGACCAAATTGGACAGCAACACCTCGGAGATCTTTCTACTTCGAATTATGTTAACCTAATGAAGGTTGCTCTTGCCCATGCAGACGGAGTGGTTATTCACGAGGCAGATATTAATCCAAAGCTTATGGAAGAGGTAAACAACTTGAGTGTTCCTGTTCTGAAAGCATATGAGTGCGAAGACTTTCACGGAGCCATCGATGAGTTTTTTGATACGATTCACGCCGCAAAACCAATTTTGATCGACTAACCCATGAGGAACGTCCTCTTCTTGATTTTTGCGCTAACCTTGCTATTCATTGGTTCTTGTAAAAAACCAACAGATTTGCAGGCAGATGGCCTTCTTCCTGAAGAAGATGTGTTGTATGCAAATCAAACTGATACGGCAACTATTACTAGCTATATCGTTCGGGAAGATACCCTTTCTACAGATGAGCTTTCGGCTTGCCTATTGGGTTCATATACCGACGAAACCTTTGGCCGCACATTAGCTAGTTTTTCGACGCAATTCGCTCTTTCAGGTGCGAACCCTAGTTTTCCAGAAATCTTCGAAGTGGACTCTGTTATTTTCTCTGTTGCCTACTCGGGATACTCTTACGGTTCTCTTGGCGAAGGATATTTATCTGTGAAAGAACTAAGCGCCGACTTGCCGAAAACAGGAAGCTTCAATAGTTCGTACAATGCCCCTGTGTTGAACGAAAACTTGCTGGCAGACGCTTCGCAAACGTTTCAATTCAAACCTAAAACATACTTATTCGGCACCGAAGATTCGCTTGCGCCACAATTGCGTATTCCGTTAAAAACAAGTGTGGGAACCCGACTTATTCAACCAACTGACACAACAGCATTGGAATCAGACGAAAATTTTCAAACATATTTCAAAGGTTTGAAAGTGGAGGCTGGTTCATACCCTATGGGCATGGTTGCGTTGGATCTCACAAACATAAACAGCAAAATAACCGTTTACTATCGATACGACAACGGAGGTCTTGCGGATACTACCTTCTACGAATTCCCGGTAACATCGGATTGTGGCAGGTATTCCCAACTTCAACATTTTTATCAGTATGCCACTCAGCCTGAACTCCAAGGTTTAGTTACGGCAGACACTCTTGCCAATCAAAGCACAATGTATTTACAAGCTGGCGCTGGAATAAAAACTAAGTTGGTGCTTCCAAACCTGTTAGATCTTCAAATGAGCGAGGGTAGAATCATAAACAAAGCCGAGCTCATTGTACCATACGAGCCCGATTCAAGGTATGCCCCCACTTCACAAATTTTCATTTTCTATCAAAACAGTGAAGGAACTTTGGTTGCTCTTCCAGATCAATTCAGTGGAAACATTGGAGGTGGGGTTGAGGAATCAAACAAAAGATATCGTATGAACATTACCCAATATGTTCAAAAAGTTATTTCCGGAGAATTAGAAAACACACCCTTGTTCATTGTTTCGGGCGCCGCGGGCGTGTCAGTTAACAGGACCATTTTACACGGCCCTGAGTTTTCAGAGAATAGTGTTGAAAATTTACGCTTGATCATTACATATTCAAACTAAAAAAATTCCTTTTATGTGTGGAATTGTTGGTTACTTAGGCAATGAGCCGGTTTATGAAAAGGTAATTAAAGGTCTTAGCCGATTAGAATACCGCGGGTATGACAGCGCTGGAATGACGTATATCGAAAATGGCGAACTCATCGTTAAGAAATGTAAAGGAAAAGTTGTAGACTTAGAAAATGTCGTAGGTGCTGTAAAGCCTCTTTCACACATTGGAATTGGGCACACGCGGTGGGCAACACACGGTGTTCCGAATGATGCAAATGCTCACCCGCATTGCAGCGGCGATGGCAGCATTGCTTTAATTCACAACGGTATTATTGAAAATTACGCGACCATTAAACAGGAGTTAATGAATCGTGGACATGTGTTTTTAAGCGATACGGATACAGAAGTTTTAGTGCACTTAATTGAAGATGTTCGTAACGCCGAAGGTGTTAGTCTTTTCGAGGCGGTGAGACTTGCTCTTGCTGAAGTTCACGGTGCATATGCTATTGTTGTTTTAGACAAATCAAATGCAGATCAACTTATTGTTGCGAAAAAATCCAGTCCGTTGGTAATTGGAATTGGGGCGCACGACGATTTCTATATTGCCAGTGATGCAACACCCATTATCGAGTACACTAAAAATGTGGTTTACTTGAACGATGAGGAGGTTGCTCGCGTAGATCGCGCGACGGGATTAACCATTGTAAATATTGAGAACCAAGGTCAGACACCTTACATTCAAGCGTTAGAATTAAAGCTTGAAGCCATTGAAAAAGGTGGCTATGATTCTTTCATGTTGAAGGAAATTCACGAGCAGCCTCGTAGCATTGAAGACTCTATACGCGGACGGGTAAACTTAAAAACCGGACTCATTAAAATGAGCGGACTAGATGAGCACGAGGAACGTTGGAAAACAGCTCAGCGAATTTTAATTGTGGCTTGCGGAACCTCATGGCACGCCGGTTTGGTTGCTGAATATTTATTTGAAGACTTCGCGCGTATTCCTGTTGAAGTTGAATATGCGAGTGAGTTCAGATATAGAAATCCGATTATTTATCCGACCGATATTGTTATTGCCATTTCTCAATCCGGAGAAACGGCGGATACTCTTGCTGCTATTGAATTAGCGAAAGAGCGTGGTGCGTTAATTTTCGGAGTGTGTAATGTTGTTGGAAGTTCAATTTCAAGAGCGACTCATTGCGGAGCATACACGCATGCAGGTCCAGAAATAGGTGTTGCGTCTACCAAAGCATTCACGGCTCAGGTTGTGGTTCTTTATCAGATTGCCTTGAGTGTTGCTCAAAAGCGTGGAGTTATTTCAAACGAAAGAACAACGCGTTTAATGGCAGAATTGGGATCTCTTCCGTTAAAGGTTGAGCAAGTGTTGAAGACAAATGCCATTACAGAGTCCATAGCGGCCATTTACCAGCATTGTTCCAACGCTCTATATCTTGGAAGAGGTTACAGCTTCCCGGTGGCTCTAGAGGGCGCTTTGAAGCTTAAGGAGATTTCGTATATTCATGCTGAAGGATACCCGGCTGCAGAAATGAAGCACGGGCCTATTGCACTTATCGACGAGAACATGCCGGTTATTGTCATTGCGACTGAGGGTGCTTCATACGAAAAAGTGGTTAGCAATATTCAAGAGGTGAAAGCGCGAAAGGGACAAATCATTGCGATTGTTACGGAAGGCGACAAAACCGTGAAAGGCATGGCTGATCACGTGATTGAAATTCCTCGCACCGACGATAGCCTTGTTCCGATTGTGTCTGTAATTCCATTGCAATTGTTCTCTTATCACGTTGCCATTATGCGCGGCTGTAATGTAGATCAGCCAAGGAATTTGGCGAAGAGTGTAACAGTAGAGTAAAATCATTTATTCTGAACAAATAAAAAAGGGTCTCTTACGAGACCCTTTTCATAATTCTTAAACTTCAATTAGAAGTGGAAGTGAATCAATACAGCCGCTGGAGCAACTCCGAACGCGTTGTTATCAGTATCAATTCCGAATGAACTTCCACCAGCAGTAGTCGTTGTTGTGTTTCCAGAAGCGCTGTAGCTTGTTGTTGAAGCGTCTCCTGTTGAACTAAGATTTAATCCCCATCCGAATTCACCACCGATAGAAATTTTAGGTAGTACGAAGTATTCAACACCAACGAAAGCGCGAGCGCCAATTCCGAAAGTTGAACCTGCTTTTACTTCTAACGGCGCACCTTCAGCGTTGTTCGCATACTCATACGTTGTTTTTGAACCACCAAGGCTTAAACCCGCCATTGCACCATAATAACCTTGAAGACGTGTTGATCCACGACGCATTTCAATACCACCGCCAATTGTGATGTTATTGTAGCTGTCTTTTGTAACATCTCCCTCAGTAGCTCCTGGTGTAGACTCAGATCCAAATCCTAGACGCAACATTCCGCGGTAAGCCATTTTGTCCGTCATGAATTTCTTTCCGGTGATAGCCGCACCACCGTTTGTATATCCCATTCCGAAACCTATGTTTGAACCACCGTTCAACATGTTACCGAAGTAAGACAACATTGAAGAAGCGTCTGCGCCAATAGCGTAGTCGCCAGCTTCTGGTAAATAGTTCTCACCTTTTTTAGATGTTAACTGAGCATTCATTGTGCCCGTTAGCGCTATTGCCGCGCAAAACAAAAAGATTTTTTTCATAATAAAAAATGTTTGATTTAGCCAAACTTATGGCGCGAACGACCTGATTTTTCTAACTTCGATTTAACATTTCAACAACATTCCGTTAATAATCACCTTAGCCAACTTATGGTGAACACATTAGCCCCTTTCTTGAGCTAAAAAAGGGGCCGAAGCCCCTTCATTTTTTCTCTCAAGTTCCTTACTTAATAATCTTGTATAACTCTTTCAAGTTTGGCTCAAGAATTATTTCAATCCTTCTGTTTCTTGCCTTGTCGTTTATATCCAATGGGTGGTATTCGCTTCTTCCAGAAGCGGCCAATTGCGCAGGGTCTATACTACTGTTCAAAGTAATTATTTTTATAACTTCCGTTGAACGCAATACACTCAACTCCCAGTTGTCTCTCGGAATTGATCCGCCCGAACCAATCTTGTCACTGTCTGTGTGTCCTTCCACAATAATATTCAAATCTTTTTCATCTTGAATAATTTTTGCGAGTTGAATAATTGCAGACTTCCCGTCTGGATTAATATCTGTTTTTCCAGACGGAAATAAAAGCTGCGCTTCCATGCTTACGTATACCTTTCCGTTTTCTTCACGCACGGTAATTCCCTTGTTCTTGTAATTCATTAATGCTGCTTCTAGCTTCGCTCTTAACAATTCACTAGCGCTTCTTTGCGCCTGAAGAAGTGAGTCGAGCTCTTTTATTTTCACTTCTCTTTCAAACAAATCTTTTTGTGCTTTAGAAAGCGCGGCCTGTTTTTCCTTAACCGATTTTTCAAGCTTGTACAACGAGTCTTCTTTAGCCTGGAGCGCTTCCTTCGCTCGCTCTAAATCGCGAAGAAGCTTTTTATTTTCTTCAAGTGAATTATTGTAAAGCTTTTCATTCTTCGATAATAATTCGTTGTTCAAATCATTCACCTTGTCATACATCACGCGAAGGCGGCGATACTCCTTACCATAAAGCGTGGTGTCTTGGTTTAATTTATTTACCGATTTATTTAAGGTTTCTATGGTTGTCCCCTGCTCCTTCGCTGTGGCGCTCAAATTATCTACCCGCTTCTGCAATTCAATATTCTCTGTGTCGGAAACGTCTTTCGCTGATTTCACTTCAGCAAATTTTCGTTGAGGAACACAGCCCACAAAACCAACAGCCACTATTACTGCCAGCGATAAAATCATTTGAATCTTTCTCATAGTTCTTTTAATGTCTTTCAAAATTGCAGAACAATTTAGTAGGGATATCTTCAAAGATTTTGAATTGTTAACCACTGCTTGTTCGTCAAGTTTCGAAATAACATGTGTTGTGACTGAAAAACGAAGGCATTTTCGTGTCCATGAACAGCATTTCATTCCATAATGAAGGTGTACACACTAAAACACCTTCAAAACGGCTTTTAAAAGCCTGGATTAAAGAATTCGTCTCGAATCACGGCAAAAAAGTCGGTGAATTGGCCTTTGTGTTTTGTTCCGACGAAAAAATACTTGAGGTTAATCAGAATTTCCTCCAACACGATTATTACACAGACATCATTACGTTTGATTATTGTGAGGGTGAAATGGTCTCTGGAGATATTTTTATTAGCGTCGAGCAGGTTCAAGAAAATGCTGTTTCTCACGAGGTAGATTATAATACTGAACTTCTCCGGGTTCTTGCCCATGGTGTTCTCCATCTCATTGGTTTTCAAGATAAAGAAGAAAAAAATAAAATTGAAATGACGCGAAATGAAGACTTGTGTATGTCATTATTTTTCACTAAATTCGCGCTGTTGTAAAAGTACTTTAAATGTGTTGAACTTACGTTTCACGTGAAACACTCGAAAATGAACAAACATTATAATATCATCGTTATTGGTGCTGGCCATGCTGGAAATGAGGCGGCGGCGGCGGCGGCTAATCTTAAAAATAGCGTGTTGTTAATCACCATGGATATGAATAAAATTGGGCAAATGTCCTGCAATCCAGCCATGGGTGGTGTGGCTAAAGGTCAAATAGTCAGAGAGATAGATGCTCTTGGTGGTTACAGCGGCGTGGTCTCCGACCTCTCTGCAATCCAGTATCGGATGCTTAATTTAAGTAAGGGTCCGGCTATGTGGAGTCCGCGAACTCAAAATGACAGGATGTTGTTCGCTGAGGAATGGCGCAACGCCTTGGAACAAACCCCAGGCGTCGATTTTTGGCAAGACTCTGTGAATGAAATTATCATAGAAAACAACCGCGTGAAAGGTGTGAAAACCGCTCTTGGAATGACGTTTTCTTGTGATGCCGTTGTTATTACAAGTGGTACTTTTTTGAATGGTGTTATTCACATTGGTGAGAAACAATTCGGGGGTGGAAGAATTGGTGAAAAAGCTTCTCATGGAATCACAGAACAGCTGGTTTCATTGGGTTTCAGAGCGGGAAGAATGAAAACCGGAACACCTCCAAGAATTGATGGAAGGTCGTTGGATTATTCTAAAATGGAGGTTCAAGAAGGCGATGAAAATCCACAGCGATTTTCATTCGCGCACCAACCTAAGATTACTAAACAAAGATGTTGTTGGATAACACACACCAACAGCCTTGTGCATGAGGTTCTTGCTACTGGATTCGAACAAAGCCCTATGTTCACCGGAAGAATTACCGGAACAGGGCCTCGTTACTGCCCGTCTATTGAAGATAAGATTACTCGATTTGCGGATAAGGATTCGCACCAACTGTTTGTGGAACCGGAGGGATGGAAAACGGTGGAAATATATCTCAATGGATTCTCTACAAGTCTACCTGAAGAGGTGCAACAGAAAGCACTCAACCTCATTCCAGGGTTTGAAAAAGCTAAGATGTTCCGTCCTGGATATGCTATCGAATACGATTATTTTCCACCAGATCAACTGAAGCCCTCGCTTGAAAGTAAGGATGTTTCAGGTTTGTTTTTCGCTGGTCAAATTAACGGAACTACAGGTTACGAAGAGGCGGCTGGACAAGGGATTGTTGCGGGAATAAACGCTGGGCTATTTGTTCAAGAAAAAGACCCGTTCATCTTGCGGAGAGATGAGGCGTATATCGGTGTTTTGATTGATGATTTAATTACAAAAAGCACCGACGAGCCGTACCGCATGTTTACGAGTCGCGCTGAATACAGAACTTTATTGCGACAAGACAATGCAGATGAGCGCTTAACTCCTCTGTCACACGCCATTGGTCTTGCCTCTGATGAACGTATGCAATTACTTGAAAAGAAAAGGGTTGATATAAAATCTTTAATGAAGTGTATTGAAAAAACTTCCACTTCCCCTGAAGAGATAAACGAGCTGCTACTTGCAAAGGGAAGCGCGGTTATTGATCAAAAACTCAAACTCATCACCTTGCTTACCAGGCCACAAATAAGCTTGGACGATATTATTTCAGTCAATACTGATTTACAGGCTGAAATTTCAACGTTAGCTGAGAACAAGAGTGAAGTTCTCGCTGCTGTGGAAATAAGCGTGAAATACGCGGGTTATTTGCAGCGAGAGAGGGATATGGCAGATAAACTTACTCGGTTGGATCATATACAACTCTCAGCTGAGTTCGATTATCTCAAACTAACTTCTATGAGTATTGAAGCACGACAGAAACTCACGAAGATTAGACCAGCCACAGTAGGACAAGCAAGCAGAATTAGTGGGGTTAATCCTTCTGATGTTTCAATTCTATTGATTCACCTTGGGAGATAATTTCATGTGAAACAAGCTACTTCCTTTCTTTCAGTTTAATACCATCGACCTTAAACAACTTTCCCGCAGAGTAGGTAACCGTATTGATGTAACTTCCATCTTCATCGAAATACATCCAATCCCCATCTAACTCACCCCCTTCGTAACCCCCCTTCATTTCCGGTTTTCCATCGAAATAAAAATATTCATGTTTACCAACCGCAACTCCCAACTCGAACTGTCCTTCAAACATTTTATTTCCGTTTGAATGGGTATACACCCATAAACCATTTCTTTCATCATCTGCGTAATCGCCTTCTTCCTTATGGTCGTTTATAAAACGAAACCACTTTCCTTGTTTCAGACCGTCTGCATAATCTCCTTCTAAAACAACTTTTCCTAAGCTGTCATTCTCCGTGTAATGTCCATCTAATTTTCCCTTCCTATAATATTCCTCTCTAAGCACAATTCCATTTGGATAGTACCACAACCATTTACCTGAAATAAAATTGTTATCGTATTTTCCTGTTTGCTCCACTTTTCCATTCTCGAAGTAATACTTCCAATCTCCTGTTTTTTTTCCGTTTGAATATATCCCAACCGAACGAATTTCTCCATTCGGAAAAAAATACTTCCATTCTCCAATTTCTCTGTTCAGGGTATCGAACTTCCCTTCCGCTTGTTTTACATCATTCAGATAAAGTTTAGAAAAAATAATGTTTCCCGTGGAATCAAGGGTTTGAAAGGTACCGTGCTTCAGTCCGTTCTTCGTTCCTCCTCGTTCTATCACTCTTCCTTTCTCATCGTAAAATTTTTCAATCTTTACGAATTCCGTTTCTTCTGTATTGTCCTTAAGAACTCCTAGTTCATAGAATTCAAACTTCCAAAATTCTCCTTGCTTGTTGTAGACTTTAAACGTCCCTTCCTTCAATCCGCTTAAATAATTTCCTTCTTCTTTCAGTTTGCCATTATCCCTGAGATCTACCCATAACCCTACACGCTGAGCATTTTTATTGTATCTATTAATTCTCTCCTCCGAATAAATTAATCCGTTTTTGTACGTTCTTCGAGTTATTACTCTTCCGTCTTCTGCATACTCAAAATACTTTCCTTCAATCTGATTATTTACATAATTGAAAGATATCTTTTGTTTTCCTGAAGAAAAATACTCAGCAGCTGGACCGTTCTTTAAATCATTCAAATAGGTAATCATTCGATCTTTCCTTCCTAACGAATCGTAATAACATTCCGCGCCTGTTTTGACATTTGCTTGATATTCGATGGACTGCTGAAGACTTCCATCCATTCGAAAAAACTTCCACGTGGAATCTAGCTGAAACTCTTTTCTATTTCCCTCAGATTTCAATACTCCTGTATCAAAATAATTTTTCCAATAGCCGTCTGGTTTTCCTTCAACCAAAAACCCTTCACTGCTTTTTTGTCCGTTTGGATAATAAAACACCTTGAACTCATTTTGAGCAAACAGCGAAAGCTGAAAACCCAAAAGCAAAGTGATTAATATTCCGTGTGGTTTCATTTTTCAAAGGTCGCTATCATTTCCTAATCTAAACTCATTTGATCTTAAATTTGTTTTCACCAACATCTATTATTAATTATATTCTTTATAAAAGAAAATAGTAATAGTAATAGGGTTGTTAATACCGTCAGTAAGTTCTTTTGTTATTGTTAGGTTTTTAGTTTATTATCATTGAAGGAACATGTTCTTAACAATCTAAAACTACTTAAATCAATGAATTTGAATGGATTTCTAATTATCACACAATATTGTTGAAATGATTGTTTGTTGATATTCTGTATAGTGTAAAATCTGTTTTTATGTTGAAGGATTTCGTTCATAACAAAGTCAAAGTAGTAAGAACTAAATTTTGAATAACGAGGGATTTGTATAAGCGTTCTATTTAACTGAAAGTAAAAATTTTGTTTTGAACAGTTATTCACACGTTAGAAACATAAAAAAACGGAAGTTGTTAAAAGACTTCGCTTTCCATTCACATTGTTATTCAAAACAGAAAAGAAGAGAATAAGTTTGTACAAATCAAAATAAATATGAAACTATATATAGGTTCTGATCACGCTGGTTTCGAAATGAAAGAAGCCTTGAAACAATGGATGGCAACTGAATTTCCTTCCATACAAATAGAAGATAAAGGCTGCCCAACAGCGGATAGTTGTGATTACGCTGATTATGCGCACGCTGTTGCGGTAAGTGTAAATAATGATTCACGTGGAATATTGCTTTGTGGTTCAGCGAACGGAGTGAGTATTGCTGCAAATAAGCATGCTGGAGTAAGAACTGCTTTATGCTGGACAGAAGAAGTAGCAACATTGGCAAGACAACATAATGACGCTAATATTCTTTCTATACCTGCGAGATTTGTTTCATTGGATGTTGCGAAGGCTATGGTAAGTACGTTTTTTAATACGCCATTTGAAGGCGGAAGACATGCGAGAAGAGTAGAAAAAATTGATTTGTAAGATGAAAAAACTGATAGGAATATTTTGTGTTTGTGTAAGCGTAGTAGGCAATGCACAAAGTTCTTTAGATGCTACTGATAAGCGCGATTTTTATATGAATAGCATTACGGTTAAAGAACTAAAGGAACAGTTATTCATTCTCGCTGCTGACGATTTTGAAGGAAGAGAAACCAGTAAGCCTGGCCAGAAAAAAGCAGCAGCTTATATTGAGAATTATTACGAGTCATTGGGATTGGAAAAGGGCTCTATGAATGGTGTTCAGCAGCAGAGCTTCCCTTTACGTAAGCGTAAGTTAACTTCAACGATTCTTACTGTAAATGGAAAGAATTATGAAAGTTCTAAAGATATTTTTTCATTGGATGCCGAAGGATTGGAAGGAACAAAGACGTTTACAAGAATTGTTTTTGCTGGATATGGTATCACGGAAGGGCGCTACAATGACTATCAAGGCTTGGATGTAAAAGATGCTTTGGTTGTTGTTATGGACGGTGAGCCAAAGAATAAGAAAGGAAAGTCATTGATTTCAGGAGACAGTGAGCAGTTAAGCGATTGGTCATATGATCCGGGATTGAAAGTAGCGTTGGCGCAACAACAAGGAGCGAAGGCTATTGTTGTGATTCGAAGAGATTACGCAACGTTCTTACCACGAATTAAATTTTGGTTAGAGTCTGAAAAAATGGAATTGATTGAAGATATGGATGTTGCTGTTGCAACTGGAATTCCATTGATTTTCACCAATGAAAAATCGGCAAATGAGTGGTTCAATTTAGATCTTGCAAAAAATTTAGATGGTTTAAAGAAGAAGAGAAAACCGCTATTTTCAAATAAAACCATAAGACTTTGTGAAAGAGAGGTTGAAGCTGCGTTGAATGTAAGTGTAACGGATGAAATGGTTTCCAGCGAAAATGTATTGGCTTTCATTGAAGGAAGCGACGAAACATTGAAGAACGAAATTGTTGTTGTGTCTGCCCACTACGATCACATAGGCATTGTGAATGGAGAGATAAACAATGGTGCAGATGACGATGGTTCAGGAACGGTTTCAGCCATGGAAATTGCTGAGGCTTTTATTCAAGCGAAAAAAGAAGGAAACGGCCCGAAGCGCAGCATACTAATTCTTCATGTAAGCGGCGAGGAGAAAGGGTTGTTCGGAAGTGATTACTACACAAGACATCCGGTTTATCCAATGGAAAACACAGTTTGTGATTTGAATATAGATATGATTGGCCGTGTAGACGAGGCGCACAAAGACAATGAGAAATATGTCTACTTAATTGGAAGTGATCGTTTAAGTATGGATCTGCACAACATTTCTGAAAAGGTGAACAAGCAAACATCTAATCTAACGTTAGACTACACCTTCAATTCAGAAGACGATCCCAACCAGTTTTACTACCGTTCAGACCACTATAATTTCGCGAAGAACAACATCCCTGTTATCTTTTATTTCAGTGGGGTTCATGAAGATTATCACAAACCAGGGGACGATTCTGAAAAGATTCTCTACGACAAGATGTGCAGCATTGCACAATTGGTATTCTCTACCGCGTGGGAAGTTGCAAATGCACCGACGCGTCTTCAAATGAAAAACTAATTTTCTTTTTTCGGAAGGAAGAAGAAGAACGTGCTAAAGAAAGCGAAGAATGCCACTCCCGGCTGAGTTGTGAGCGTGTCCTCTGTGAGGCAGGATAAAAACGCCAAAATTACAAACGCCAAGGCGAGGGAGTTTTTACACGCAACTTTCCACATAAAAAAGAAATACAATAAGAAGCTGAGCAAAGCTAAAATCCCAGCAGCAATCCAATACGACAAGAATTGATTGTGCACAGCGTGTTGTACTTTTTCATCGAGGTTAGGAGAAGTTTGTATGTAGGCCTCGTGATAAGCTTGTTTCACATTTCCCGGCCCCGCTCCGAAAAGAAGATTTTGCTGTATAATGAATTTGGCGGCCTTGTAGTATTCCAACCGTTGGAACACGGAGTGTCCACTCGGATTTTCTCCACTTTTAAAGGTTTGATACTCGAAGACAATTTGGTGCCACCGCTTTTCTAAAGCGTTCCAGCGCGGTTCGTTGCAATTGGTATTTCCAGCAAGAATATTCGAAATATCAGTATCTGATAATTGTTGAATCCCAGCCGCGTCTTTTGAAAGTCCTTTGCTTGCTAAATAGCGAATAAGAGTTGTTTGAATGAGCTGTCCCCTTGAATCCTTCTGAAGCAACGGGCGATTCGTTCGGCCAATCCAAGCGCTCTCTAGCTCAACCGGAGCAATGTTTATGAAAATACGATTTCCGTTTTCCGTTTGAAAATTGGACGATTGATGAATGTATTTTTCTCCGCGAGCAGATTGAATTTGTTCGGGTTGGAAATTTGTTGCGTCTATATTTCTTGAAAGAAAAAAGAAAAGAACTGAAGCGAGAGTGAATACACTTCCAACAACAATGAGTTTGTTCCGCCCCGACTTTGACGCAAAGAGAACAATGATTAAAACAATTAAGAATCCCCATCCGGTGAGTGTTCCAACAAAAAAGAAAAACAATAACACAACAATTGAAAGGGCAATTTTGAATGGTAGCGAAATAACATTAGGCAACCCCCAGGCGCCAATAAGCGCCAATACAGCCATTAAACTAAAACGAATGTGTGAGATGAACAAAGAAGCGCTTCGGGGCTCAGGAAGGGGGTATTTGACAACCGCGTAAATAACGCAAACGAATGCAGAAATACCGACGGCAGAGAAAAACACTTTCCAAATAACAGACTCTTCTGATTTCGAGAGAGGATAAAGATTTTGTAAGAAGAGTGGAGCGAGGACCAGAGGGAGAAGCGTTTTAATTTCCTTCCACAAGAGGTTGTTTTCACCCCCACGAAAAACACCTAAAAGAATAAGAAACCAAACAACAAGGAAGCTCAGGTAAATTGGGTTTTTTAAGACGGGAAGAAAAACGAAGGTCTTTTTTCCAATGGCGGTTGCTACAGAAACGAAAAGCAGAAAAAACATGGCTACAGACATTCCTAAGTTCCACAAGGGAAGCATAAACGCCCAAACAGCGAGAGCGGCTAATTGAGTTTTAGGAAGACTGAAGAATTTCAGCACGTCTTATTTATTTTCTCTGCTTGCGGGTCCCGCAAGAATGGATGAATAGTTTTTTTGAAAGACTTCTTGTGAAGCTCGAATTAGCGGATCGTTGGTTAACGATTGTTTAATAGCTGCCGAACGGAAGTAATACATCTCAACAATTTTAGATTCAATTTTCGGAGTGATTTCATTTTGAAGTTGTAGCAACGAACTCTCGAAAGCTCCGGCAATTCCGTTTTGCAAGTTACTGAGCTGTTCTTTTAGCGCAGGATTTACGACGCTTTGATTGGCCAATTCTTTCTCAAGTTTTTCGATGTGCTCGTACCACGTTGGAACGAAATCTTTCGCGTTTGTTTTTGCGAATTGCACAAAGTCGGTATAATCTTTTGATGAAAGAGTAAAGCTTCCCGCGGAGTCGATAGACGGATGTGTCTTCTTGAACTCAACGCCAAATCGGAAGTATGCGAAATTCTTTTGAAGTTGTGAAAGGATTTCTTTTGAAGCGCTAGGTGTGACTAGAATATCTGGATAAATACCACTTCCGTCTTTTACCGGTCTGCCGCTCGTGGTGTAGAACGTTCTGATTTTAGTTGTGTCTATTTGTGTGGCGTGTCCGTCTTTTTTGTTGCCATAATCAAGCTTCTGAATGCATCTTCCGCTTGGCGTGTAGTACTTTGCGACAGTGACTTTCATTTTAGCGTTGTATGAAAGATCTAAGGTTTGTTGTACCAATCCTTTTCCAAAAGACGGAACACCAACAATAACCGCGCGGTCTAAATCTTGAAGACTTCCACTTACAATTTCAGAGGCGGAAGCCGACATTTCGTCTACCAATACCACTAAAGGAATGGTTAAGTCTAGCGGATCGTATTGCCCGATATAGAGCTGTTTCCAAGACTCTGTCTTTCCCATGGTGCGGGTGATTTCGGTTCCCTTAGGAACAAAGAAGTTTACAATTTTAACAGCTTCATTAAGCAAACCACCTCCGTTTCCACGAAGATCTAGAATGAGTTTATTCATTCCTTTACCTTTCAACGTGTTGAAGCAGTTTTTTACATCTTCTGATGCTGTTTGTGTGAACTCGTCGAGTTTGATGTATCCAACGTTGTTCTCGAGCAATTGAAAGTGAGGAACATCGGGTGTTTTAATACTTTCGCGGGTTACAGATAATTCTATAGAAGAGGATTTGCCAAGTTGAACAACAGTTAGATTCACAACGCTTCCAGGCGTTCCGGTTAATCCGTCTTCAAGGTTATCGAGGTCAATTCCATCAATGGATTTTCCGTTTATGTGTGTAAGAATATCTCCAACCCGAAGTCCAGATTTATAGGCGGGAAACGACTCGAAAACTTCAAGAACAGTATTCCTTCCACTTACTAAATCTACACGCGCGCCAACACCTCCGTATCTTCCAGTTTGAAGGTACATAGCGTCTTCTATTTTAGATTCGGGATAGTAAACGGTATAGGGGTCTAATGAGGCCAACATGCCTGAAAGAGCTGTATTTATTAGGTTTCCGGGAGCAGACTCTTCTACATACAGCTCATCGAGCTGTCTGAAAACGTCAGTAAAAATCTCAAGGTTTTTTACAACCTCGAAGTAATTAGTAGATTGGTTTGGCTGCGCAAAAGAAGAAAAAGAAAAGCAAGAGAGCAATAAAAAAAGTAGAGAGGGTTTAAGTATTTTCATGGGTTGAATGCTCTTGGTTCGTAACAGTAATAAGTTGTTTGATGAGGTGCTTAACCTTTTGCTCCACATAATCATAATCAGGAATGCGGTTTCCCGTAAAGATAAAGGCTAACGATAATTTTTCACCCTTGTTGTTGAGGTGATCATAAAGTGGTTGTTTTTCTTTTCGATAAACTTCTTTTATCAGTCGCTTTATTCTATTTCTATCGTGCGCCCTTGCGAATCGGCGTTTTGGTGCGGTGAATAGCGCTTGGACAGGAAATTCAGAAACTTCGTCACAGGGGTGGTACAAGCAAATAATTGCTGGTGTTTTTATGCTTTTTCCATGAGCATAAAGCGACTCAATGGATTTCTTTTTGTAGAGCCGTTCCTGTTTGGAAAGCGTTTCCATTAGGGGTGATAGAAAAAGGTGTTGTAGTTTTTAGAAATCTCTACAGCCCTAATTAACTCCGGGTCTTCAGCATTCATAATTCGAATCATTGCGTTTTCATCGAACAACGCGCGTGCGATTTGAGCTTTAAATCGAATAGAACACTGTGTCTTAAGTTTTGCAACTTCCGCCTTGGTGTAAAGGATGTTACTTTCCTTCGCAGATTGAAGTGTTTTTTCTAAAAGCGCATCTTCTGTTTTGTAATTTTTTTGATATAAATCGAACGACTTCCAGTTTGAAAGTTGTGTTCTGTTTTGATCAACATAATCGAAACACAAATGACGAAGAATTCCGAAGTTAATAATATCGATTAATGCAAAAGACGTTGATGTTGAATCGAAAGGAATAAACACATCAGGAGTAATTCCACCACCGCCGTAAACCACTCTTCCAGAAGGGGTGTAAAACTTTAGAGTGTCGGCATGCGTGATTTTATCTTGATTGAATAATTCTCCGCTTGACCAGCGCTGATGCGTTTCGTTGAAATATTTTGAAGAATCTCCGTAAGGCTTTTGAATGCACCTTCCTGTGGGGGTGTAATAGCGGGCGGTGGTTAAACGAAGAGCACTTTTATCAGGCAATTCAATTTCACTTTGAACCAAACCCTTACCGAATGAGCGTCGTCCAACAACAATTGCACGATCCCAATCTTGCAGTGCACCAGCCACGATTTCACTGGCCGAGGCGCTATATTCGTCTATGAGAACTGTTACTTGAACATCGGCGAAAGACCCGCGTTTCTGAGTGTTGTAATCGTTTCTTCCAGAGTGAGTACCCGCAGTGTAAACCATTAATCGGTCTTTTTCTAAGAACTCTTCGGCAATGCTGGTGGCCTGATCGAGCAGCCCGCCGCCGTTTCCGCGCAAATCCAAAATGAATTTCGTACAACCTTGATTTTTAAGCGAATTTCCTGCAGCTAGAAACTCGTCATAGGTTGTTTTTGCGAATCGATCAATTTTAATGTACCCAAGACCGTCTTCTACTTTATAGAAAGAAGGCACGCTAGGCAGAGGCAAAGAACCTCTTTCGACATTGAAATTAACATATTCTTTTTTTCGAAGAACACCAATGTTAACAGCGCTTCCAGCCTCACCTTTCAACATTTTCATAACACCGTCGTTGTTCAATGATTTACCGGAAATATCTTTTCCATCTACTTGAACAATTCGATCGCCTGACTGAATTCCAGCACGGAAGCTTGGCCCGAACGGAACGACACGATTCACCATAAGCGAATCGCGAAGAATTAAGAATTCAATACCAACTCCTTCATACGAGCCAGACATTTCTTCTTTTGCCCTGGCGTATTCTTCAGGGTTTAAGTAGTAGCTGTGAGGATCTAAATTTTTAAGGATAGACGCGATTGCGTCGTCGATGATTTTCTTTTTGTCTACGCTGTCTACGTAGTTGTCTTCAATAAAATCAATAAGACTTACTAGTTTGTTTGGATTGTCTTCTTTCCCTGTTTTTATAGTAAGCAGGTTTTTATCGGCAAGAAGAGTTCCAATTAGAATTCCAGCGATTAATACAAAAGAATAGTATAGTGGCTGTAGTGGCGACTTACCTGATTTTTCGTTATGTATTTCTTCAGACATGCTTTTGTTTCGAAGTGGAAAAGATAACGCTTATTCTGGCAATTCTCGTTGAACAACTTCTACCCCAGAATTTCTTAAAAAATCTATCGCAGTCGTGTCTTTATAAGCGTTTAAGTAGACCATGCGGGTAATTCCCGACTGAAGAATAAGCTTACAGCAATCCTTGCAAGGGCTCAGTGTTATGTATAATGTTGAACCGTGAGCGTTGTTTGTTGACTTCGCCACCTTAAGTATAGCATTTGCCTCCGCATGTAGTACGTACCAGTGGGTTTCTCCCAAATCGTTTTCACACGAATTTGGAAAACCACTTGGGGTGCCGTTGTATCCGTCTGAAATAATTACTCCGTTTTTCACAAGAAGTGCCGCTACTTGTTTTCGTGTGCAATGAGAAAGTTTAGCCCACTCTATGGCCATGCGCAAGTACGCGAGGTCGTACCTCAGTTGTTTTTGTTCCTCAGCTGTGGGCATGGAAAGCGTCTAAGAAGGAGAAATTAATACTCGTCTTCGTTGAAGAAGAAATCTTCTTTTGTCGGGTAGTCAGGCCAAATGTCTTCGATGCTTTCGAAAACCTCTTCCTCGTCTTCTAATTGTTGAAGATTTTCAACGACTTCCAATGGCGCTCCGGCACGCATTGCATAATCAATTAATTCTTCTCTTGTTGCAGGCCAAGGCGCGTCTTCGAGATATGAGGCCAATTCTAAAGTCCAGTACATAGTATTAACGCTTAAGGGTTTTTTACGTTTTGCGAATATAACATTTTTGAGCACGCACGCAAGAAATGATTATTTCGTGAGCTTCGGCATGCGGCCTTTCTTATATACGTTGCGGACTACAGGCGTTTTCTTACGGAGTTCTTTTTGCTCTTCTTCACTTAAATGAGTAATGTTTTGACACTCTTCGGAGCAGCAATTCTCATATTTCTCTTTGCATGAGTTGCATTGAATGAATAAGATGTGACAACCCAAGTTCAAACAATTGGTATGATGATCGAAGGATTCTCCGCACTGATGACACGTTGCGATAACCTCGTCAGAGATTCGTTCAGCAAGACGCTCATCGAATACAAAATTCACGCCTTTGAACTTGATATCTAAATCATTTGCTTTCGCATCTCGAGCATATTTAATGATTCCACCTTCTAGGTGATAGACATTTTCGAACCCCTTGTGTTTCATGTAAGCCGAAGCTTTTTCACAACGAATTCCGCCAGTGCAATACATGAGCACCCTCTTGTCTTTGTCGTTTTGAAGAATATCCTCAACCACTTGAAGTTCTTCGCGGAAGGTGTCAACATCAGGACAGATAGCGCCTTCGAAATGCCCCACCTCACTTTCGTAGTGATTCCGCATGTCTACAACAACAGTGTTGGGATCTGCGAGTTGTTGATTCCACTCTTCAGCGTTTAAGTATTTTCCAGTGTTTGACGGATCGAAATCTGGATCTTCAATGCCGTCTGCAACGATTTTATTGCGAAGTTTTACTTTCAAGGCATAGAACGATTTTCCTTCGTCAACAGCGGTGTTCAGACGAATCCCGTTCAGAAAATCTATGGTGAAAAGATCTTGTACAAAAACTTCGAAACGTTCACTAGGAATCGAAATTTGGGCGTTAATTCCTTCCGAGGCGATGTAAGTTCTGCCTAGAACACCAAGCTCGCTCCACCGCGCGAAAAGGTCGTCGCGAAAGACCTGCGGATTTTCAATCTGATGGTATTTGTAAAATGAAACTGTTGTCCGCGGAGTGCTATCCGCGAGCATGCGTTGGCGCAGGACGCGCTTATCTTCGGTGTTGTAGAGTTTTGTCATCTGAACAAGTATAGATTATTCTAGATGTTGCAAAGTTAAACCTGAAATTAGATTTCAAACTGAGTAATGTCATCTAACTTTTTCCGAATGAAATCAATATCCATAGAGGTTACCAACTCCATTCGAAAGGGTTTGAAGTTTGGAATTCCTTTGAAATAATTGGTGTAGTGTCTTCTCATTTCAAGAACGCCAAGCTTATCACCTTTCCAACGAAGAGAAAATTCGAAATGATTCTTACACGCTTCAACCCGTTCAGCAATTGTGGGTGGGGGAAGCAATTCTTGTGTTTTGAAGTAGTGCTTTATTTCGCGGAATATCCAAGGGTATCCGATACTTGCGCGGCCCACCATGATTCCGTCTACACCGTATTTGTTTTTGTATTCCCACGCTTTTTCAGGAGAATCGATATCGCCATTTCCGAAAATCGGAATATGTATGCGAGGGTTTTCTTTCACACGCGCAATGAGTTCCCAATTGGCTTCTCCTTTGTACATCTGCACCCTTGTTCTTCCGTGAACCGTGAGGGCTTGAATACCGATGTCTTGAAGTCTTTCAGCAACTTCCTCAATGTTCTTTGAGCCCTCGTCCCACCCCAAACGGGTTTTAACGGTAACTGGAAGTTTAGTGGCGTTGACAACAGCTTTTGTCATAGCAACCATCTTAGGAATATTCTGCAGAATACCCGCCCCGGCTCCTTTGCAGGTGACTTTAGAAACGGGACAACCGTAGTTGATGTCTAAGAGATTTGGATTTACCGATTCTATGATTTCGGCACTTTTCACCATGGATTCAATTTCACTTCCGAAAATTTGAACACCAATAGGTCTTTCATACTCGAAGATGTCGAGTTTCATTCTGCTTTTTACAGCGTCGCGAATGAGTCCTTCACTGCTAATAAACTCAGTGTACATTAAATCTACACCCTGCTCTTTGCAGACCATTCGGAAAGGCGGGTCGCTCACATCTTCCATGGGAGCGAGCAGCAACGGAAATTCAGGAAGTTCAATATCACCAATCTTTACCACATGCTTGGGTTTAGATGGACATGATATCTTTGTCTTTCGCGGCTAAGACTTCGTCTACTTTTTTGTTGAACTTGTCTGTAAGTTCTTGAACCTTCGATTCACCCGTTTTTGCTTCGTCTTCAGGAAGACCGTCTTTTTGCGCCTGCTTAATGAAGTCTAACGCCTCTTTACGAGCCGTGCGAATTCCAACACGAGCATTCTCGCCTTCTGAATGGGCACGCTTCGATAAATCGCGACGACGCTCTTCAGTAAGCATAGGTACAGCAATCATAATCACATCTCCGTTGTTCTGCGGATTCAAACCTAGGTTTGCTTCCAGAATTCCCCTAGAGATGGCGGTTAACATACCTTTTTCCCAGGGCTGAACATTGAGTGTTCGTGCATCAGGGGTGGTAACGTTAGCCACGTTTTTTAACGGGGTCATGGTGCCGTAATAATCTACGCGCACACCGTCTAACATGACAGGGCTTGCCTTGCCAGCGCGCACTTTATTCAATTCGCTTTCTAAGTGAGTAATGGTTTTACTCATTGCTTCTGCGGCCTCGTCGAGAGCCATTTTAACTTCTTCAGACATACTGTGGTTATGCTTTAAAATTCTACTTTGGTTCCAATGTTTTCGCCGGAAACTAACTTTAGAAGATTTCCTTCTTTGTTCATATCGAAAATGATAATGGGCAATTTGTTTTCATTACACAAAGTGAAAGCCGTCATGTCCATGACATTCAATCCCTTTTCGTAAACCTCGTTGAAGGTAACGGTTTCGTATTTTGTTGCGGTAGGATCTTTCTCCGGATCTGCAGTGTAGATGCCGTCTACACGTGTTCCTTTCAACACAACATCGGCTTCAATTTCAATAGCGCGAAGTGAGGCAGCGGTATCAGTTGTGAAGAAAGGGTTGCCTGTTCCCGCTCCGAAAATGACGACGCGATTTTTTTCTAAATGTCTTACCGCTCTTCTTTTTATGAAAGGTTCACAAATTTGTTTCATTTCAATAGCGCTTTGCAAACGCGTAGGAACGTGTGCAGATTCTAATGCGCTTTGCAATGCCATGCTGTTAATCATGGTGGCTAACATACCCATGTAATCGCCTTGTGTGCGCTCCATTCCGCCTTGTTCCGCTTGAACTCCACGGAAGATGTTTCCGCCACCAATAACTATTGCGACTTCAACCCCTTGTTCCCAAACAGCTTTAATTTCTTGCGCGTATTGCATGATGCGTACGTTGTCAATTCCGAACTGTTTGTCGCCCATTAAGGCTTCACCACTTAATTTTAGAAGAATGCGTTGGTATTTCATACTTCGCGAAGTTAGTGAATTAGGTCATTCTGCGCCCTATCTTCGCGAAC
>CANKYR010000027.1 GCA_947488195.1 Flavobacteriales bacterium
CACCAGTAGTGACTTTCGTTGAAGGAGATCCTTTATTGAATTCAATCAGTTTGCTTTCTTCGACTTGGAATTCAGCGACTGAATTTGTTGTTGAATATTTGGAAAACGATGGACAAGAGTTGTTCCCAGCGTTAACTCCAATCATTAGCGCAAACGACATTCACGGCAACGCGGCTGTTGTTGTTGAATCGAATGTGTTTATGATCGATACCGAGAATCCGACTGTTGTTCAGATTATTCCTTCGACTGCCTTGTATGAAGGATTGACTTCAGACTATTACATAGATGTAGTTTACAGCGAGGCAATGACAGCCTCTTCAGCACCGGTTTTGACATTTGCAGATCCGTTTATTCTAGACTACTTCACACAAACTGGAGGGGCATGGATTGATGGAACAACGTACAGATTTACCTACACCTTAACAACGTTAGACGCTCCGTTTTCAAGCATGAACTTAACAGTATCGCTTGCCAATGGAATTGATTTAGTTGGAAATCCATTCATCAACTCCGACTATGTTGATGTCATTAGTATTGATATTGTGGGAAGTGTTAGTGAGTCTGCATTGAATGCCATTCACGTCTTCCCGAATCCATCTTCTGATGTGGTTATTGTGGAAGGAATTCATTCGATGTTGAACCTAACCGTTCGCGACGAAGTGGGAAGAATTATTCACGCAGGGAAATCTGCTAGTCGCATTGAACTCAATGTTTCAAACTGGGCAAGCGGAATCTACTTGATGGAGTTCAATGACGGGAAGGGGTTGAAGCAGGTGCGATTCGTTAAGAAGTGAAAATATTTAAGTTCAATTCACAGGCGAATCCGTTCGTTTTACGAATTGGTCTTTTCTAATTTGAGCATCAGCCTCCATCTTTTCAAACGCAGAAATCACACGCTTCACGAGCGGATGACGAATAACGTCGCTACCCGTTAGTTCAATGACACCAATTCCTTCAACATTGCGAAGCAACTCAACGCTGCGCATAAGTCCGCTCGGTTGATTGCGAGGTAAGTCAATTTGTGTAGAGTCTCCTGTGATGACGAATTTCGCTTGTGCTCCCATACGCGTAAGGAACATCTTCATTTGAGTCACCGTAGCATTCTGCGCTTCATCTAGAATAACAAATGCTTTGTCCAATGTGCGTCCGCGCATGAATGCAAGCGGAGCAATTTCAATCACGCCCTTTTCCATATACTCAGCCAACTTATCGTAAGGAATCATATCCATCAACGCGTCGTACAACGGTTGCAAATACGGATCGAGTTTCTCTTTCAAATCACCAGGAAGGAATCCAAGGTTTTCGCCAGCTTCAACTGCCGGACGAGTTAGTACAATGCGTCGAACTTCTTTGTCCTTCAAGGCTTTCACAGCAAGTGCTACAGCGGTGTAAGTCTTTCCACTACCAGCAGGACCAATGGCGAAGAGCATATCGTTCTTCGACATTAATTCGACCATAATTTTTTGATTGGGCGTTCGAGCTGTGATTTTATTTCCACCCGGACCAAAAACCAAAACATCTCCATTCGCTTTTTGAATATCAGGTGCATCCGTTTCCCCCAATGCGATGCGCTCCAATTGCTGAAGCGTTATGCTGTGGTACTTATCTATGTGCCAAAAAATAAGCGTTAAGAAATCATCCAAACGCTGAAGCTCGTCGTCGCTTCCAACGGCCTTCAGCATATTGCCGCGGGACATGATTTTCAACTTAGGAAATTTCGATTGAACGAACTTGAATTTCACGTTGTTCGGACCGAAGAATTCAATAGGATCTATTGAAGGAAGGAAGAGCTCTTTTTCTGCCAATTTTTTTGCACAATTAATTGTGTCGAAAATAATGGAAATTGCTGTTGAACACCTTTAATTTTCAATGAAATTTGTTATTACTCCAAACTATCCATGTCAATCGTTGCGCTTATATCAGATCTCGGAACCAAAGATCATTATGTTTCTTTGGTGAAAGCGGCGTTGCTGAATAATAATCCGACGATTATTCCGGTCGATATTTCTCACGAAGTGGGAACAGGAGAAATTGGGGAAGCAGCATTTTTATTTCGAAGTGTCTGGAATGACTTTCCTTTTGGAACAGTTTTTTTAAATGGCGTGTCGAGTTATAAAATTCAGGGAAGAGAACATATTGTTATTGAATACCAAGACCGATACGTAATTACCGCAGACAACGGTTTATTCTCACTCATGTTTCCAGAAGCACAGCAGGAAGAAATAAAAATACATGTGTTGAATATTGAAGGTGTAGACGATAAGAGATTTCCTCTTTCAGGTGTTTTTGCAACAGCAGCAGCTCAGATTACCCAAGGTAATGCACCTGATCAATGGTGCGAGCCCATAGCTGAATTCCAAAAGATAAAAGGATTAGAACCGTATATGCATGGTCAGGACATTATGATGCAAGTCGTGTACATTGACCAGTTCGGAAATTTGTATTTCAACTTGACTAAAAAAATGTTCAATGAAGTGGGTAAGGGAAGAAGCTTCGCTATTCCTATACGACCGCAAACAACCATTAACAAGTTTCACGAGCGCTTTGCAGATGTGGAAGTTGGAAATGAAGTAGCGTTTTGGGGACAGAATGGTTTTCTGGTCATCTCTATGAACAGAGAAGGTGGAGGAGACCGAGCGGGCACGTTCAACAAACTGATTGGATTGGTATTAGGAGATTCACTAATAATATCTTTCCATGGTGACGCGAATCGTTAAGATGTCATTCGATAAAATAAACGCGGAAATGTTTCTTGAAATTTTCAATGAACATCGCAATCAAATCCGTGCCGCAGAAGGCTGCATGTATTTAGAGCTTTGGCAAACTGAGGATGAACATTCAACACTCTTTTTTACCCACAGCAAATGGGAGAGTGAAGATTTCTTGAACAACTACAGGCACAGCGATATTTTTAAAATTGTTTGGCCGAAAACAAAAGCATTGTTCAATTCCCCGCCACAAGCCTGGACCGTGAATAGTCTTGTAACACTAGCTTAGATGGAAAAGTTAATTTCCCCTAAAGAGGCCTTTCGAATCGTTAAGAATCAATTTCCTAATCTTCGGGATGAAAGTGTTGCTCTTGCATCTTCTTCCGGAAGAGAATTAGCAGAGAACATTTATTCCGATCGCGATCAGCCGCCTTTCCATCGCGTCATGATGGATGGTTATGCCTTTCAAATTGCTGCTTGGGAAAAAGGAATACGAGAATTTTATATTGAAGGAATTCAAGCTGCGGGAGAAGCTCCGCTCACATTGAAAGAAGAGAGTGGCTGCATTGAAATTATGACAGGAGCTGTCTTACCGAATGATTGTTCGGTTGTGATTCAATATGAAAAATCGATTCGAAAAGAGAATAGTGTTCAATTTCAAATTGAAGAAGTAAAACATTTTCAAAACATTCACGCAAAGGGATTCGATAAGAAGTTCGGTGAAATAATATTGAAGGAAGGAACGGTCATTGGTCCGCTTGAAATGGCTTGTCTAGCCTCAGTAGGAAAAGCTAGAGTGAAAGTGAAGAAGCGCTTGAACATCGCCATTGTTTCAACTGGAAATGAATTGGTGGAGGTGCATGAAACGCCTTCCGACTTTGAAATTCGTTCGAGTAATTTGGAAATGCTTCAATCGTTATTGAAACCCTATTGTGGTCAGGTAAGCGTTTTCAGATTGTCAGACGACGAGCAAGAGACCACGCATTTCATTCAACATGAATTAGAAAATTTTGATATCGTTTGTTTTTCAGGAGGAGTATCGAAAGGGAAATACGATTTCGTTGCCAAGGCGCTAGAGGGGAATGGAATTGAAAAACATTTTCACGGAGTAAATCAGAAACCGGGTAAGCCCTTTTTCTTTGGAATTAAAAACGAAACTGTTGTCTTTGCTTTTCCTGGCAATCCAATTTCAGTCTTGCACTGCGCCACACGCTATTTAATTCCGCAGTTAAATAACAATTCCATAGAAGAGGCTCAGCTGAAGAGCAATTACCAAAATAGATCAGCGCTTACCGTTTACTTGCCCGCATTTATTTCCACCTATAAAAATGGAATACGAATGGCAGAACTTATTCTTCAAAATGGTTCGGGTGATTTTATGGGAGCAACAGGAGCCAACGGATTTGTAGAAGTTCTTCCGAATCAAGAAGTTAAAGAAAACGAAGTGATTTCGTTTTATAAATTCTAACCTCCAACCGAGGCCATACTCTGAAAGTTTTTCGTGACTTGCATTTCTTCCGCAGCGAAGCCGTCTTTCGGTTTGGTTAAACACGCGGCCTCTAATGCATGTTGAATTTCTTCGATCGATTTCCCATCACGTAGTAAGGTGCGAAGTAGGAGCGAAGGTGGAGCGTACAAGCAAGACTTAACAAATCCTTCGGGCGTAATGCGAATGCGATTGCATGTTCCGCAGAACGTTCTGCTGTATGCCGCAATAATTCCTACCTGACCGGCATGTCCATCTATTGTGTAATTCTGAGCGGTAGCGCCAGATTCAAAAGGTATGGGAGTTAACGTCGGAAAATGTTTCGCTAATTCTTGTTCTAACTTCTTCCAATTCCATTTCACCGCATGGTGGTATTCTTTGCCATTGAAAGGCATCTCTTCAATGAAGCGAACACGAACATCTTTGTCTTTCGTGAGCTGCGCAAGTTCGAAAATATCTTCTTCGTTGTGGTGTTCAAGAATAACCGCGTTAATGCTCGTTTTTATTTTATGTTGAAGGAGCTGCTCCAATGTTTGTTGCACCTTATGCACTTCATTGCGTTTGGTCATGGAATGAAAACGCTCGGCATTCAAGGAATCAATACTCAGGTTAACGCCGTTCCATGGCAGCTGAAAAAAGAGTTCTGAATTTTTCTCGTTAAATGTCCCATTCGTCGTAATGCTAATGGAATGAAAGGCTTTCATTTGAAAAGCATGTTCCGCTATTTCAAAAAAGTCGCCGCGCGATGTCGGCTCTCCGCCTGTGAAACGAATCTTGGTAATTCCGCTCGCGACCAAAATTTCCAACATTTTTTTCCATTCGGAAGTGGAAAGCAATTGCGCGTTCTTCAACCACTTCAATCCTTCTTCAGGCATACAATATGTGCAACGCAAATTACACTTGTCGGTGACAGCAAGACGCGCGTAGGTAAGTGTTCTTCCGAAGGAATCTTTCAACATGAAAAAAAATTAAGCTTCAAATCCGTTCCGAAAGTAAGCTAAATCTTTTTCTACTGATATTAAGAGCATCTTTCCGTCTATGGTAAACTCTTTGTGCCATGATTCTTTGTTAGAAGACAGGAAAGTCTGCATTTCGAAATCGGGAATGTGCAGTTCCACTTCAGGAGCGTTCCAAATCATTTCGCTGTTCTGATCGATCGAAGGGAAAATGCGAAAGGTGAGTTCAACACCGTGAAAAATAATACAGCTCACTTCAACGGCTTTACTTTTTTTTAGAAGTTCGGATTCTTTTTCCGTGATTCGAAAGCGAAGTGAATTTTGTTTGATGCGAACTTTCATTTCAGTCCAATTTCTGCTAGGCGTTGATTTAAGAAATCTTCAGCGGTAATAGGAGGGTATTGAGCCTGTTCCCCTTCTTTAATGCAGGAAGGAAGACAGTCTAATTTCATTTCATTTCTAGGGTGAAGGAAGAATGGAATGCTAAATCTTGGCGTGTCCCATTTTTCTCTTGGTGGATTTACCACGCGATGCGTTGTGCTTTTCAACTGGTTGTTCGTTAAACGTTCAAGCATGTCGCCCACGTTCACCACAATGTGATCTGGCAATGCCGTAACTGCCACCCATTCGTTTTGTTTGTTCAAGACTTCCAATCCGTCAGCACTAGCGCCAATGAGCAGTGTGATTAAATTAATGTCCTCATGCTGACCCGCGCGAACAGCATCTTTCGGTTCTGAAGTAATAGGCGGGTAGTGAATAGGACGAAGGATACTATTGCCTTCATAAATATGAGCGTCGAACCAATTTTCTTCCAATCCCAAATGAAGGGCAATGGCTCTGAGCATATAACGCCCCGTGTTTTCAAGGCCTTTGTATGCCTCTAATCCAACCGTTAGGAATTCAGGTAGTTCGTCGACATGAATATTATCTGGATAAATGTCTTTGTTTCCTTCGGTAACAATTTGACCAAAGTGCCAGAACTCTTTCAGGTCTCCGGCATTGGAATCTTTCGCATGTTCCTTTCCGAAGCTCGTGTAACCGCGCTGTCCAGCTAATTCCTTGCGCTCATATTTCAATTTCACGTCAAGAGGGAGAGTGAAAAATTCTTGCACCGATTGGTACAGGTTTGAAATGAGTTGATCGTTGATTAAAGAATTTTTGACAGCAACAAATCCTATTTCTTCGTAGGCATGACCTAAGGTATTTACAAACTGTTGCTTCTCTTCGGCAGTGCCGTTTAGAAAATGCGCAAGATCCACTGAAGGAATGCCCATGGGAAGATTGTTCGACATAGCAAGGTATTTCTACAAATCTAACTGAAGAAGCCTTGTTTAAAAAATACTTTTGATTAGATTTCGAACGAGAGGCCGTTGATAGAAATTAGGCGCTGAACAGGAATACGTTGATTACATTCAGTGTAAATAATCTCTTCTTGCTTCTCTTTCTTAAGATCAACAATCTTCGTAATTAATTCTTGTATTTTACCGTCTAGCAAGAATTGGATTTTTACTTTTTTGAACATGGCCGTTTTGTTTTTACAAACTAACAAGTCTTACATGAAGGCAGCGTGAATTTCATATTACCAAATCTTGAAGAGTAGTGTATGTAGAATGTCGTTTTATTGCTCAATTGCTTTACATTCCCTTATTATCTTCGCCACATGTATCCTACTTTATATCATGTCTTTTACGATTGGTTCGGCGTCGAATGGTCTTGGGCGAAAATGCTAAACAGCTTCGGTTTCTTTGTTGCGCTTGCCTTCATAGCAGCGAGCTATACGCTTACGCTGGAATTAAAGAGAAAAGAATCGCTTGGACTTATAAAAGGCGGAGTAAGGAAAGTTATCATTGGAGGAGCGCCGAACATGATGGACATCTTCTTTTCTGGATTGATGGGATTTATTCTCGGATGGAAAGTGATTTACTTGTTGGTGAATAGCGCTCGCTTGTTCAACGGTGTGAATTCTCCTCAGCATATTATTTTTTCTAAAAGTGGTTATCCTTTATTGGGTTTGCTTGTGGGTGGTGGATATGCCTATTACCGTTATTACACCGAGAAGAAAAAGCAATTGCCTCATCCTGAAGAGAAAATGGAAGCGTTTTCTGCCGGAGAATACACGGGAACCGTAACGTTTTTAGCAGCCATTGGGGGATTAGCAGGAGCGAAGTTGTTTCACTTGTTCGAGAATCCTGCCGAGTTAAGAGAGTTCTTTACGCACCCAACTTTGGAAAGTTTCATAAGTGGATTAACAGTATACGGTGGATTAATCATGGGGGCTATCGTGGTTTTGACATTCGCGAAAATGAAGAAGATACCTATGTTAGTCCTATCAGACGCCGCAACTCCGGGAATGATATTGGCCTATGGTATTGGCCGCATGGGTTGTCACACTAGCGGAGATGGGGATTGGGGAATTGAAAACCTAAGTCCAAAGCCAGGATGGCTATCGTGGTTACCCGATTGGGCGTGGTCATACGACTATCCGAATAACGTGAATAGAGTGGGAGAGTTTATGACTTCCGATCAGTATGCAGGCTACGGAACGCATTTGGTTCCAGGAGTTTTTCCAACACCCCTTTATGAAATCGTTGCAGCTGTTGCAATTTTTATTTTGCTTTGGTCCCTTCGCAAACGCGTTAAAGCTGCCGGAGTAATAACCGCCCTGTATCTAATCTTCAACGGCTTGGAGCGTTTCTTCATAGAAAAGATTCGGGTGAACAATAAATTCGATTTTCTTGGTGTTCAAGCGACACAGGCGGAAATAATTGCAGTCCTATTTATGCTAGGAGGAGGCGTTTTGCTCTATTTTTCGCTACGAAAGAAAAAAGCTGACTCGGGCTCATTCGCCTCTAAAACAACAGTTTAATGAATAAATGTGAATGAAAAAATGTTTTTTTTTCTTGATGTTTAAAGAAAGTTAGTATTACATTTGTCCCCCGTTTGAGTGTAGAAAAACAACATTTAAGAAACATAAAAACTTACAGATATGGCAGTTGAAATTACAGACAGCAATTACAGTGAATTAGTAGATGGTTCAGACAAGGTAGTGATGATTGATTTTTGGGCGGAATGGTGTGGACCATGTAAATTGGTTGGACCTATCGTTGATGAGTTGCACGCAGAGTATGACGGTCGCGCGGTAGTAGGTAAAGTAAACGTAGATAACAATCCAGAAATCAGTGCGAAATTTGGAATCAGAAATATTCCTACAATTATTTTCGTGAAGAACGGAGAAGTTGTGGATAAGAGTGTTGGTGCTGTTCCAAAGAACGTGCTAGCCGAAAAGCTTGATGCTATACTCGTATAGTTTCATTTTTTTTTTTTTGGAAGAGGACCTCGGTCCTCTTTTTTTTACTACAAATGTGGTATTGCTCAAGGTTGATGTTTGGTGTTCCTTTGCAATTGAGTATTAGTCTAAATAAACGAAATGAGAAGAGCGATATATACAATGGTGCTTTGTTTGTCCGGGATACATGCATTTGGACAAAAAGATACGTTGCTGAAGTTTACCACCCCGCCCATTGAGATTAGAGAGGTAGTTCTAGATGAAACCGGAAACTTGCCTGCCATAGATGGAGTAAGAATTTATGGTGGAAAGAAGTCGGCTTTCATTTCGCCAGAGAAATTAAACATAGACTTGTCCTCGAATAACTCTCGTCAGCTTTTCGGAAGAATCCCAGGTATTATGGTTTGGGAAAGTGATGGAAGTGGTATTCAAACGGGAATAGCTACTCGCGGATTAAGCCCGAATCGTTCATGGGAATTCAATATTCGTCAGAATGGTTACGACATTGCTTCCGATGTTTTCGGTTACCCCGAAGCGTATTACACTCCTCCGGCAGATGCTGTTGCAAAGATTGAAGTGCTAAGAGGAGCGAGCAGTCTTCAATACGGACCTCAGTTCGGTGGAATGATCAATTATGTTTTTGATTCAGCCCCAGCAATTAACGGCAGCAAAACAAAGATTCGTCAAACGTTCGGTTCTTATGGTCTATTTAACAATTTCGTTAGCACGGGACTTCGTAAAAATAAATTCTCTTTTTACTCTTTTTACCACAGAAGATCGTCAGACGGTTGGAGGGAGAATAGCACATATACGACGCAAACAGGATTCATTTCTGTAGGATACGATTTCAACGAAAAGGTGAAAGTGAAAGCGGAGTATACCCATTCAGATATGCTTAGTCAACAAGCGGGCGGACTCACCGACGTTCAGTTTCAGGATAATTCACAACAGAGTTCTCGTGCTAGAAACTGGATGAGTATTCCCTGGAACCTCATGAATGTTCAATTGGATATTAACGCTTCGGAAAAATTTCAACTTGAAATAAAAACCTTCGGATTGCTTGCAACCCGCAGCAGCGTTGGTTTTTTAGACCCGATTAATACCGCCGATGTAATTCTTTCCACAACGAATGATTATGCGATTAGAAGACTAGACAAAGATAAATATCAGAACATAGGAACGGAATTGCGCGGAAAGTATGAGTTCAAATTATTCGGAAACAAGCAGACACTTGCCTTCGGCGCACGCGCTTATCAAGCGAAAACATTTCGTCATCAGAAAGGAAACGGGACAACCGGTTCCGACTTCAACATGAACATAGATTCATTGGGATATAAAGTGAATTACGTTTTCGGAACGAAGAACTATGCGCTCTTTGCTGAGCAAGCCCTTTATGTTGGTAAGAGAATTTTATTGGTGCCAGGTGTTCGTTTGGAACAAATTGTTTCAAGTGGAAGTGGTTCTGTGAATTACGCAAACGGAGAAATTCCGTTTCAAGAGCGAGCGATTTCAAAGTTGCTTTTCGGTATTGGAACCGAATTTCATTTGAATGAAAAAAATGAAATTTACGCGAATGCTTCTCAAGCCTTTCGTCCAATGACCTTTTCAGAGCTTATTCCTTCAGCAACAACAGATGTTATAGATCCAAATTTGAAAGACAGCGAGGCGTTGAATATAGACCTTGGCGTGCGTGGTTCTTGGAAGAACTATGTGAGTTACGACGCGAGCGTTTATCAGATGAACATTCAGGATCGCATTGGGACATATAAGGATAGCTTATCTATCCGACACGTTACCAACATTGGAGCTTCTTTATCTAAAGGGGTAGAGGTATATTTAGAATTAAACGTATTGAATAATTTCAAACAAGGGAATTTCGGAAGTCTTCATCCCTTTGCTTCCATTGCCTACAACGAAGCGACATACACGAGTTGGAACGATCCTACCGTAGTTAGTGGAAGCTCTTCTGACATAACAAATAAAACGGTTGAAAATGCGCCCAGAAGAATTCAACGCTATGGATTAACCTATAAATTGAAAGGATTCTCGGCGACCTACCAATTGAACAAAGTGAGTGAAGCGTTTGCAGATGCAACGAATTCAATTGTCCCTTCTGCTGATGCCAAATCAGGACTTATCCCCGCATACAGCGTGAGCGACTTGAGTTTTGCATATAGCGGCAAAGAGAATTACACGCTTCAATTGGGTGTGAACAACCTCTTCGATGAAAGTTATTTCACAAGAAGGTCCGGAGGTTACCCTGGCCCTGGATTATTACCTTCGAATGGAAGAACTTTCTTCTTCACCTTCGGAATTCAGATTTAATTCTAGATTAATCTGACGTACAATAAAATAATGTTTGTTACAATTTTGAATTGAGAAGTCTTCCCGATTCAATAAGTTTTTTTAGAAGGGGAGAACGTCGCATGGCTTCTAATAAATTCAAATGACCGACATGATGTGTGTCAGTCCCAATGAAATCAACCAAGTCAGCTTCAATCAAGCGTTCTGAAATCCGCTTCACCCCTGGACCATAATGACCGGTTAAGCAGTTCGTGTTAATCTGAATATGAACTCCACGGTCTGCCACTTCCTCGTATTTCGAGAAGTTGGTGTGCCAATATTCGTAACGTTCTGGATGCGCAAGAATGGGCTTGTATCCATTCAATTGCAGATTGAAAACAGCGCGTTTGTAATTGATCTGCTCGGTGTCGAACGACAATTCAAACAAAACGTATTTATCTCCAAAACTCAAGATGTCATCTTTGGCAATCAACTCTTCAAAGTGCTCATCTACATAGTATTCTGCAGCAGCTTGAAATTCAACATCAATTCCGCGAGCTAACAATTCCGCTTTAACCAGGGCTTCCTTTTCACGAATTATTTCGGTCGTGTTTTTATACATGTCCCAAAAAATATGCGGAGTGGTAATGAGCTTTTTGTAGCCCATGCTGTGCAATGCTGAAATGAGTTCAATGGAATTTTCCATATCCACAGAACCATCGTCAATTCCCGGAAGCAAATGGCTGTGCATATCGGCAACAATAGGAGAGAAGCTTAGTGCTTCATCCAATTGAGGATTTTTCTTTTTGAAGAGGTTTCCGAATGCCGACATAGTTTTTTCTTGCTTGCTAAGATAGAGCAATCGCGGGGGTTGTTTTAGTTTATGTTGAAACGAAATCCAACACGGAACCAACGTCCGGGCATTTCAATATACCCTTGATCTATGTATTTTCTGTCAAGCAAATTCGTTACATCGAAATTCATAGTGATGTTTTCATTCAACTTCCACATTCCACGGAAATCAAGGACTGTGTAGTTCGTTCCTGTGAAACGTTCAGTGTAACGAACCGTGAGGTTGGTGCTTAATGTTTTTGTAATGTTCTGACGGTATTGAAAAGTAACACGGTGTCTTGCGTGATACAAGGCGTATTTACTTTGTACGTCATTCTCGGTTCCTAACTGAGCATCGAGATAAGTGTAATTCAACTTCAAAGATGTGTTGTCGCCGACTTGCCAATGCAAATTGGCGTTCACTCCCAAGAAATTCACGGTAGTAAAGTTGGAAGGCGTCCATTTATCGGTATCGCTTACTCGCGTGTAATTGATGGCGTTGTATACGCTGCGGTAATATCCGCTTGCGGTGAAATTCAACTTTCCGAATTTCTTGAAACCCACTTCAACGTTGCGAGCTTTTTCTCCTAAGAGCGAATCGTTTCCAGTGTTTGAACGATCGGAATAGTACAATTCAGTGTAAGATGGGAGGCGGTTGCCAGTTCCAATATTGGCGAAGATGGCAGATTTATTTGTGAAGTGACGAATGGTCTCTATGCCAGGAAAGAAGCTCACACCATTGGCAGTGTTGTATTGCGCATTCACACCAAGAGTGGTGTTGAATTTCCCAAGCATAAAGCGCTCTTCTCCGTATACATTGAAGAATGAACGCGAGTGATCTCCGAGGTTGGTACTTTGAATAATCTCTGTTCTGCCTTCAGCGCCAATACCCAGCTGGCCAAATTTGTTCGCTCGGGTTGCGTGTAACTCAATACCCGCGGCTTTGCTGTTGTGTGTGTTTTCGTAATAGCTTGGATTGTCTTTTATAAACACGTAATGATCTTGATTGAAACGCGCGTAAACAATGGGTTTAAACGTCCAGATGTTTTTCTGATCTACAATATTTGCTTTCGCTGAAACGAATGAAGTGTTCACCTCTTCGAAGGCATCTTTGTCATACGGATAAGCGTAATAGCCGTTAGCTCCAAAGCTGTTTTTAAAATGTCCAGCCATGACATCTAAGGTGTTGTTTCGTTTCAACTGATAATGCCCGAGGTAACTGATGCGCTGTTGGTCATTGGCAGAATTGTATCTGTATCCATTCGTTTTGAATTGACTCATTGAAACGCTGTGTTGCGATCTGTTTTTTCCGAAGGCGGCCATGGCTTGAATACCGTTTGCAACAAATCCCTCTTGAGAAGAAGCTGTCGCGTTGAAGGTTTCAACAAAGGAAGTACCTGCTTTAGGTGTAGAAGTGATAATATTAATTGCACCCGCCAAGGCGTTAGAACCGTAGATTCTTCCGGCCGTTCCGTTCATGACTTCAATACGTTCAATTTGCGAGAGGTCAACGGGAAGGTTCAGCATGTGGTGTCCGGTTTGCGGATCGCGCATTGGAACTCCATTAATCAAAATAAGGCATTGCTCGAATCCTGCTCCCATCATGGAAAGGTCTGCTTGCGCGCCGAAGGGTCCGCGTTCGCGAATGTCTAATCCAGATACATAGCTCAACAACTCATTCACGCTTCGAACGGGAAGAGACTGAATGTCTTTCTTGGTAATCACTTGAACATCGCGTCCGTAGTTTCCGTTCAAACGTTTCTCTTGAATGCTTGTCCCAACAAGAACGTAGGTTTCTATGGAAGGAAGGTTTATGTAGTCTCGGGGAATAACATAAGGCCGAGCAACAGGTGGCTCAACGATGACTTTGATTGAATCGTTATTGGGCTGAGCCCAAGAAGTCAATGCAGCAGTCGCAGCGAAAGTTGTTAAAAAAAGTTGTTTCATTTTCATGGTTTTCGAATAAAAATAAGGTGTGCGAATATACTTCAATGTGTTTCGTACATTTGCATTTCAAACCTAGAATTATGAATCATGCTTTAAAGTTTTTGTTTGCGCTATCGAGCGTGTTTATGACCGTTCTATTGTTCAGCGAAGGTTATTGGGGAAGGGGCATTGCCATGATCATTCCATCTGCCATATTGGTTTTCATGTGCACGCGAAGTGTCCGAATGATTTTGGTGTTTTATTACATGCAAGTTCAGAAACTTGAAAAAGCTCGAAAGTGGTTAGAGCGCATCAAGGTGAATCAATTGTGGAAGAATCAACGCGGATATTACTTTTTCATCAAAGGATCTATGGACGTTCAAACCAACAAGTTCTCGGAAAGCGAGCGTTTATTCAAAGAAGCATTGCGTTTAGGTTTGAAGAAAGACGTTGACAAAGCAGCAGTGTATTTGAATCTTGCTGTTTTATCGGGAAACAAGAACGATAAGATGACTGCGACTATGCATTTGAAAAAGGCAGAATCCTTGGATTCAAAAGGATATTTGAAGAACGACATTAAGCAGGTGAAGAAGATGTTGAATGCCAGTCCGAAGATGGTTCGTCGTTAATCAAGTTAAGAGAAATAAGAGAGGTGGAAGAGAAATCTATTCGGGGCGGAAATTTTTCCGCTCCTTTTTTTTTGAATGATGATATATTCTAAAATGAACAAGAAAGAAGTATACGAAGCGTTGGTGAAGGTGATTCAGGAGCGAGGGGCCGAGATGCAATTGGCGTGGAATGAATTAATGGAATCGAATAAGCAAGAGGGGAAGAGTTCTGCTGGAGATAAGCACGAGACTGCGGCGGCGCAGGTGCATTTGGAATTGGAGAAGATGGGAAAGCAGATGCAAGAGCACAATCGCAAGTGCGAAGAGTTAGAGCGATTCAATCCGTCTAAACTAGAATCGAACAATCACGTTCGAAGTGGCTCATTGGTTGAAACCAGTGCCGGTTGGTTTTACATCGTCACCTCTCTCGGAAAACTCACCACACCATCAGGAGATTGTTTCATCATAAGCGCTGCCTCTCCAATTGGACAGGCGCTGTTTGGAAAGAAAATAGGAGAGGCGTTCCGTTGGAATCTTCAAGAAGGGGAAATTCTTTCTATCTTTTAATAACAAGGTTCCAATTACGTAGTTCCAACAACGAAGTTCTAACAACGAAGTTCCAACAACGAAGTTCCAACATCTTAGTTCCAACAACGTAGTTCTAACAACGCAGTTCCAACAACGCAGTTCCAATAACGTAGTTCCAACAACGTAGTTCGAACAACGAAGTTCCTCAATCCTTCATCAAACTCAACACAATCATCTTCCTCTCAGAGGTGTTAATGGTGTTCGCGCGAAATTTCGCGCATTCGGAAATATCTTCAATCTTCCCGTCTTTCACCACCAAGACCAATGAAAGTCTGTAACCCGATCTGTTTCCAACGAACTCAACGGCGCGGTCTAAAAAGTGATCGCAGCCTTTGCCCAGGCATGTTCCGTGACTCTCTTTAAGATGCAAATCTGAGAAGCCCTTGAACATGTCAAAGGCTTGTTCAAGTCGACCAATGAACTTCGCTTTTGGAATTTCCATATAAGTCACTCTTTCCAAAATGAGGTCAATCATTTCAAGATCCATACGCTTGAAGAAATGCACGAATGCATCGCGTTGCGACATGGTTTCCCTTTCTTTTGGTTCAATGTTGAAGAGAGTGAGTTGCATGAGTTAAAATTTTATCGGGGAGTCGAATTTAGATGGAAAGAATGCATTTGAAATGCATTGGAATTAAAATTTATTAAGGTGAAATTTTATGAACACACCGGTTTATTTCCGAAAAGTGGATGTGAATAAATAAATATTTTTCAACAGTGAATAGGGAGTTGGAGCGAATCTAAAATATTCAGGACCTGACAAAATGTTTTTCGGCATGAATTTACATGTCGGGTTTTATGCTGAAAACTTCTTTTGGTGATGACGATCTTTTTCGAAAGATTTCCCTCCTTCAATTTTGTTCAACTTTTAATTAATCACTTTTTGCAACCGATATCTCTTGCGCTTTCGATAAGCTTTTGAAGACTGGTGAAGAAGCTTCATTTGTATTTGCAGAGCTGGTGGAGAGGGAGAAGAGGGAATAAGTTGAGAGGGTTAAAGAAAATTACAAGGTTGTCAAAACTTTACTTCGCTTGCTCAGAATCGGAACTTTGTGTGAAATTTTAAAACCATATAAAATGACACAACAAATTAAGACCTACGATTTTTATCGTGTGGAAGAAACAACTCAGTTATCAGGTATTCCAATTCTTGGATTATTCGGACCGAAAAGAGACAGATGGTACATAGATCTTCCGGAATGGCAGGGGCCAAGAGCCAATCTCGAAATGGTTGCTGGAGCAGACACCATGTTGGAAGTATTCGCCAACGGACAAGAGCGTGTGAATGTCACGTTCACGAATTATGAAGCACATGACATTGAAGCGGATCTATTGCTAACTCATATCAGCGGAGGAACATATACTGTCACGCGAATGAACGAAAACTATTCTGAAGCACCGGAGAGAATGTGGCTTTGTGGAGTAACGAAATTCGTTTTCGATAGCGATTATCCGGATGCGATAAGTGTGAAGTGCAACTGATGTGCTAGCACGAATGTTACATTGTAACGAATGTCTTCGACGATAGATTAACAACGCAGTTCCAACAACGTAGTTCTAACAACGTAGTTCCAACAACGTAGTTCCAACAACATAGTTCCCACAACGAAGTTCCAACAACGCAGTTCCAACAACGCAGTTCCAACAACGTAGTTCTAACAACGTAGTTCCAACAACGTAGTTCCCACAACGTAGTTCCCACAACGTAGTTCTAACAACGAAGTTCCAACAACGCAGTTCCAACAACATAGTTCCCACAACGAAGTTCCCACAACGAAGTTCCAACAACGCAGTTCATTCACTCCGTTCCAACCTTCGGTTTATTGAACTCATCAAAAGCAATCCAGATATCTTCTTTCTTCGGGCTTTGCGCAAGAAGCGGCGCTAGCGAGATAACAGTGCCAAGCGCGAAGATGGGAGTGAATTCGAAATTATCTTGACGAAAGAATTCGTACGACATAATCCCCAATCCTGCTGTGAGCAAAGCAATTTGCGTGCGCTTCAATTTGCGGTGGTGTTCAATGTAGTAGACCGATTCGCTGTTCGAATCGAAGTCGCGCATCATGTTCTTGTAGTTTGCAGCATAGACAGGACCGTTACCCAGGTTGTAATAATCGAGTTGCTTTCCGGATGCAAGGAGTTTATTGATTTTTTTCATTCCAGGATAAACGCGCAAGGTATCGTCGCAATACACGCCGAAAGGAATTTCTTCGAAGGCATTGACTCTTCCTTTTTTTATCCGCAAGGCATAGCGTTCGGTATCGTTTCCGTGAATGTTTGAAAGGTTGGCGAATGTTCCGTTATTGTTACTGAATCGAACAATTTCATTTGCTTTCCAGCGATTCTGATCAAGTGAGAAATACGCATTCTGCGCAATGGGCGAATCGTACGTTAATCGAATTCCCGAAATAGAGTCACCGCTTTGAAGTATAACATAGTGCTGAGCGGCACAGAGATAGGCTGTTGCCAAAAAAATGCAGCAGAGCGCTATTGATTTTGAGATAGATGCGAGATTCATTGCTACGAATTTAAGAAAACTCTTTTGAGATTAGAAAAAGATATTATCTTTGCCGCGGAGAGCTGGCAGAGTGGTCGATTGCGGCAGTCTTGAAAACTGTTGACTGTAACAGGTCCTGGGGTTCGAATCCCTAGCTCTCCGCTTGAAAAGCCCCGATTTATTCGGGGCTTTTTCTTTTATAAAAAAATAGGATTGCGCCTTGCAAATTCAGAATTTTTTTTTAAACATGTCGTTACCTTATCTTAGTAAAATGAACAAAGTAATTCTATTCCTTTTCGCTTGTTTCCTTTCTGCCGCTGGTATGGCGCAGGGAACAACCAAGTCTAAAATCTATTTGAAAAACGGCGACGTGCTTACCGCGCGTATTGTTGGATACAAATCACAAGAGTCTTTCACCATTGAGATTTCAGTTAATGCAGTGATAGACATACCGTTCAAAGACATTGATTACATTGTGCTTGATGCTAATAATAAAAACACTTCAAAACCGGCTGAGCTAAAGGCCAACGATATCAATGCAATGCCGGTGTCAAAAGAAAAGAAAGCATTTGGCGATTTCTATTTCGAGTCGGTGAATGAAGGAGTTGTTGGTTTAGGTGTTGGAAAGGTTGGTGGATTCACTATTGATATTCCTTTGTATGACCCTTGGGGTGGTATTTATGGATACGACAAGCAAACATTTCCAAATACAACTTCATTCGGTGGAGTTTATTCGGCGAATGGAATTGGATACAAGAATTGGGCTTTCGCTGGAATTGGTATTGGAGCAATGGGTTATTCAGACGATATCGGATTCTCTGTTCCGTTTATGCTTGATCTTCGTGCACGTGTAATACCTACCAAAAAGATTAGTCCGCTTGTGATGGTTTCAACCGGAATTGCTTACCACAAAGGAAGCGTTGGGTCATTTGATTTCAACGAAGGAGTTGGTGTGTCGTTGAAGTTGAACGATCAGATAAACATTCACGCGCTATTGGCTCACAGCTACATGCGCTATTACGGAAGACTTTCCGCTTCCGGTGCCACTGTTCTCGACGGAGTGTATTACAATTACTTCGGGGTGAGAATGGGCGCAAGCTTCAGATTCTAACGAACCAACTGAAACCATCCGCTGCGTTGCTCTGGAGATAAGATAGATTCACCATTGGCATATTCAGCGTTCACCACATAATAATAAACGCCTGTTGCGGCTTCATTGCCGCTAATAGTGCCATTCCAATTGTTATCGGGATCGGTAGATTCAAACACCAACGTTCCCCAACGATTGAAGATCTGAATGGAATAATTCGTCACAGCAGTTGTACTTCCATCTCCGGAAAATACCAAGTGAAACGTTTCGTTGAAACTGTCGTTGGTTGGACTGAAGATATTTGGAACCAAGAGATTCGCGCATTCCGGAAGATCTAACGTATAGGTGCCCGAAGCATCGCATCCGTTCGGATCAAGCGCAGCAACACTCACAGTTGCATTGGAAAGCATTTCAATACTGAAATCGGAAGAGCCATCGTACCAAAAAATGTTCGAATAAGTTGCATCAATTCCCAAGGTAGTTGGACCGTCCCAACAACCCGACTGTGTGAGGTTCTGAATGGTGATAATCGGATTGTTATTCGCACTAATGAGTTCTGCCGTTGAGGTAAAAGAGCATCCACCAGGATTGGTACTGGTGACTTCATAAGTTCCCATATCCACCCCAAGGAACGATGTGAATCCAGAAGTCAAAGGATTTCCATTTAACGTCCATTCGTTGTTCACGGCCGGACCATCGCTCACAATATTTAGGGTCAGTTGCTGTGTTTCTCCAATGCATAAAACCGTTGAAGCAGGGGAGAGTTCGGTTTGAAAATTCTGATAGTCTAACTCAACAGGCGCGCTGGGTGCTATGCAAATGTCGTTCGGACAAGTCAGCGAATAAACTCCATCAGCAGTTGCTGTGTATGAATCAGAAATTTCTCCCGCAAGATCAACGCCATTCATTTGCCATTGATACGTGCTGCAAATACTGGTTGTACTGAAGACCGTTGGTGAGTTGTCACAAACAACATCGTCTACATTTGGAGTAACATTCAAGGTGCTCAACGGAATAACGTTCACCGTTGCACCATCGATTAAGGTATCTGCGCTGCATCCATTGCTTGCGATTAGAGAATATGTATAAATGCCAGGTGCAGTGTAACAAATGGTTGGAGCAATACTGTCTAAAAGAGGATCTGCAACACCATTGACAAGCCATGTCCACAAGCCGGGATTACCTGCTGAAGTATTTGTTACTTGAATGCAATCACCTACGCAAACACTGTTTTCAGAAAGACTGAAACTAGCAGTTACAGGCACGTCGCTGTTGTTCGATGCTCCCGGAGATGGGGGCAATGTTCCTGACACCCATGGATTCACGCCGTCGCAACTTCTGAAGACAGTGAGACCATCGTTATTTGCTTGTCCAGGTACTGTTTGAATCTGTGTAAAAACAGGAAGTATTGGCACAGTGAATTGCGGACATATGCCAAAAGAATTCGTTGTGAACGAGGTTTGCTGATTCCATTGTCCGCCGCCCCATACAATACCGTCGATAATGGTTCCAACATTATCAAACAACAAGAGCTGCTCGGCAGTGTTAGTAAGAATTCCTACTTGTGCGTTCGGCCCTGTGGTGCAACCGCAGGTTCCAATGTTCACATCAACTGGCACACCCGAATTAGATGAACCAATAACAATAAATCCGTTGCCAGGTATGGTTGTCCCAGCAGGAAGTGTCACAGAAAAATCTCCGTCAGAAAGAATGTAGCATTCAATGTTCCAAGCGAATGGACAGTTGTTATATAATTCAATCCACTCAGCCGTATTCGGCGTACAGCTTCCGTCACAAGCACCCGCGGCATTCACCATGACTTCGTTTATGACCACACACTGACCAATACTGGTTAGGGTGGAAAGAAGCAAGGCTGTTAGGATTGAATAAAACTTCATCGTGCAAATGTAAGAGGAAGATGCTTTGTAATTCCTATCACACAAAGGAAGAATTCGACTTCGTATCTTCGCGAAATGAAATATTCAAGCTTATTCCTTTTCATAGCGCTCCTTTTTAGCGCATGCACTTCCAGCGGTGGTAATTCTGTTCTCGACGCAAAAACATTTTCAGAAAAGCTGAAATCAACGCCCAATGCGATTTTGCTTGATGTTCGAACTGAAGAAGAATTCGCGAAAGAATACATTGAAGGTGCCCTTCTTGCCAATTGGAATGGAAATGACTTTCAACGAAGAATAGATGCCATTGATAAGAACGCTCCTGTGTTCGTGTATTGTTTAAGTGGTGGAAGAAGCTCAAGCGCGGCGGTGGCTATGCGCAAACAAGGATACAAAGAAGTTTACGAGCTTCAAGGGGGAATTATGAAATGGAAATCTGCGGGCTTGCCTGTTGTGTCTGGTAAGGTGAGTGCTTCCGGCGGAATGAGTTCAGATGAATACAAGACTCTTGTTTCTGTTGGAAATGTGCTGGTTGATTTTTCAGCGGAATGGTGCGCTCCTTGTCGCAAGATGAAGCCTTCTTTGGAAGAACTAGCGAAGGAAAATCCTTCGTTGAAAATTGTAACAATAGATGTAGATCAGAATCCGAACATTGCTGCAGAGCTTGGTGTAGATGCTCTTCCAACATTAAAATATTATTCCAACAATGAAATGAAATTTACAAACGTTGGATTCCTTTCAAAGGATGAATTGAAAACTAAATTGGGATTGTAATTCCAACTACAGATAAAGAAAAAACGCCCTCTCTGAAGGGCGTTTTCATTTCAATACAATTTGAAATTATTTCTTGTAGAACGGAAGTGAAACCACAACGGCTTTCAACGATTTTCCACGAACTAAAATAAATACTTCTGTGCCAAGAGCAGTCATTGCTGTTGGCACGTAACCCATTCCAATTGCTTTTTCCAAGCTTGGACTTTGTGTTCCGCTTGTCACAATACCTACAACGTTTCCGCTGGCGTCTGCAATTTCATAATCGTGACGAGGAATTCCTTTGTCGATCATTTCAAAAGCAACAAGCTTGCGCGTAACGCCCGCTTCTTTCTGTGCTTTTAACTTTTCAGAATTCAAGAATGGTGCACTGAACTTCGTGATCCAACCCAATCCAGCTTCAAGTGGTGAGGTAGTATCGTTAATGTCGTTTCCGTATAGGCAGAATCCCATTTCTAAACGAAGGGTATCTCTTGCACCCAATCCAATTGGCTCAATGCCTTGTGGCGCGCCTGCTGCGAAGATCTTGTCCCACATTTCGTTTGCGTTGTCATTCGGGAAATAAATCTCGAATCCACCCGCGCCGGTATATCCTGTGGTTGAAACAACTACATTTTCAACGCCAGCAAATGTTCCAATTTTGAAGGTGTAATATTCCATGTCGCTCAAAGTCATGTCTGTCAATGACTGAAGCGCTGCAGTAGCTTTCGGTCCTTGAACAGCAAGCAAAGAAGTCTCTTCAGACTTATTCACCATTGTTGCACCGAACTCTTTGTTCAACTCTGAAAGGTGATTCCAATCTTTGTCAATGTTCGAAGCATTCACTACCAACAAATACATTTCTTCGTTCACGCGGTAAACCAAAAGGTCATCCACAATTCCGCCCGTCGCATTTGGCAAGCAGCTGTATTGAACTTTTCCGTCGAACAATTTAGAAACATCGTTAGAGGTTGCGTATTGAATTAGATCGAAGGCGTTAGGACCGCTGATCCAAAACTCGCCCATGTGACTAACATCGAAAACGCCGACTGCATTTCTTACGCAGTGATGTTCTTGCATTAATCCCGCGTATAGAACAGGCATATTGTATCCTGCGAATGGAACCATTTTCGCTCCAAGCGATATGTGCTTTTCGGTAAGTGAAGTGTTTTTCATAAGTGGGCCGAAATTATAAATTATCGGTGATGTATGTGATGATTTTATTCATGAGATGTACACGGTCTTTTCCACGAACGTTGTGCTCGTGTCCCGGATAAACGAAGAAGTCAACGGGTATCTTTTTGTCTACACACGCTTTCAAGAAGCGCATGTTGTGTTGAAGAACTACGACGTTGTCGTCGGCACCGTGAATCATTAACAATTTTCCTTGAAGTTTATCCGCGTGGTTCGTGCAGTTGCTTAGGTCATACCCTTCGGTATTTTCTTGCGGAGTGTCCATGTACCTTTCAGTGTACATGATTTCATACAAGCGCCAATCGATAACCGGTCCGCCTGCGACACCCACTTTGAATGTGCCAGGAGCACGCAGCATAAGCGAAGTAGTCATGAATCCACCAAAGCTCCACCCGTGAACTGCCATACGCTCAGGATCTACATACGATTGCTTCTTCAACCACTCAAC
>CANKYR010000028.1 GCA_947488195.1 Flavobacteriales bacterium
TAGCGGACAAATATAGTTATTGATCTCTCCAGAATGAAGCGATCGTGCCTTTGTTGTGTCAGATAATTGAATATGCAGCCATTCTTTAATTTCAGCTTTGAGTGAATTATTGTACACGGGAGTAGTTACTTCCACGCGATAATCTAGGTTACGCGTCATTAAATCGGCGCTTCCAAACAAGATTACTTCATCTCCTCCATTATTGAAAACAAACAAGCGCGCGTGCTCCAAGTAACGTCCTATAATACTGCGCATGTGAATATTCTTCTTCTGCTTTTTTGTTGAAGGTTGAAGTAGACAAACGCCACGAATGATGCATGAAATATGCACCCCCGCCTCGGCAGCGTCGAGAAGCTTTTTTATAAGCGTCTCATCGGTTAAATTATTAATCTTAAGAATAATGGAAGCGTGTTTCCCCTTCTTCACGAAATGAATTTCACGTTGAATGTTCTCCATTAATTTTCTTCGTGTATTGAATGGAGAGACAAGCAAGTGCTTGAAAATAGGACGGTGGAAATTGGCTTCAAAAAACTCGAATAATTTTCTAACCTCTCTTCCAATCTCTAAATGCGCCGTTAACAGGGTAATATCGGAATAGATGTTTGCTGTTTTCTCATGGAAGTTTCCCGTTCCTATGTGCGTAATACGCTCGGTTCTTCCATCTATTTTTCTACTAATTTGAAAAATCTTACAGTGTACTTTCAATCCGGGAACACCGGGTATCACCTCCACTCCAGCGTCTTGAAGAATTCTGGTAATTTCAATGTTGTGTTCTTCATCGAATCGCGCTTGAACCTCAACAATAGCGACGACGCGCTTTCCGTTTTTCGCGGCATTCACTAATGCGTGAAGAATATGCGAATCGCTCGCAATGCGATACATGGTGATGCGAATGGTTCTCACCAACGGATCAATGGCCGCGGCACGAAGCATATCTAAAACGTGCGTAAACTTTTGATAGGGGTAATGCAATAAAATATCTTGCTTCGCTACGGTGTCTAGAATGTTCTGAGACTTTGCGAGAACAATGTGTGTTAACGGCGGAGAAGGCTTGAAATTCAGGTCAGGTCTATTGAACGCAGGGAACTTCAAGAAATCGCGCTTGTTGTGGTATTTCCCTCCAGGAATAATATTCTCAGCGTCCTTAATTTTTGTTTTCGTCAACAAAAACGTCAACAACTCTTGGGGTAATTTCCGATCGAAATTTAAACGAACATATTCCCCTTTGTCGCGCTGTTGAATGCTCTTCGATATTTTATCGAAAACACTTTTCGAATAATCTTGCTCCACTTCATACTCCGCATCACGAACCACCTTAATATCGTAGGCCTTCGCACTTGAAACCTTGAAAACGCTAAAAATCTTTCGCAAATTCAGGCGAATAATGTCTTCTAACATAATCACATTCACGGAACCGTCTGGTGTTGGAAGCGTGACGAATCGTGGAATAGCAGTGGGCACTTCAATTAGCGCATGCACTTTTTCCTTGCTCTTCGTATTAATATCTACGATTAGATAAAGCTCGTTGTCGTTCAACGGAGGAATATTTCCTCGCGTTTTTAACATGATAGGAATAATGTGGTGGCGCACTTGGTCTTCAAAATAAGCTTCAAGAAACTCCTTTTGAGTGGGAGTCACTTGAGATTCATTTTTGAAGTGAATCCCATTGATGGCCAGCGCCTCTTTGGTCTTTTCGAACGTTGCATCAAACTTCAGTTGAAGCTCAATAACACGGTCGTGAATAATTTCGAGTTGCTTTTTCTGTGCGTTTGCAGCAGAGAAGTTACTCTTTCTAAGCGCCTTTAATTCTCTTCTTAGCGTAGCGAACCTAACCTTGAAAAACTCGTCTAAGTTGCTGGAAAAAATACCTAAAAATCTCAAGCGCTCGAGCAAGGGCACATGATTGTCTTGTGCCTCTTGCAATACGCGCTCGTTAAATTGTAACCACGAAAGCTCTCTTTCTATTCCAATTCTTCTCTTTTCCATTTTGCAAAAATGCGTTGTTTATTGAGTTGGAATGTTAAGAAATAGAAAACTAGTTGTCAATGATCTAATTCTCAACTACAAATCTTTCTCTTAAAACAGTATCAACGTCAACACTTTCTAAGAAATAATAACCCGTTGCAAGGGTCGATACGTCAAAGCTTGTTACTTGATTGGCTTGAATAATAAAGTTCTCTGTTAGAATTCTTCCAGTTACATCGGTAATTCTTCCAACAGTATGAAAATTAGATTCTATTTGAATAAAGTCATTGGCTGGATTAGGGAAAATATGGAAATTTCTATTGTCCAACTCTATAATATCAATGGCGGTTACCAATTGTGTAATTGAACTTGTACATCCTAAATCAGACGTTGCCGTAAGGGTTACGTCGTAATACCCCTCTATTGGAAACGTGTAATCTGGGTTTTGCAAATTAGAAGTACTCGTTCCGAAATCCCAAGTGAATAGGTTAATTGATCCGGAAGAAATAGTGGACTCGTTGGTGAAACTTACCACGTTGGTAGGTTCATCCCAGTTGCTCGAAAAAGCCGCAACAGGAGTTGGGAAAATAGGAATTACATTTTGAATCGGGTAAACACAACCGTCTACAGTTGTTAATGTCAGAGTTACCGGATAATCTCCTTCTGTAGTATAAATTGCTATGTCTGACTGCAAACTGCTCACTTGTCCATTTCCAAAATCCCACGCATAGGATTGTATTGTTCTGCCATTCACTGAAGTGTATGGGTAGTTGAATACAATTTCATCCGAGGTACAATAAGGTTGTGGCTGTTGAATTTCAAAAGGCGGAATTGCATCTGGGCCTAGAAATAAATAGCTGCTCAAAATCCCGTTGACCAAAGCAAACGGATTGGTAAAATCTGCTGGAATAATTTCGGTACACGCGCTCGCTAATGAAAAGCGAAGCATAAGAATTTCAGTATATAGTGGCGTTGAAAATGAGGCAGACGTGCCAGAAGTGGTATTGCTCAACACCAGATTATTCACATTGTAATTCGTAAATGGATCCAAACCACTCACCAATGGAACTGTGCTTACGTAGGTCATTTTGTTCAAATTAAAATTGAACCAAAAATCCAATGCATTAATTCCAGTGTTGGTTGAATAAATCAACACCGGAATATCTATGTAATAAATTCCACCACTGTTGGAATACGTGGCCGATGATAAGTCGAATACTACAGTGTCTGTCAAAGTCAATAATTCTTCAGAATTTCTATTAAAACCTTGAACATCCGTTGAACAAAAAAATCCAGCGAGTGCTAGAGTAAAAACGAGTATTAGTTTCTTCATAATCATATTTTATTAAAATGAAGAAAAGGTTACTCCGTTGAGTAACCTTTTCTTTAAACAAATTCAAACCATGAGAGATTATTCGCTAATTACAATGCGCTTGGTTGTCAAGGCGTTATTGCTATAGAAACGAACGAAATATACTCCAGCGCTAAGCTCAGGCATATTTACTTCTACTACTTGATTTGCTTTTACAATTGCTCCTGGGAATACTAATTTTCCAGTGATATCAACGATATCTACTTGTCCGTCTACGTGAGACATTACAGTAAACATACCGTTAGATGGATTTGGATAAATATCAACCGCGTTGTCTCCAACTTGAATTGATTTAACAAATCTCACTTCAGTTTGCTTACCGTTTAACAATCCCAATTCAGCTGTTAAATCTTTCTCAGTGATTTTTCCATCAGCTGTTTCGAAAGTGATATAAACCACACGTGCGTTTGCAGAGAAATCGTTCATGTTCAAAGCAGTGTAACGGAAGGTCTTGTCGTTGTTGTTGTAGAAAGCATCGCTCTCTGAACCCAACTGAGTGTCTTCCATTGACACGTATGACAATGTATTTTCGTTTACTTGTAACGCGATATCGAATGCGTTAACTGGCTCTTCAGAAACAAATGCAACTGGAACAGAAACTTTCGTTCCTTCAACGATTGCGCTTCCTAAATCTACCAAGATGTAATCAGATTCGTTGGTCTTCAAAATACCATCTGCAGCATAAGCACCATATGATCCGTCAGCATCGCCTAACATTACACCTTTGTAAGTCTCGGTTCCAACTAGCGGACAAGTCGCGTTAGTTACACTGTAACCTGTTTGGTTTACAGCAAGTACGAATGGAACAACAGGAACTTTTCCTTTTGAGTAACCGATTAAGTTGTTCGCTGGGAAGGTAGAAGAGATTTGGTAAGCTGCAGTTGCAACGCGAGTTGCATCTACGAAAATCCAGTCTTTAGAAGGCTGTCCGTTAGAAACACCCTGATTGTTGTAGTTCCAAGCTTGTTGGTACTCTGGGATAGCCAAGGTAGTTCTTTGCTTCATTTGAGTAAGGTCACCAGAACTGATTACTCCGTCCAAGTTAACGTCCATTGAAAGCATTGCGTAGATAGAAGGAGCGGTAGCAGTTGTGTATTGGTTAAGCAATAGTGTTTTAGCTATGATCGCATCAGCAGCATTAACAATCACTTGAATAGTATTCAAGTTGTTGATGTCGCGTTGAATAGATACGTTCGTTCCGTTACCTAAGTTGTGTGTGAATTGTCCAGCTACGTTTGGCGTAACAGGAGTCGAAGGATTTGAGATTGTCGTTCCGTTTATTGACCCGTATATGTTTGTTACTAAGTAAGTGTTTGGTGAAGCAGAATTGTAAGGAATTGCTGATCCGTCAAATCCGTATTGTAAGTTCGAAACATAGTTCTGTTGTGTTGTAGAAAAAATATTGTTCGCAGTTACAGGCTTTTGCTGAACTCCTGTAATGTAACTTTCTTGCATGAAAGAAACAGATACCTGAGACTGATCAAAAGGTGCTAAACCAGCCAAACGCGTGAACTCAGCGCAGAATAGATTTCCTGTTCCGTTGAATTCAGAACTAGCAGGAGCAGTTCCTTTAAAACTTAAAGAAATAACCAACTCACCAGGTGTTGTCAATGAAGTAGCTATGTCTATTAATGCTGGGTTTACCAATGCGCTGTAAACTGTAACGTTACCTGTAGGAACTACTTTCGTAGCATCGTAATTCATAATTACATCATATCCCTTTACGTCGTTTACTGGGTTAGTCAAAGCAGCAGCAACCGGCACGCAATACGTTGGTAACTCACATGTTTGTGTAACAGAAACAACTTCGTATGGCAATGCAAGTAAGTCGTTAATCACTAAAGTCAATGTTGCTGAAGTTGTAATAGCACCGTTGCTATCTGTAGCTTTTGCAGTAACAACCTTTGTTCCTGAAGTACTGTTCCAAATAACAGAATATGGGCTTGTTGCATCAACGCCAACAGATACTCCATCAACGAAGAATTCAACTTGAGTTACTGTTCCGTCAGAATCAGCAGCAGTTGCAGTGAATGTCATTGGAGTTAATGTTCCTGCACCAGCATTCACGTAGCTTGAATAAATTCCATTTGCAGCGGGACCGGTCAATGAAACGGTTGCTGGAACGTTAGCAAGAACGTTCATGGTAACAATGTTTGAATTACCGGATAATCCTAGGTCATCTGTTGCAACAGCTCTCACTGTTTGACCAGAACCTAAAACCGCAGTGTAAGTAACTGAATAAGGTGAAGAGTTGTCTACACCAACAGAAACGTTGTTTACAAAGAACTCAACTTGAGAAACTGTGCCGTCAACATCTGAAGCAGAAGCTGTGAATGTTAAAACAGTTCCAGCAACAGTTGTTGTTGGAGCAGTTACAGTTACGGTAGGCGCTTGGTTAGCAGCTGATGTGAAAGATACTGTTGAAGACGTTGTGCTTACGCAGTCGTTGTCAAGTGCAACCGCATATAATGTATGAGATCCTGCAGCAGCTGTGTAAGAAGCATTGTATGGAGAAGTGTTGTCAGTTGCCAACAACACACCGTCTAAATAGAAAGAAACACTTGAAACAGTTCCGTTTGCATCAGCAGCAGTAGCTGTGAAAGTCATAGCTGTTCCATTAATGATGTTTGCTGCAGGAGCAGTAAGCGAAATTGTTGGAGCAACGTTTGGAACCAAAGTAAGCGTTGAGTTAGTTAATTCAGCACCTGTTGGGTTTGAAGAAACGTAGTTCTCGGCAACACCTGTTGCAATGTTTTGAATTTGTAAGTTCAACGCGAAACTGAATTGACCGTTTGTTGTGAACTGTCCAATCAAAACCATGTTCGAAGAAGTTGGACCTTGAACACCACCCAATGCAGCGATTGAACCATTCGTAAGAACGATAGAACCACCGTTTGTTTGATCCAATACATCCAATGCTGTTCCTAAACCTAATCCGTTTGGAACAATGTAAGTCGTTCCTGAACTTGGTAAGAAACCATCTTGACCTGAAGTACCGTTAATCGGAAGACCGAAACATCCACCAGGGTTGTTCGCTAAGATTGATTGTGCGTTACCAATTGTTCCATCGGTATCTTCTGATTTCAAAACACCTGCCTTACCTGAAGCTACACCACCCGTGGTAAACCAAGAGTCAATCATACCGGTGTTCTTTCTGATGTTTGCTGTACTTACAGTACCCGGATTTATAGAAACTCCCCATGAAGGATCGTTGTAGAATCCAGTCGTTGTATTTACAGTTAAGTTGTGTGCAGCATTACCGAACAAACTGTTAAACTTGTAACCAGCAGCCATGTCTACATAAACACGGTACGTTACAGAGTTCGTTGTTAACGGAGTCACTGCTCCTGCTGAAGTTGCATCTGCAACATCGGCAGCATTGGCTTGGTAGTACTTCTCTACGACTATGCCTTGCAAGCCTTGAGAGAAAGCGGACGATGCAGCCAACATCAATCCCATTCCAAGTATAAACTTTATTGCTTTCATGTTTTTTTATTTATGGCTTCCGCAAGGCCCAACGAATCGTGGGCTTTGCAGAGACCAATTTTTTTATTTTTTTAGTTACAAGAAGTTCCGAATGCCGGAGCGAAGATTAAGAAGTCATTTACGTCTGTAGTGCCATCTAAATTTAAGTCAGTAGCACAAGCGCGAACACCTGAAGTAGAATTCAACACTTGAGAGTAAGACCAGTTAGACAACCAGTTTTCGCCATTTGTTGAAGAGAACGCACCACGGTAGTTAGCCGGTTCAAAGAACCCGTCAACTGGAGGTGTTGGACAACCTGTAATTCCAAGAGCTGGATTAGGGGTAACATCGTTCTTAACTGTAACTGCATTGGTAGATGCATCAACAGTAAACGCATAGCTGAAACCTGGAAGAGCGGCAGTAGAAACCGTGTTCAAATCTGCAGCGAATTGATCCGCTTCACCACCAACAGCGGTAGTTGCAGCAGTCGCCAAAGCACCAGAGCTAGCTGCATCAATTCCTAGACCATTTGCTCCAGTAGTTGCGCTATTCATTAAAATTGTATTACACTTAATAACCAAGCTATTTGCTACAGCAGCAGTATTTGTATTCGGAGATTCAGTTGTACCAATATTTCTCCAGTTATGCCAAGCGTTGTATGTTCTTGCTGGAGTACCAGATAATGACTTAGCAAGATTGATTCCGTTCTTGAAGTTTGCAAAAATCGAATTGTATAATTCACCTTCAGCGCCATCTTTAAAATTCGCACCTGCTAATCCACGATTGTCAGCTGTAGTTGCATTTTTACCATTTCCAACAATTGTGAAATTGTATAAAACCGGATGAGATCTGTACACAGCGTTAGAAGCATTGTCATCAGAATCTGCCTCGATTCCATTGTCGTTATCAGGGCTTGTTCCAGCAGCTGTATTCTTCATTCCGAAGAAGAACTGAGCTTTTCCTTTCCAACCTAAATCGTAGTCAAACATATCGTCGTTACCGAACAAAGTAGTGATGTATTTCAAGTTAACAGTTCCTCCGAAAATTTCAATGTTGTCATCTGCGCAAGAAACAATCTCGATATGATCAACTGTTGTTCCACGACCAACTGAAGCTAATGTTAAACCGTTAATTTCAGCACCAACAGCTAAGATAGCTCCTGAGTGACGGATTGAGATGTACTTCATAACACCAGAATTGTCGTTGTCGTCGAAAGAAGAACCTCCTGATACGAAAGGGGCAGAGTAGTTAATGTTTCCAACCCATGGACCAGTTCCAGATGTAAACGTTGTAGCTGTACCTGTAAAGAACTGAGCAGAAGTACCACCAGCATAGATGTAAGTTCCATCAAAAGTTGCTTGAGTTACCGCGCCAGTAGTTGCTGTATTAAGAGTAACTACTTGTCCCACTACTGAAGATACTAAAGTACCAGGAGCTACTCCCGTTCCAGAAACAGCCATACCTGGTAGAACAAATGCACCATTAGCAGACAAGGTAATTGTTGTAGTCGCTGAGGATGTAACGTTTTGAGTAAATGAATAAGTGTTCGGAGTTGGAACAGTCGCTGTTACAACGTTTGTAGGTGTTGAAATTGCAACACCGTATTGATCTTGAGGATTAGAAGTTGAGAAACCCTCTACAGTTCCTAATCCATCAGCAACCGCTAGTTTACCTGAACCACCTGGTACGAAAGGACCATTCGCTGCCAAAGTCAAGTTGTTTGTTGCCTTTCCTAAAACAACTACACCACCCCATTTACCTACGTTTGAGATTGCATAAGTTCCGTCCATTGGATCCGCGAATGCAGTAAATACGATAGGGCAAGACTCCGTACCTGCTGCGTTAATTTTACCACCACGCTCGATAATTAAAGCAGTAGCTTCGGCTGGAACTGCGTTCGCAGCACCTTTGATAACAGTACCTGGTGCAATGTTCAAAGATTGACCAGCTGGGATGTAAATTTTCTTGTCAAGAATGTAAGTCTTATCACAAGTAAACGTTGCACCTTGAGTTAGCTCACCACCAAACGTTCCGTTGATAGCTACATAACCTGGAAGGCTTGTAACGTTAACGGTTGGTCTGCTAGCTACAGAAGGACATCCGCAAGAGGCCCCTAAATTAGATTGCGCTTGTGCACTCGCAAAAGCACCAAAAGCCAAAGCAAAAGAAGCAATGGCCTTGAAAATGTTTTGATTAGTTTTCATAAAATAAGTTTAGATTAATTTGGGGCAAAGATGCACGCCAACTATACCTACAAAATGAAAACTAAATTGCGAAATCGTTAAAGATTTTGACCGAACGTTTAATACTTGTTAAGGCTGCTTAACGGCACGTTAACAATGGTCTTTTTGTTCAGAACGCCAAAAGACAAATGCCTTACTTTTTTCTAAGCTGAATAGACAATCCAGCGGCAAATGGCATGCGACGAAGGCCGTCGTTTGTTAAGGAAGAAAGAAATTGGTTCACAAAGATTTCGGTCTTCATGCTCCATTTTTTATCCAAAACAAAGTCGAAACCGAAAGCCAAACGCACAGCATGACTGATTGCCTTTTCATCTCCTTTTAAAACCGTTTTTTCCTCTCGGTTCGATCCAACCAATGAATAAGTAATACTTTTATTCAAGAAATAATTCAATGTGTAACCGGCAGAAAAATAAGGTCTTCTGTATTTGTTCTCTCCAAAATAATAGCTCGCCACAACAGGCACCTCAATAAAACGATAAGCCGTTCTATACTTATCTATTCCCAAGTTGTTCAATGAATCGGCACGCGCGACGTAAGTAGAAAATCCCGCCCCAACTCTTAGACTGATTTTAGATGTTACGGTGCGCTGAGCAAAGGCTCCAAAAGAATACCCCATGCTTCCAGACTCGAACATATCCCACTCCTTCTTCAACCAATCCAATTCACCCGGTGCTTTTGTTTTTGTAACGGTAAACGCTGGATTGTAATACACACCAAAAGCAGGTTTCGTTTGTGCAACGCTTCCAAAGCTGAAAGCAATTAGAAAAATAAAAACCAAAAAATAATTTTTCATCTTAGTTATTCTTTACGCAACGAATACTCATGCCGTATCCCTTGTACGTGTGTTGTCTAAAAATACGCGTTTGGTTGGCGTCTAAGTATCGGTACCATGCTTCATTGCCATTGGTTGTAGCAGTCCACCAAAATGCAGTATTTCCTTGAAAATTCGTTTCGCCGTTGAATACCCTGACTCCTCCAGGTTTCGCATTGAAACCGATCTCATCGGTTCCAAACAAAGCAGTTCCTTCAGGCCAACCAACAGAATAGAGCGATGTTAACTTCTCTGCTTCAATACTTCCTCTCCATCCAAGTGATTGCGTTTCTTCCGTTGACATTCCTATTTCCTTTTCTAACATTTTCCACTCTTCATCGGTTGGAACATGCCAACCTTCCGGGGCAATATTCTTTGTGTTTTCAACTACTGCATAATTATATAATAACCCATACTGACCATCGTTCAATGATGTATAGGCGGCTTCCATTGCGTTCTGCCACTCGCTATTTAATGCATTAACCGAAATAAATGCAACAGAAGAACTGTCGTTGAACCGTGTTACTTTTAGATTTTCTGCCATCCACCATTGGTTGCCAATCTTCACAGTCTTATATACATTTCCGTCTACATCGGTTACCGTGCTAGTTTCAATTGCTCGCGGCGGAATAACCTCCTCTTGGCAACCGGTAAAGATCAATCCAACAACTATCGCAGACGTTCGAATGAACGAATTCAGATACGCTCTCATAACTTAATAAATAATTTATGCTTACTTAATTCTCCGTTTGAAACTTTCAACTGATACATCCCTGGATCTAGGTTCGAAAGACTCAACGGTATTACAACATTCAAATCAGTGGTCGTAAAGATCCCGGATAACTTAACAGATCCATAAGTATTGTATACTTCATAGGTCCAATTATTCGCAGAACCCGAAATAATATTCATGGTAATGTCATCGCTTGTTGGATTCGGATAAACATTTATATCGAAGTCGTTGCCCATTAACGAAGGACATACCTCTTCAATATTCCTTCCAGCACAAGAGCCCGGGTAACAGCACAGTGTCGCAATATTTATGTTGGCTTGTGCATCATAATTACACGCCAAAGAATCTGTGCACCCAAATACAACAGGCGTTATACATGACCCTTCTTCCAAACAAACAAAAGAAGAATTGTACTCTAGATAATTCGCGTCATTACAACCGCAGGAATATGGATAACTCAAATACGGATTGTACTTTTCATTGTCGCCCAACAAAGTGTCCGAAGAAATATAATTCACCAATGTTGGAACCCCGTTTACCAACTCTTCAACTGTAATATTTATATTGAAGGATAATTCTCCTAAAGTAGTCAGTTGCGCAATTATCACCTGATTGCTGTCTGCAACTGTACCCTGCACACCCGAACAACTCAATAAAAAATTCGAACTTTCAAAGGAACTTTGCGGAACCAATGAACCGAACATAGTGGTGTCAGCACCGGAAAGAAAATCTAAAACGCCTGAATTAAACCAATTGTTCGGAACAGAATTCAAGGTGTCCATTCCGTCTGCAATCGTTAATGGAGTTCCGCAAGTGGGATCTTCATTGATCAACAAACCTGAGGGCACTAAAGCGCTTCCACCGTCATTATTCACACCCCCGACAAAAGAACCGTCAGTGTCTTGATCTTTTAAAATTCCGTAAAAATATTTCGTTCCTTGTCTCGCCGTTTGACCCAACGTTAACCAAGTGTCTAATGCCACTGTATTCTCTAAATATCTTCCTTTAATGAAGTCTTTTCCGAAAGTCTGTCCATCTAATATGTTATTGAAGAACACCTCTGAACTCGAAATAGAAAACGGGTGATTCGCGTCGCCATAGATACGCTTTAAAACAGTACCCGGCTTTAAGTCAAGATAAATCCTGTAAGTTGTTGAACCCACAGGAACGCCCCCGCCATCAATGTCTGTAGCATCGTTCGCATCGCTAACATAATATTTCTCTACAATTACTTTTTCCAATTGCGCAGATGCAAAATGAGCAAACAATACTGAAAAAAATAGGGTTGAAATAAGTCTTTTCATCTTAATCAAGAATTATAGTTTGTAAGCGAAACTGACTAAGAAATTCGTTCCGTATCTGAAATTATCAAAGTCTACGTAACCACTTGGTAAATCATACGATCTGCGCACCGGAGAGTTTAATATGTCTCGAATGGTTAAGCTAGCATTGTAGTGCTCACCAATTGCCTTGCTAATTTTGAAATCCAAAAGGTGTCGAGGTATCTCATAAACATCAGGTCTTCCTTTCACCGACCCCGCAATAACTAGCCGAGGACCTTGGACGTTGTAACTTACAGTAGCCGTTAAACCAAGTGTGTCGGACGTATAAGAAAACATTGAATTGAATAGATAAGGCGCTTGTCCAAACATCGGACGATACAAAGTATCAATAATGGTATACACTTTAATTCCGTCAATGATCTGTAAATCCTTTCGAATGAACTGAGCTTCTGATTTAACCAATGTTAAATTCGCGCGAAACTCGAAGTTTCTTCCAATCTGTTTTTTACCTTCTAGCTCAATACCACGGACTGTCGATTGATCAATGTTATCCCATGTTATTCCGGCGCCACCAAAACCCATCTCAATGTGATTGCGGAAATCTTTGTAGAACACACTTCCCGAAACGTTGTCTCCATTGGCGAAATACACCTCCCCTCGGAAATCATAATTGGTAATGTTCACCAACTTCAGATCTGAATTTCCGTAAATCAAAGTTCTAAATTCATTGTCATAGATTGCAGCATCGCTTAACTCACGAATACTTGGCCGCGCCACCGATTGACTGTAATTGAAACGTAAATTACTTTGGGTTTCCTTCTTTGTTTTTAACTTATATATTAAACTTCCGCTAGGTAGTATATCCCATTGATTTATGGAAGCCGCATTTACCAGCGCAAATCCACCGACATTCTCTCTTCGGATATCATTTACACCATATCCTAACTCATAAAATAAATCGGCATCTGTAAAAATGTCTGTGTGCTCCATTCTAACACCGCCTGAGAAACGTAACGACTGATTAATTTCGAAGTCAACCAAACCATAAACGGCCTCGACATTACTATTACCGAAACTGTGATTTCTTTCAAAATCGAAATCCATGTAATAGTAATCAAGAATACCATTCTGTATAACAAATTTATCTGGGCTCAAATAGTTGTCTAAATCCCCATCTAACAAGGGCTCAACGACACCTTGATTCCCATTAAACAATCTGAACTCTTTGTTGTCGATTTTTCTATAATTCCTCTGAGTTGCAGCACCGAATTTAAGTTTTCTTACAACTCCTTCAATCTTTGATTTAATTGGCATCTCAAAACCCACTCTTCCATCAAAAATATTTTCATCTAAGTAACGATCATATCGACGTATTCCTTCACCTGCGGTTGGTGCGAATTCATACCCCGTTACAGTTGTATAATCTAAAAAACGAAGGAATTGCGTTGCTTTAAAATCAGGCGCTACACTGCTTCCATCGGTATAAGATGCATTCAAATCCAACTTCAATTTTAGAGTTGGAATGTAATGTTGCGAAGAATACTGATAAATCAATTGCTTACGTTGCTCGTAAAAAATATTTTTCGAAACAGCCGCTTCTTGATTTATTAATCCTTGAGGCATCTCCTCAAAACTAGCCACATCATTATTACCTATAATGTTCGGCATAAACATCAAAGAAATTTTGTTGTTCTTGTTTAATTTGTAAGCCAAATTAAGTAATGCGCTTATTGAGTTTGTTTCGCGACTCACAATTGCATTATCCTGTCTTTCAAAGAGGTAACCCAAAGTTTCATCGCCAACACGTTGAGAAATACCGTTCGGATCGAACCGAATAGCAGATCCATATTTAAATCCAAAAATGAAACCCAATTCTTTTCCAAACAAAGTCTTTTGATCACCAATACTGAAGCTTTGAGAAAAATTTATTGGTGCGCGACGGAACTTCGTGTTCCAATTATTACTGAACCCACTTGCGTAGCTGGTACCGTTTGGATTAATAATATTGAAGGCCTGTGGTTTAAAGTTCGCATTGTATTGATCTCTCGCTTGATCAAAAGCAGTGGGGTCGTTAAATTGGGCTGGGGCCAAAAGTCCCAATTGAACCAAGCCCATTCGGAAGTAGGCGTCACCTTCAGCATCGCCATCTTGCCAACCTTGTATTCCTTGTTGAGTAAAATAATCTCCCAAACCTAACGCAACCATTTGCTGATAAGTAGACGGGGCCAGGTTAGGAGAAGATAATCCATCCGTATCTCTTATTCTTAAACCCCCATCGAAACCCAACCAATCAGTGCTGCTTCTATCCGAAGTAATAAAATTCTTGAAGGTTGTTTGCGAATTGTATCCAAATTGAGATTCAATGTTCACAGAGAGTTTGTCTGGATAATCTTTTGTCTCAACAGAAATGTAAGCACCCGCCCAATCTCCTGGTAGCTCCGCACTTTGAGTCTTCGTAATAACTATATTATCTACCAAACTTGAAGGGAAAATGTCTAGCTTAATGTTGTTGGTTAAAGGATCTAACGTTGGTATACGAGAACCATTTAATGTGGTGCGAACATAGCGGTCACCAATACCACGCACTGTGATTAAACCCCCATTCGTTGAAACTCCAGACACACGGGCAATGGCATTCACTACACTCGCATCTCCGGTCTTCTTCATAACTTCAGCAGAAATGAAATCCAAGGTTGTGGCAGAATTCATTTTCATTTTTTCCATGTAGCCATCGTTCGCCTTTACACGCTTTGCAACTACATCCATTCCTTTGATTACGTTGGAAGAATTTATTAAGGTGAACTCCTTCGATAAGACTGCATTATCCTTAAGCAGAATTTTTTCCTCTAACTTCTCGTATCCGACAATGATAAAATTCAATGTGTACTGCTTGTTGTCTGGAAACTTCAGTGAGAATGTTCCTTCGAAATCGGTTTGGGCAATGATTCCTTCGTTCTCTATGGCACGAACAATTACTCCAAACATAGATTCACCTTTCTCATCGGTCACCTTTCCGCGCAAGGTTCCTTGTGCAGAAATGGTGTGAGAAACAATCACAAGAAAAAGTACCGCGAAGAAGTTTTTCATGACAACAGCTTTCTAATTTTATTTCTTAACGAATTTCACGGAATGAATCTGACCTTGTCTTTCAAGCATGACTGTGTAAAATCCACTCGGAAGATTCGTTGTGTCTATCGTGCGCTTTGAACTCCAATAAACATCGTTCATTACAACACGACCGGTTACATCCATCAATCTCATTGATACTTTGTCTACTTGGTTGTTTGACTGAATTATTGTCAATTGATTCTCGCAAGGATTTGGATATGCAGAAAAATCGACATCAGAAACAACACCGTTTGCCTCAACTAAATCAATAACAGGAGGAAGAGAAGAGTATATTAATGTTGAATCGACAAACTCTCCCGTTAATGCTGAGTCAGCTACAAAAATTTGACTTTCTCCGGCAACAGGAGTTGACAATTGCAAATTCAATCGAAAACTGAAAACACCGTCTGTTGTGAACTGGCCCAATAATACATGATTGCTTGGAGTTACTCCTTCCATTCCACCTAGAGCAGCAATAGCAGCGCCATTGGTAGTGAAATCGTTTCCAACAGTTTGATCAAAAATATCTAACTCAGTTGTAATTCCCAATACATTCGGAAGAATGGGAGCGCCTGGCATCAATCCATCTACACCATCAATTCCAGTTATCATCAAACCAGCAGCTGGGTCGTTGTTCGCTAAAATGCCTTGATTGTTTCCAATAGTACCATCCGTATCTTCTGTTTTCAACACACCGCACAAACCAGTTGCAACACCGCCAATGGTTAAGTAAGAATCAATCAATGTGGTATTTTTCTTAGTGTTGTTTACACTCGTTCCTTGATATACCTTAAAACCGTAATTAGGATCGTTATAAAATGCAGTCGTCGTTGCAATATTCATGGTGTGCTGAGGTGAACCAAAAAGCTGAATAACCTTATATCCAGGTAATAAGTTCGCATAAACTCTATATGTCACAGAACCCACGTGTAACGGATACATGGCTCCATTGTCGCCTGCATCGGTTGAGTCAGCTAAATCTGACACATAATATTTTTCAACCACAATTCCTTCCAATCCTACTTGTGAAAAGGCAACGAACGAAGTGAACACAGTGGCAATAAGTAGTAAGCTCTTTTTCATCTGATTTATTTTTTCTTTGATTTATTTTTTTTATTTTCCGAATTGAAAATCAAGTCTGGATGAGTCCATTCACTTTCTTCAACTACAGGATTTTTCGCAACATATTTCTGTGAAGTGCCATTTGGAGCACCAATGAGTACGTTCAATTCGAAATTCAAATTTCCGTGGGTGGTCAACTGGCCAATAAGAACACAATTCGTAGAAAGCGAATCGGCTCCTACAGAGCCCTTTCCTAGACAAGCCCATGCACCATTGTTAATCTCTACCTTGTTGGAAAGCGATGCAGCACCCAATACAAAAGACAAAGAGTCCATTTGATAAAACGTAGGGAACGGAACAAATTCCGCTCTCTTCATTCCGTCTTTTTCATACAATGGAATCAATTTCTTTTTATTTCTGAAATACCCCTTTTCAAAGATTCCTAAATTGTCACTATTCGCGTCATCTATTTCTTTTAGAATTCCCAATTGTCCTTGACCACAAGCCCCAACTGACAACCATGAATCCAACAAAGCGATATTCTTTTTGTATGTACGTTCTGGTATAATATTCGGTTGAATATTCCCTGCTTCAATGTGATTATAAAATTTCTCTGAAGATTGAATAGTTAATGGATGTGTTGGGGTTCCATAGGCTGCTTGAAAGCGAAAACCAGGTTTGAGATCAATGTATATTCGGTAGGTTACACTTCCCTTTTTCAAATCTCCACTGAATAGTTTTCCTGCATTGTCTGCTTTCGTGGAGACATAAAATTTCTCAACTATAACGCCCTCTAAACCATCTTGAGTGAAACCTTTTAAACTCAGGAATAGGACGAATAAAATAGTCAGAAATTTTAGTGTCTTCATAGCCAATCAAACTTGTGCAAGATTAGCCCGCAATGAGAAATTTGATATTAATCTCAGGTTATGATTAACGAAAGCAATTCGCCCTTTTGTAAAGGATTTGTTAAGAGAGTTATAAAAATAAAACGGTCCCGAAAACGGGACCGTTGTTTCAATTTAAAAAAATGAATTATAATTTCACAAATGTCTTGCTCATTCCATTCACTCGCACAACATAATATCCTGCCGGGAATACCGATACATCGATAATAGTCTTCGATCCAAAAACAATGGAGGTGTGAACCAGTGATCCAAGTGAATTAAATATTTCAAGTGTGGAAGCCACAGATGAAGAACGTGAAATTGTAAGTCTTTCCGGAGTAGGATTCGGGAATAAATTAAATTCGAATGCAGTCAATTCTCCAACACTCACATCACTTGTGCTCGGGTTACAATCGTCGTCTATTCCATTCTCCCAAACTTCTGTTGCAGCAGGGTTAACCAATGCGTTTGTATCGTCGCAATCGGTGTCGTTTGTTACAAAAAGGCTACCTGGATCAGCACATAAACTTTCACTGTTGTTTATGTCACCGTATGTGTCGCCATCTGCGTCTGCGTAATAACTCAAGAATACCAATCCATTGTCAATCGATCCGTCACAATCGTCATCGCTTCCGTTACAGAATTCAGGCGACCCCGGATAAACACCAAACGCATTATCGTTGCAATCACCATCTGCCTGCACATAGCCACTAGGTTGTTCGCAAGCAAATACCGCATCCGTTGTAATACCGAATGCATCTCCATCATTGTCGAAGTAATAATTCGTAAAGGTCAATCCGTCATCAACGAGACTGTTACAATTGTCATCAACATCGTTACAAATTTCCATCATTCCATCGTTCACCGCAGCATTCATGTCGTTGCAATCTCCTGCAGAGGTAATGTATCCCAACGGTTGAACGCAAGTGCTGATCAAAGTTGAAGCGTTACCATATCCATCCATGTCCATGTCTTCATAGAAATTTTGATTTGGTAAAACCGTTGCTTGCAAGGTGTCTGTATCTGAACAACCGAAAGCATTGGTTCCTGTAACAGTAATTTCTTCCGAATTGAAAAGACTTGTTCCGTATGTGTTTGAAACTCCATTGCTCCATACATAGTCAACTGCTCCTGTTGCGTTGAATTCAACATATGCTCCTTCACAAACTGTAACATCAGCTCCAGCCATAACCATAGGAAGTTCGTTTAACTCTACATTCCATTCTTGAGTAGACTCGCAACCAAATTCATTCGTCCCTACAGCAGTGTATACTTCTGAAACCGCTGGTGTAATGAATGAACCGTTCGCAAGGGTTCCATTCCACACAATGTTATCGGCACCTTGTGCGCTCAATTGAATTTCATTGCCCTGACAAACTGCAACATCTGCAGGAACTGTTAGCACCGGCAATGCGTTAATAGTTACAACTATATCACTGTATGAATGATTGCACTGCAGAAGCGCATTTGAAACCTCTAAATGGTAAACACCACTTTCCGTAGCAGAAATGGATCCTGCGTTCATCATCCCAAAAGCCTGACCGTCTTTGAACCATTGTGAGCTAACATTAGCATTCACAGTTGCCGATAATTCAATCGACTCTCCGGCGCATGCCGTTGTTGCTGTCGGAGTTGAAACAGCTGCTGAAAGAGATGCGCAAGTATTCGCAGTAAAAATCGATAACGTGCTACTCACCTCATTCGCCAAAATAACAATGGCTTGTCCATTTGGAGAATCCTCTGCCGAAATGAAAATAATTCCCTCAGCGCCCAAATCAGGGCCGCTTCCCGCTAGTGTTCTGTTGTTCACATAAGTAACAAAAACTGGAGCGTTTGGATTTTCAACATTGAAAACCATACATCCACCCACGCGCTCCAATGCGATAAATGCATAGTGTATTCCGTCAATTACTGACACGGTTACTCCTTCCGGCTCTGGACCTTTATCGTCGCTTCTATTCTTGGAAGTTGCAGCACCGGTAGTGTTAGATGCATTGAAGAATGCCGCCGTTAACGGAGAGTTTGCAGTGATTTTTTCAAACATATCTTTCGAATCGAAAACCAATGCATTCGTTGCAGCGTTGCGAATGGTGAACGAGCGAGAGCCCATCACATGCAACTCATCGTAGTCGCCATCTCCGTCTGTATCTCCAGAATATTTCAATGCGCTTAAGCGACCTAAGAATTTATTGTTTCGAAGAATTGCTGCGTCTGGGAAGGCCGCCGCATCCAAGTTGTTGAATACGCTTGAAGAAATTCTATTTGCATCAGTCACAGAACCAAATTCACGTGAGTCGCCTTCGTTGGCCATGAACACATATCCATTTCCGTTAATGGTTGAATAAGAAATGGCATCAGGCATGTATGTCCCTTTGATAGGCAAGTCAGAAGTATTCAAAATTGCACCGCTTTGATCAGAGGCATCCAACGAATTTCCTGAACCAGCAGAGTAATCTGCATAACCCAATGGAAGAAGAGATTCAATGGTATTCGTTGCTAAATCCAGCACGAGTATCGCATTGTTTTCTTGAAGTGTAACATACGCCTTGGTGTTGTCGTCTGAAACAGCTACATACTCAGGCTCTAAATCTTGTGCAACAGTTGCAGAGGTAGTAAATATTCTTATCCCTTGCGCACGCAGAGCTACTTCTTGTCCGTTGAATTGCGTTAGCATAATCTGAGTCGCGTTTGTAGACGTTAAGTTTGCAATACCACCGCTAATGTCTACAACAGTAATTGAACCTTCTGGATCAGCTGAATAAGTAGAATTCGGCTCTCCTTCATTCGCGGTTATCACTTTCGTGTAATCTTTAGAGAATGTAATCATGTCAGGCATAGCACCAGCGGTTACCTCATTTACATAGACGCCATCTGGATTGAAGAACACAATTCTTCCATTTTCTTGCGCATTGGAATTCTCAATGGCTACAGCAATAATTCCGTCATGAACCGCAATTGAGTTGATGTTTCCGTAAGGAGTCATATCAATTGATGAAATCAAAACCGGAGCAGCAGGATTGGCGAAGTCTACAATATCCATCTTTGCAGCAATGCTGTTCGCAATGAACAAGCGTTGTGTTAATCTGCAATGGGCAACAATTTCAGCAGAATTAACTCCTGACGTTCCATTTGAAAAACTTGAAAGCAAATTCAAATTCAATTCATTTGTTGAAGGAATATTATTCACCTCATTGTCTTTTATGAAAATGATTCGGTAGTTATTTGAAGCATGAACAACGCCATTGCTCGAAGAAAGAATTCTTACAACAACACGTTCCGCATTTTCAATCACCGAATCATCAATTATGGAAACCGAATGATTCACCACTCCGTTTGTCAATGGCTCAATGACCAAAGAGTCTATCCAAGTAAAATCAGACCCGACAGTAGCGTTGGAATAAACAGAAAGTTCGAAATGAACGTTAATTGGTAATGCATTTGCGTTAGTCACAGATACAGGAATTGAAACCAAGCCTGCGTTTTCGTTTACTTGAATGAAATTCGATGCTGAAGCAATACTCACTTCCGCATTCGGACAACCCACATTTACCAACCCATCGCAATTGTCATCTAATAAGTTCAAACAATTCTCAGAAGCTCCAGGAGAAATCGCAGCAACTTCATCGTTGCAATCTGTGTTTGATAAAACATAACCAGCAGCAGCAGTGCAACTCACAGTTGAAGTACCTGTAGTACCATATCCATCTGCATCTTGATCTAAGTAATACGTTTGACCGTATGTGCATGAATTGTCACTCGTTGTAGCTGTAGAATTGTAGTTACAAGCCGTTGCGTCCATGCAACCTAAGACAGGATTGACAGGTTGAATAGATGTTCTTGGAGAACCAACATTCATTGCGACATCGGCACTGTTGACAGTTACTTGACTTTGAATTGTTCCCAACACACTCACCAATCCAACATTGGAAGCACCGACATACATTGGATCGAAATTCCCTACACTATCATAACCCCAATAAAAAGAGGATCCTGCTGTTGCTGCTCCGAAGCTTACTCGCCAAATTTCTGTTCCACTCGCGTCAAAAACAATTACGCCATCTCCCCCAGAAGAGAGACCAATGGCGGTTCCTGTATAGGTTCCCACCTGAACACTGGAAGCTAATCCCCAAAATGTTCTAAATGTTGTTGCATAGGATGCGTTCGCGTTTTCACAAAACATCACTCGCTCATTCGGAGCGATAGATGTAATGCCGTTTAGCACAAATGATGTCGTTAATGAGAACGAACTATCGTCCACTTTCCAACCTGTAATATCAATAGCTGTACTTCCGTAATTCGTCAATTCGAACCAATCAGATGTACCTCCGCTCGACATCACTTCGGTGATGCGCACTTGAGATTGCATACCAATTGAACTGAATAAAATAGCTAGAAAAAATAGAACGTGCTTCATTGTGGAAATTTTCCACGAAGGACACGATTAATCTCTATTCATTAATTAAGCCTATATCAAGGGTTAGTTATGTATCCGGACAAGTTGTTACCCGAACGTAATTTCAAAGTTTCCTAACTGTTAAAAGATGTTCTACTTGAAAAATACCCCCGCCGTGACTCGAACACGGATTAGCTGTTTAGGAAACGGCCGTTTTATCCTGTTAAACTACGGGGGCGTTGATTTTCAATTGCAAATCTCGTTATAAAAAAGCTGTAGAACACAATTCATCCTATTTTTGATATATGAAACAATTTGCACTTCTTCTAATTGCCCTTTGCACGATCGCTATTTCCTCGTGTCGAAAAGACCTCGAAACAAAATGCAAATCATACACAAGGGTAAATGTGTTTAATGTTATTGGTGAAAATGAATTTCATCTCGACAGCACATACACCAACGGCGCTGGAGAAGCATACAATGCATACATGCTGAAGTACTACATTTCACACATGAAGTTGGTAAATGAAAATGGGGAGCGCGTTGAACTATACGGACATGAACTCATTGACCAGTCGGTTCCTACTTCGCTTCAACTCGATCAAGTGGAAATTCCTGACGGACACTACACTTCAATAGAATTCAATTTAGGTGTCGA
>CANKYR010000029.1 GCA_947488195.1 Flavobacteriales bacterium
GGTGCATTCACCGGAGAAATTTCAGCAGCCATGTTGGCTTCGTTAGGAGTGAAGGGAAGTTTGGTTGGACACAGCGAGCGCAGACAATACCACAACGAAACTTCAGAATTGTTGAAACGCAAAGTAGATCAGTTGTTGGCCAACAACCTTATTGCGATTTATTGCATTGGAGAAACGCTTGAAGAGCGCAACAACGAATTACATTTCGCTACCGTGACGAAACAGATTGAAGAAGTAATTGGACATCTGTCTTCAACACAAATGAAAAATATAGTTATTGCTTACGAACCCGTTTGGGCGATTGGGACTGGCGTTACAGCTAGCAATGAACAAGCACAAGAGATGCACGCGCACATTCGATCGTTCTTAAAAACAACATTCGGAGAAGTAGCAAACGACACTCAGATTTTATACGGTGGAAGTATGAACGCCGCGAATGCACAGGCTTTGTTGGCTTGTGAAGATGTTGATGGCGGGCTTATTGGCGGCGCTTCTTTGAAGGTGGCTGAATTTGAATTTATCTACAACGCCTAATGCAATACACGGTATACACCTTTGAAGTTTCTCCGCTAATTCCGGGAAACGATTTAGTTATTGCTTCATTAAGCGAATTGGCTTTCGATAGTTTTCAAGAAACGGAAAGTGGAGTAGAGGCTTATGTGCCAACACAATTCGATACAGAAGAATTGCAAAACGCTTTGTTGGAATTAACCATTGAAGATGTGACCATTCATTTCTCGAAGAAGGAAATGGAAGACATCAACTGGAACGCCGAGTGGGAATCGCAATTCGATCCAATCGACGTAGATAATCTTTGTCGCGTGAGAGCCCCATTTCACGAAGCGAAGGACGGCGTCCTCGACTTAATCATTGAACCGAAGATGAGTTTCGGAACGGGACATCATGCTACAACGTATTTAGTGTTGCAGAAAATGTTCGAGCTCGACTTGAAAGACAAGGAAGTCATTGACATGGGAAGTGGAACGGCTGTCTTGGCTATTACTGCTGAGAAACTTGGAGCAAAGAAAGTTTGGGCCATTGACATAGACGAGTGGGCGTTTGAGAACGCCATTGAAAACTTGGAGCGCAACAGCTGCACGAAGATTGAAGCGCTTTTAGGCGTTGAAGATTTACTTGAAGGAAAGATGGCAGATGTTTTCATTGCCAACATCAATCGGAACATTCTCTTGGCTCAAGCCAAACATTACGAAAACGCCACGAAGTCAGGAGCGCCTTTGTTACTGAGCGGATTCTATGAAAACGACGTCCCTGCGTTGCTTGAAGCATTTTCAGCATTCGAATGGAAAGAAACCCGCGTTCGCGATGAGTGGACGATGCTTTTCTTAGTTCGAAAATAGGGAACTTCGTTGTTAGCACGGCTTTATGGAACGAGCAATATCCGAGAGCAAATCGCGAACATAACTATCCATTCTCGAAGCCGAGTTTCTTTGCTAGTTCGTCGCTAATAGGCGGGAATTTTCTTCGTTCAACCAAGAATGAAGTCAATTCAGCGAACTCTTGAAACACATAATGCTTCATAGCCGCTTCTCTTAAATAACCTTTTCCAGTGCTTCCGCCTGTCCCAGCTCTTCCGCCAATCATGCGGTGAACCATGTTCATGTGGCGCCATCTCCATGTAGCCAACAATTCGTCAATGTCTAAGAGTGAGTTGATAATTCTATACGGATTTTGAAGAATCGGATAGTCGCGGTACAACATGATGAACAGCGCTGCTCTTCTTGCTTTTGAACTAAGCTTTCTATTTTCAACAGGCTCGTTCGAGATGAACAATTCATCGAACGCTTTCAAGTTTTGCATTTCCATTTCACTCAATGAAGAGGAATAAGCGCTTCTATATTGCGTGCAAAAATCTTCACTTCCCCAATATTTCTCTTCGAAAAATGGCATGCGCTCTAACCAGTTGTTCACCAATTCCAAAAGCGTTGTTTCTTTCGCTAACGTGTAAATCTGCTTCGCGTCTTCACTGCGTAATTGACTGGTGAAATATTCTTGTCCATGACGCTCTTCCACTTTCAATCCCAACAATGTCTCTAATACTTTGAACTGCATGCTTTGGAATCCGCTTGCTGGACGAAGCATGTCGCGGAAGTCTAAGAAGTCTTGCGCCGACATGGTTTCCAAAATATTGATTTGATCAACCAAAATGCGAAGGATCTCTGTTACGCGGTGCATGCGGTTTACAGCGATTTGCAACTCTGGACTGTTGTCGTTAATGTTCTCTTTCGCTAAAATGTCGTACACCGATTTCATTTCGAATAAAATCTGCTTGAACCACAATTCGTAAGATTGATGAATAACAATAAACAACATCTCGTCGTGAGCGTGTTTACCTTGTTTATCGCTTTCGAGTTCTTGTGCGTTAAGAACGTCACCCAGTTTTAGATAGTCGCTGTAATACATGCCTGCAAGTTACAAAGGCAAGTGTAGATTACCCTAATTCGATTTAATAAATCGAAAAAGACTTTTGTCAGTCTGCAAAGTATAGATACCCGCAGCCAAAGACTGACAAGGAATTTCTTGTGTGTTGAAGAAAACCTGAACCACTTCACCTTGCATCGAAAGTATTCTTCCTGAAATTTTTTCGGTGCAGTGAAGCATTTCAATAACCGGATTCGGATAAAGGGAAATTCCAGAAACAAGTTCATTCACACTTACAGGAAGATTGCTTGCATTCGGAGTAGAAACGGTCCAGTCGATCCAATCCGGATTGGCATCGGTTGCTCTTCCAAAAGAATGATTGATTGGAATGTTGGAATAAGTAATGGAGTCGATAAGCACGCGCGCACTGTTCTGAACCTCTGAAATATAAATAGTTTCAGAAAGGTCGTCGAGTTTGAAGTCCAGGTGATTTACTCCTTGCTCGGGTTCTTTATCTGCATACAACAACTGAAAACCTCCGGGGTCAAGGGTCACATTCGGTAAGGGCCATTTGTTCCAATTGCTAGCGTCGTCAGAGATAAACTTGTTTCCTAAATAAACGGCAGTCGGTCCTGGATTGTACAATTCAATCCAGTCTTCATTCGTTCCGAAAAAGTCAATGCAATTGTCAGTGCCCAGCGGTGCCAATTCATTTATCACTAAAGGGGAAGACGATTCCTTTCCATATAAATAAATAAAATTGCAATCGTGCGCATCTATGTCGTTCACCCAAATTAACGGAATGGCACCTATTAAAATGTTTATGCTGTCGGTTGGAAGAGAGCCGGCGAAAGTGTAGCGTTGGTCAGTGATTCCATAGAATCCCTCAGAGGTAGGCGTTTCAACATTCCAAATTGAAGTTCCAATTTCTTTCCAAACCACAGCAAGTTCATTTGCATTTAAATTGCTTTGAAAGGTTACGAAGAGGCTGTCGTTCTGAAATTTAGGAACCACGTTGAAGATGCTTGTGAAAGGCTGAAGGTTCTCGAGTTGCTGAAGCGCTTGCGAAGCACGCGTTTGAACGAAGGGTACAATGCCATAGGAAACTTGTCCGCCCCAAGCTGAATTGATGCTGTTCAAAAAATCATCAGTCGTAAAACCGAAGTCGAGCGGACGCAACGGGTCTTCAATAGCTGCTGCTGCTATGATGTTCTGAATTTGTTGTGCTTGCAATTCAATGGCGTTCGCGCTAAATGTGGTTGCTACAAATTCATTCACGTAGTTGCTGAATTCATTGCGATATGCAGAAATTTGAAGCAGTCTTGTGAAAAGTGGTCTGTTGCTCGAAGTGGTCCACGTGTAGAGATTGCGCTGCGCCCAATCGACGTTCACCCAGTCTATACCCAACGTATTGTCTAAATCGTAAGGTATGTATTCGAGCTTTCCAGTTTTCTCGTTGTGATAGAGGTAGAAATTATTCTTGTTGAAAATGTAATTGTCCCAATTTCCCAAAAGCATATCGGCAGCCATTATTTTCAAATAGTCGTGCACATTGAAAACTTTTTCCAGTTCGCAGGGAAGTGAAGAAAGCGGAGTATTGTTCAACACATTTATAAATTGCGCCAGTTCGGAATAGTTGTTTTGAAATTCATTTTCAACCAAATCATAGGCATCGTCGGTGTACAAGGTGGGATTGGATCCTTGATAATTCAAGTCCGATCCGTACAGGCATTTCCATAAATTTCCCGTTCCGTCGTCGAAGCGAACATCTGCAAAGCGATTGTCAATCTGCTCAACGTTTAGATATACGCCCATGTACGTTTCATTGACATAAACACGTATGTATGAGGTTCTGCATGCAGGCACTCCGGCATCGCGAAAGAAGTCCCAACACAATTTTGCACGTAACAATGACGGGTCATTTTGATTCCCAATAAGATTCAATTCTGAAAGTCCATAAAAATTCTGATCGACATATTTGTCTACATTAATCTTGAACGATTTCTTCTGCGCATTCAAAGAGGTGTTGCCGCGAAAGCGAACACCAATGCCTGAATAAGCAGAGAATCCGGAAGAAAAGGTGTAGACCATGGCTGCAGGAAATTCAAGCGAATTTCCCAAGTTGTTGTACATGGCCAACAGCGAATCTGGATCTATTGTAATGGAAATACTCGCAACCTCATCTTGAAGAAAAGCCTCGTTGAATGCGGGTTGTTGAGCAAAAGAAATTTGAGAAAGAAAAAACACACCCAATGAAATCAGAAGCGTTCTCATTTCTTCGTGAACAATTGAGCGGGTTTGTGCAACACGCCTTGTTGCTTTTCTTCCAAAGCCGTCACGGTTTCGGTGCGAAGGATATTCTTTCTGAAATTGCGTTTATCTAATTTCTTGTCGAGAATAATTTCATACAATTTCTGCAACTGCGACAACGTGAATTTTTCAGGAAGTAATTCGAAGCCAATATGGTCGGCCATGAGCTCATGACGTAGCATAAGCAATGCCTTGTGCACAATTTCATTGTGATCGAAGGCAAGAGATGGAATGTTGTAAACGTCTACCCAATAGGTTTTTCCTGCAAAAGATGCGGCCTTTGGTTTGAACTCAGACAGCTTCACCAAAGAATAATATCCTATTGTTAATACGCGTCTTTCCGGATTCACACGAAAGGTCCGAAGCCACTGCTGATCCTTCAATCCGCGAACACGATTCGGATCACCGAAGGCATGGAACTGCTTCAAGTAAATTCCTTTCAACGAAGTCAATTCTTGAAGAATACGCTTTGCCGCTTCGTCGAGACTTTCATTGTCGAGTACCAAATCGCCAGGCACAGCTTTCTGCGTTTTTAAGTGAACCGTATCGGGCTGTTTTTGCTCAATTAACAACACTTTCAGCGTGTCATTGTCGAACCCGAAAACAACGCAGTCAACGGATACATCCATTCCCAGTGTGTTTTTTGGTGTTGGTTCACTATTCTTCTTGCTCATGATACTTCGTGTGATAAATACACTTTCAAATGTAAAGCAAAAATTTCATTTACATTCGTGGCTATGATTACCGCCGCACTTCGTCCGCTTTCCATTGGAAAGAATGAAATAAAAAATAGATTCATCATGGGGTCTATGCACACCGGATTGGAAGAACTTCCAAACGGATTCGAGGCCATGGCCGAGTATTTCGCAACACGCGCAAGAGGCGAGGTGGGACTCATGATTACCGGAGGTGTTTCTCCGAATGAAGAAGGACGCTTGTGGCCTGGAGCGATTTGCTTCAACCATGAAAATGAAATTTCGAAACACAAAATAATTACCGAAGCCGTTCACGAAGCAGGAGGAAAGATTGCCATGCAAATTCTGCATGCGGGCCGATACGGAGTGCATGACAAATGCGTGAGCGCTTCTGCATTGCAAGCACCCATTAACATCTACACGCCCCGCGCATTAAGCGTGGAAGAGATTCAGCAAACCGTTCGCGATTTTATTCGCTGCGCGGAATTGGCAGAGCAAGCGGGATATGATGGCGTGGAAATCATGGGCAGTGAAGGATATTTTTTACATCAGTTTATTGCGCCAAGAACGAACAAGCGCGAAGACGAATACGGAGGTTCTTTTGAAAACAGAATGCGCTTGCCGCTTGAAATTGTTCGTGGCATTCGCGAAGCGGTGAACGAAAAGTTCATGCTCATCTATCGCATTTCAGTTGCCGATTTGGTGGAAGAGGGAAGCAGCAAAGACGAGATCATTGCCTTTGCAAAGGCCTTGGAAAAAGAAGGCATTCATTTGTTGAATACCGGCATTGGTTGGCACGAAGCCCGCATTCCCACCATTAGCATGCGCGTACCAAGAGGTTCTTTTGTTTGGGCTGCGGAATTGTTGAAGCAACATGTTTCCATTCCGGTTTCCGCAACGAACAGAATCAATACACCCGAGTTGGCAGAAGAAATTATTTCATCTGGAAAGGCCGATGCAGTAAGCCTTGCGCGTCCGTTTTTAGCCGATCCGAATTTTGTATTGAAGGCGAAACAGAATCAGTCGAACCTCATTAACACCTGCGTAGGCTGCAATCAAGCGTGTCTCGATCAGATCTTTTCGGGTGAAATAGCGTCGTGCTTGGTGAATCCGTTTGCCGCGAGAGAACTTCAATTGAAACTGGTTCCTTCCGAACACAAAAAGAAAATAGCCGTTGTTGGAGCAGGAGTATCGGGACTAACAGCAGCGCTGGTTTTGGCTCAACGCGGCAATGAAGTGGAAGTGTTCGAACAGCAAGAATCGTTGGGTGGACAACTGCGCTTGGCAGCGCAAGTGCCCGGTAAAGAAGAGTTCTTTGAAACCATTCGGTATTATACAGAGCAGTTGAAACATCACGGAGTGAAGATTCATTTGAATACTTCCTTCGAGCTGAAAAATTTTCAAGATGAAAATTTCGAGGAGCTAGTTTGGTCCACAGGCGTGGTTCCTAGCGAGTATGCTTGGGAAGAAAACGACGGCTCTATTCCTGTGTTGAATTATGTTGAAGCCATTCAACAATACAAAACGTTAGGAGAGGAGATTGTTATTCTGGGTGCAGGCGGCATAGCCATGGACGTGGCTTCGTTGCTTACGCAAGACAGCGAAACGAAGGAAGAGTACAATGCGTTTTGGGGAATCGATCAGCAGCTTGAACATCGCGGTGCGCTTCAAGCCAAGCAACAACGCACTCCTCTTCGCAAGGTGGCTATTCTTCAGCGAAGCAATAAGAAGTTGGGAAATAAATTGGGCAAAACCACCGTGTGGTCTCATCGCACTGAATTGCTGCAGTTGGGAGTTGGCGTGTTCAATGGTACCACGGGAATTCGCATTATAGATGGAGAGTTGTTGTTCAATTCAAACGGAATAGATTATGTGTTGAAGCCCAACGCAATCGTATTGTGCTTGGGGCAGCAATCGACTCCCACGCACATTTTATCGTTGGTGGAAGAGGGCGTTCCTGTTCACGTTCTTGGCGGCGCGAACGATACAGCATTGCTCGATGCGAAGAAAGTTATTCGCGAAGCAACCGAGTGGGCGTTGAAATTTTAGTTGTGAAAAAATAGAGTTGGTGTATTAAGTACACTTTCTTTTCTTTGTGCCTTCAATTCGAATAAAAAGAAATCATGATAAAATATTTATCTACGCATCCGTGGTCAATTGTTGAGGAAGATTTTCATGCCGATCTGCAACGCAGTTCTGAAAGTATTTTCAGTATTGGAAATGGAAAGTTCGGACAACGCGCCAATCACGAAGAAGCGTTTTCGGGGAAGACCTTGCAGGGAAGCTATGTGGCAGGCGTTTATTATCCAGATAAAACCCGCGTGGGTTGGTGGAAGAACGGTTACCCCGAGTACTTCGCGAAGGTGTTGAACTCGGCATTTTGGATTGGAATAGACGTGACCATAAACGGAGAAGTGTTCGACTTGAATACATGGACGGTTTCGAATTTTAGAAGAGAATTGAACATGCGCGAAGGCTTGTTGCAACGCTCATGCATAGCTACTTCGCCGAAGGGAACGAAGGTGTCGTTAATCGCAGAGCGCTTTTGCAGCTTGGCCAACGACGATGTGGCTGCTATTCGCTACAGCATAACTCCGTTGAATGGAAAAGCGGAAATTAAATACGCGGCATTCATTGAGACAGAGGTTCGCAATCACGATAGCAACTACGATGAATTATTCTGGAAGCCTGTCTCAACGGCGGTTTCAGCAAGTGGAGGAGTGGCAGTATCGGAAACATTGAAGACTGGATTTCAAGTGGCATGGGCGCAAGAAGTGCGTTATAACGCTGAAGCAAAAATTGAATCTTCAACCACTTCAACCCGAATAGAAAATACAGCGGTGTTTCAGGTGGAAGAAAATGCGCCGTTGATCATTGAAAAGTATGTGGGCATTGTGAGTTCTTTGAATGAAAAGAATGAAAACCTGGCTACTGCTGCTGCGCAAACCGCACAGTCTGCAGCGGGTGAAGGATACGAGGCGCTTCGTGCTGCACACGTGGCTGCATGGGCGAAAGTGTGGGAGTTGGGAGATATTGTGATTGAAGGAGACGATGAAGCGCAGCAAGGTATTCGCTTCAATATTTTCCATTTGAATCAAACGTATACTGGACAAGACGCGCGATTGAACATTGGTCCGAAAGGATTCACTGGTGAGAAATATGGTGGAAGTACTTATTGGGACACCGAGGCGTATTGCTTGCCGTTTTATCAGAGCACACGTGATTCGCACGTGGCGAAGCAGTTGTTGGTATACAGATACAATCAGTTAGACAAAGCCATTGAGAATGCCGCGAAGTTGGGATTCAAGAACGGCGCAGCGTTGTATCCGATGGTGACCATGAACGGAGAAGAGTGTCACAACGAGTGGGAGATTACGTTTGAGGAAATTCATCGTAACGGAGCAATAGCGTATGCCATTTACAACTATGTGAAGTATACGGGCGACGAAGCGCATTTGGGTGAATACGGAATAGATGTGTTGGTGGGCATTGCGCGTTTCTGGGCGCAGCGTGTGAACTGGTCTGAAGCGAAACAAGCGTATGTCATGCTTGGCGTTACTGGTCCGAATGAATACGAGAACAACATTAACAACAATTGGTACACGAATTATTTCGCGGCGTGGTGCATGAAGTATGCGAAGGAAGTGGGAGAGAAGGTGTCGCGTGAAAACGCAGAATTATTCGCATCGAAATGCGCGAAGATGAAGTTGAACTTTGCTGAAGAAGCGGCTGATTGGGCGTTGAAAGCAGAGCAGATGTATTTCGGAAAGTTGGAAGGAACGGAAGTTTATCTTCAGCAAGACGGCTTTATGGACAAGGAGCAGTTGAGCATTCACGATCTTGATTCGTCTGAGCGTCCGATTAATCAACATTGGAGTTGGGATCGTATTTTAAGAAGCATCTTCATTAAGCAAGCCGATGTTCTTCAAGGATTTTTCTTTTTCGAAGATGACTTTTCAGATTCGCAATTGAAATCGAACTTCGATTTCTACGAACCGAAAACCGTTCACGAAAGCAGTCTTTCTCCTTGTGTCCACGCGATACTTGCCGCCAAACTTGGTTACAGCGAAAAAGCATACGAGATGTATTTACGCACCTCGCGTCTCGACATTGACGATTACAATCACGAAGCGCACGAAGGACTTCACATCACCTCAATGGCCGGCACTTGGATGGCGATCACCATGGGATTTGGCGGCATGCGTGTAAAGAACGGAGAATTGGTGTTTAATGGAACACTTCCTTCGCAATGGAAAAGTTTTACGTTTAAGGTGCTATTCAGAGGGAAGCAGTTTACCGTTTTTGTAGACTCTACTGGAACAAAGATTAATTGATTCGCTTTGTGGACAAATCGGCTTCGCGGATAGATTCAAAATTGCGGTAATAGCTAGCATTGAAACTTTTAAATAAATACTTTCCAATATGAAACATAAATCTAAAGAACTCGATGTAGATTTTATTGGTGGGCAAGGACCGTTAACAAAAGACGAAGAGTTAGCCATTAGTGAATTTATTAAAGCTCAAAAATTATTGAGAAGCAAAGAACAAGCTTCGAAGACTAAAACCAAAGGTCGAACAAAAGTTGTGAGTTAGATTTTGAAGCTGCCATTTATACTTGCTGGTATTTAAGGTCGCAAATTGCGACCTTAATGCATGAGTATTTAAGCTTGATCCGGCACTCCGACTCTTCGGAGCAATTCGTTTGCTTTTTCTAATTTTTCTGGAAAAAGAATACGAGTTGGTTGGTCAGAGGCTTTTTTCTTTTTGAAGAAGTATTTTTCTTTTTCATAGATGAAACAAATTTAATCAATTATTTCTTTTTTGAAGCTAAGAAGCTTGTTCCAATTACGAAGTAGCAACAACGTAGTTCCAATTACGAATCCCGATAGCTATCGGGAGGAATAAAATCTTCAATGTTCCAATTACCTAGTAGGAATAATTATTCCCCTCTCTTACCTTCTCTTAACTTCTCTTCCCTTTTAGAAGCAATATCACTTGCGAATACTCGTTCCTTGAACCATCTTTGCCTCATGAAGAAAAGCCTTTTCTTTTTTCTAATCACAGCAGTTATCGTTTTCGTCTCTTCATGCAGACGCGACGAGATTACCACCGACTCTTCTGCTAAGATTGAGTTCTCGACCGATACCTTGCTTTTCGATACTGTCTTCACCACCATTGGTAGCGTTACCAAGATTGTGAAAGTCTACAACAACAACGCACAAGCGATTCAGATTGCAACCATTGATCTTGCCGGAGGAAGCCAGTCGCAATTCAGAATAAATGTAAACGGAGATAACGGGACGCATTTTGAAAACGTATTCCTCGAGGCCGGAGATAGCCTTTTCATTTTTGTTGAAGTAACCGTAGATCCTACAAATTCTAATACACCGTACGTGATTGAAGATCAAATCTTATTCAACACCAACGGAAACAACCAAGTGGTGCAGCTGGCCGCTTGGGGACAAGATGCGTATTTCCACGGAGGGACCACGCAGAACGAACTCTACGTCTTGCCTTGCGGAGAAATTTGGAACAACGATAAACCACATGTGATCTATGGTATTGTTGCCGTTGATGAAGGATGCAACCTTACCATTAACGAAGGAACACACGTGTACGTCCACGCGAAATCAGGTCTGTTCGTGTACAAAGGCTCACTCAATATTGCTGGTAGCCTGAACAACGAGGTGGTCTTTGAAGGAGATAGGCTAGAGGCCGACTACGCTACACTGCCCGGACAATGGGGCATTCAGTACGATGTGCAAATTGAAACCGGAGTAGGTCCAGGAATCTATTCCGTTACCCGCGGAGGAATTTGGCTCTACCAATGCAACTCAAGTTCTATCAATTACGCTATTCTGAAAAACGGAGGAATGGGTATTCAAGTCGACACACTTGGAAACACCAGCGCAACCGGATACGCACTCACCGTTACCAATACCAAGATCGACAACATGTCGGGAGTGGGGTTATTCGCACAAGGTTCTTCCATCTATGGAAACAATTTGTTGGTAACCAACTGCGCTGAAAGCTGCGCCAACCTGAGCGTTGGCGGAACCTATCAGTTCGACAACTGCACCTTCGCGAACTATTGGAACAACGGCAACCGCACTTCTCCAGCATTCTACCTGACGAACTACTACGAAGACATCAATCAGAACATTCAAACCAGAACCCTCACAAACTGCCTTTTCCGCAATTGCATCATGTGGGGAAACAACGCCACGCTCGGCGACTTCAGTGAATTCGTGGTAGACCTTAAAGACCCCGAACTTCAACAAGTGCAATTCAAATACTGCTTGGTCGATACCGACGAAGATGTTTCTGACGAAGGCAACATCTGGGAAAGCATGGTGAACAACCAATCTCCATACTTCTGCGATTACGCCAACGGCAACTTCCGTGTTAACCAAGACGCTCCGCGCATGATCGGCGGTCCGTTCACCTTCGGTCCTGATATTTCCGGGAATAACAATGGGGATTGGAAAGGATGTTTTGACTATACTGGAAGTTGTAATTAAGCGAATTGCTTCGCGAGGGTTGCTAGCAACGAGGGTTTTCAACGAAGGTGCTCCGCACGATTATTTCATTAAAGCTATTCTCACTTTTCCTTAGATAATTCGCGAATTTATTCGCCCTCGTCGAAGACCCTCGCAATATGGTTGCCCTCGCGAAGATATTCGCCCTCGTCGAAGACAATAACAGTCCATTGCTGCTTTTAAGTTCTGTCAAGTTGAAAACTTCCACTTCGAATCATCTCTTCATTCCCCCAAAATGTGTTTCTTGCACCCTGAATACACACCATGAACTCTTCCATTCTGCAAGCGCTTTTAAAGTTGTTCGCCATTATTTCGGGCGATAAGAAAACGAATGGATATGAAGTCGTTTCGATTTTTTTAGGGAACAAATTAAGTCAGCAGCAGATTCAAGTTTTTTTAGATGATTATAAGAGCTATGTGGCGCTCTATCACAAACCGAGGGTGAATGCAGAGAAGCATACAGCTATGACCAGCGTGAAGGTGCTCCGACTTTGCGAAGAGATTCATACGTCGTTGAATCACCATGAACGCTTCTTGGTTTTTGTTCGATTGGTAGAATTCGTTTTCACCTCACATGAACACTCGCAACAAGATTTAGAATTTCTATCCACAGTGGCTGATGCTTTTCATATCGATGAAAAGATGCGAATGGCCATTATTCATTTTGTTCATTCGAAGGAAATAGAATCTTCGGATTATTTCTTCTGCATGAAGAACTACGAAGCGAATGAACACAGCCATTTGCCTTCTGGAGAGCTCATCTTCTTCCGCATTCCGGAAGAGAATTTGTTTTTCTTTCGCTACATCGGAACAGACGAATTGAAGCTGAACGGAAGTTCAATTACACCAAGTTCGGTGTACGCATTTTCTTCCGGCTCTTCAATTCGCGGAGCGAAGAGCAAACCTGTTTTTTACAGCGATGTGCTGCATGCCTTCCTTTCGTCTGAAAACCTCGATGGAATAGATTTTCTGTGCAATGCTATTTCACATGAATTTCCAGGCGGAAAGAAAGCATTGGAAACCCTGCGCTTCAGAGCTTCTTCCGGAAACCTCATTGGTATTATGGGTGGAAGTGGGTCTGGAAAATCAACGCTCTTAAATATCCTGAACGGAAACACACGTCCGAAATATGGCGATGTTCAAATAAACGGAAAGAGTATTTTCAACAAGAAAGAATCGTTAAAACACCTCATGGGCTATGTTTCTCAAGATGATATTCTTATTGAAGAGCTTACGGTGTTTCAGAATTTGTACTTCAATGCGCAACTGCTTTTCAAAGGCAAGTCGAAACTTGAATTGCAAAAGCTTGTGCTGCGAACACTTCAAGATGTTGGACTTTCAGACTGCAAAGATCTTCGTGTTGGAAACGTTCTAGACAAGACCATTAGCGGTGGACAGCGCAAGCGCTTGAACATTGCGTTGGAACTTATGCGCGAAGCCGAAGTACTTTTTGTAGATGAACCTACAAGCGGACTTTCCAGTCGAGATTCAGAAAACATCATGGATCTGTTGAAAGAATTAACGCTGCGCGGCAAGCTCATTTTCGTGGTGATTCACCAACCAAGCAGCGACATCTTCAACTTATTCGATCAACTGCTTTTATTGGATCAAGGTGGAAAGCCGATTTATTATGGAAATCCGATAGATAGCATTTTCTATTTCAAAAAACTGGTGAATCAAGTGAACATAGACGAGAGTCGATGTTCGCATTGTGGAAATGTAAATCCCGAGCAACTCTTCAACATTATTGAAGCGAAGGTGCTTGATGATTACGGAAATGAAACGCTGCAACGACTCGTTACTCCGCAAGAGTGGAACAACTTTTACAACGTCATGTGTGCGCCTGAGCAAGACACACGCATGAAGGAAGAAGTAAAGAATGCAGAGTCTGAAAAGAAATTAGCTGGAAGCAATTTGCCCAATGCCTTCAAACAATTCCAGGTGTTCTTATTACGCGATGTTTTGGGGAAAATTACCAATAGGCAATACCTCATTGTGAACTTGCTGGAAGCGCCGTTGTTGGCTTTCCTGCTGAGTTGGTTCATAAAGTATTCTGAAAAAGACAATTACGTCTTTCGTGAAAACGTGAACTTGCCCCAGTATCTTTTCATTACAGTGGTAGTGGCACTGTTCATGGGACTTACCGTGAGCGCGGAAGAAATAATCAAAGACAAGAAGATTTTAAAGCGCGAGAAATACCTGAATCTCAACAAGAAGAGTTATTTGTTTTCGAAATTGGGACTCATGTTTTTAATCTCTGCCATTCAAACCGCATCGTATGTGTTAATTGGAAATTCCATTTTAGAAATTCACGGTATGTTCTGGCCGTATTGGCTCATTCTTTTTAGCACAGCCTGTTTCGCGAATGTCTTGGGACTGAACATTAGCGCCACGTTCAACAGTGCCAAGGTGATCTATATTTTGATTCCAATTCTCATTATTCCGCAGCTGTTGTTCAGCGGCGTTATTGTTCGTTTCGACAGACTACACAAGTCTATGGTTACCGAAGGCGAAGTGTCTTGGGTTGGAAATGCCATGGCCAGTCGATGGGCTTATGAGGCTTTGGCTGTTGAGCAATACTGCAACAACGAGTTTACATCAATGGCTTTCGATACCGATGTTCAGTTGAAATCATTAACCTGGGAAAAAGATTTTTGGTTGGTTGAAATGCGCAATCAGCTGAACAATTGGGACAAGCCGAATTCAACTACAAGTGTTGAATTGATGAGGAATGAATTCGCGAAACGCGCCAAAGACACCGCTGAAATGAAATGGGCGTTGCAACAAATTGAAACGAATGGAATAGGGGCGAGAGATACTGTTTCGGGTGCGTTGAGTATTTACGAGTCGGCACTCATAGACCGCTACAACAACTTGAGCGACGCGAAAGAGCAGTGGTTGTCTTCCTTGCGCGACACGGATGAGAAGCAAAGGCAATATCAGCAAGACTTAGACAATTATTTCAACGAATCGTTGGAAGAGTCTGTCACTGCGAAGAACGACGTCAAGAAGATTGTCGTGACTGAAAACGCGCTGGTGCGAAAGGCGAATCCGATTTACTTTTTACCGAATCCAGGAACTTCATTTTTCAAATCGCATTTCTACGCACCGAAGAAATGGATAGGAAGGAAGGAAAGTGGGAAATATGTCAATACGTCAGCAGCGAATACAGTTGTCATTTGGTTAATGACAGTAGCGCTTACGTTCTTGTTGGTGTTCGATGGATTGAATAAAATAGCGAATCTTTACACCTTCACCATTCGGAAAGGAACAGATAAGATGGCTTCGTAATCTTCTCCGGCTTCAAGCATGTCTTCATCGTCGGCTTCGTAGTGCCACAAAACTGTTGCATTGTCGGCTAGTGGTTCAAGTTTGCGGAACAAGTCGAGCAAGCATTTCGAACTACTCGTGTTGAAGTATTCCAAATGAACATGAAATTCTGTTTTAGCTGGTGAAGATTTCACCCATTCACCCATCCACTCAATAAGTGGTTTGTAAAAGTCCAATGCATTTTCAGGAATAGATCTTCCTTTCAATTCTAAAACACCTCCAATAGCGTTGAAATGTACGTGTGGAGATTTAGGCGAAGCTTCTCGAAGGATTGAATTCATGAGTGCAAGATAGAAAATTCTACCAAGCAAAATTAAGGGAGTATATTTGTTTTCGAAAATTAGTTATGGATAACACCAAGGAGTGGTTTGCATCGTGGTTCGATTCTCCCTTTTACCGCGAATTATATGCACACAGATCAGGAGAGGAAGCCAGAGCTTTTATTTTGAGTTTAATTGAGAAATTGAACATGCCTGCCTATTCAAGTGTGTTGGATGTTTGTTGTGGAAATGGTAGACACAGCGCGGTATTCAGCGAGAAGTCTTACAATGTAGTTGGAATAGATATTAGTGAAAAAAGCTTAGAAGAAGCGAAGGCTAGAAATTTAGAAAGCACCAAATTTCATAATGCAGATGCAAGGTTTTTTGAATTGCATGAGCGATTCGACTGTGTGTTGAATTTATTCACAAGTTTCGGATATTTTGAAACAACGGAAGAGCACATTGAAATGCTCCAGCGTATTTACGAGCATTTGAAAGACAACGGTGTTTTTGTATTTGATTTTTTCAATGCTGAAAAAGTCCGTGCTGCCGGCAGTGAAGACCGCAAGGTGGTGAAAGACGGCGCTGAGTTTCACATAACGAAAGAGATCACCAACAACCGTGTAATTAAGCACATTCGCATTCAGAAGGAATCGGCACGCATGGATTTTCAAGAATCGGTAGCATTGTATTCGAAGGAGCAGTTGGTAGAGATGTTTGAAGTAATAGGATTTAAAAATATAAACACATACGGAGATTACGAGTTGAGGTCGTTTGACTTAGCGAACTCGGATCGTTGTATTATTATTTGTTCAAAGTAATGGAAAGTTCATTTTGGTTTTCGGTATTGTCGCTGTTTGGTGCGTCTATGTTAGGAGGGGCATTGGCACTTTTATGGAAGATGAAAAATAACCAATGGTTGAAATTGCTTTTGTCTTTCAGTGCGGCGTATTTGTTGGGATTAACGGTGTTGCATTTGTTTCCTGAATTGTATCATTCAGACTGGGAATATGCGGGTTGGTTTGTCATAGCTGGATTTTTACTTCAAGTTATTTTAGACTTTTTCTCTCACGGAGTAGAGCACGGACATGCGCATACGCACGATCACATTTCGGGATCTTTCTTGTTCTTGGTCATGGCTTCGTTGTGGATTCATGCATTCATTGAAGGCATGCCGTTTGGCGCAGATGCGCATGTGCATGCGGAAGACCTTACCGCTGTCGCTCACGGACACGAGCACCACGATCACAACAATCCGTTGTTGTTGGGAATTTCCATGCACAAGATTACCGAAGCCTTTGTTTTGGCCTCGTTGTTTTTGCATGCTGGGGTGAAGAAAGCGAAAGCTTGGTTCTTACTTGTGTTATTCGCCTGCATTGCTCCGCTTGGCGCAGCGTTTCATTTGTTCGTCGACTCTCAAGGCTGGGATGTCGATGGCTGGTGGTACACGGCAATGATTGGCGTGTTAATCGGAATCTTGCTTCACGTCTCAACCATCATTCTTTTCGAAAGCGAAGAAGGCCATTCGTTTAACTGGAAAAAGTTTGTGATGGTTTTGTTAGGAATTGCTTCTGCTGGACTTCTGGTGTAGGAACTACGTTGTTTGAACTTCGTTGTTTGAACTTCGTTGTTAATCTTCCCTCTCTTACCTTTTCTTAACTTCTCTTAACTTTTACAAAGGCATTCGTACGAAGTACATTCTTTATTGGTCGCTCCAAGAATACAGCGAGTCAGCAGAAAAATCCATTTCGCCGTTGTTCCAGGAAAGATATCCGTGAGTTACTTCGAAATTCTTGAATTTAGATAAATCTAAAAATTCTTTTGTCATGGGATTGGAAGCAGCAGATAAAAAGGATCTGAAGTCCACGGTTCTTGTCTCGCCGTCAGAAAAAAACAACTCAACCGAATAGTCATTGAGGTATGTCGCTGAAGTTAGTTTCATTACTTAATGCGTTGAGTGATAATTTTCCGTTCAACCCGATTGTTGAGTACAACAAAATTAATCCAATCATCTACAATCTCGTACTGATGAGCTGAAATTAATTTTGTCAGATCTCTTCGCTGTTTTGGAGGGAAAGTTTTGTAACCTTTTTGCGTTCGGTAGGTGACTTCAGTAATAATACTATTTTCAATTTTGAACTCAATTCTCATCCCATATTCCTGATTGTAAAAGGCATGAATGTGAATTGGAAAATGTTCATTAGAAAAGAACACAAGACGTATTCCGAAATACTCAAATATTGTAGGCATTTTTATTTGTAAACCTACAATGTTGAATTTTCACGAACACTAATTTTTATATGCAGTTTATATGCTGTTTATTCTTCAATCCGAAGGATTGATCACCGCAGGTGATTGATTGCTTGCAATTGATCTTCGAAGAAGATTGGTCCTACTGCGTAATTGGAACCTTGAACTTCGTAATTGGAAATTCTACGGATTTATTCCTATTTCATAATTCCTACTGCGTAATTGGAAATTCGTTTTTTAAGGCACTTCATCTGAGCTCGCTCTGCGAGCGGCATCCGAAATGCCCCCAGTGAAACTGGGGGAAAAAGTTCAAGGTCACAATTTGCAACCTTGAAATTGGAAGTAACAATTTGTGACATCCAATGGCGATGATCTTCTCGCGAATAAACAGCATATAAACTGCATATAAAAATTAGTGTTTTTTTCAAATCCCCGAAATAGGTTTGTCTTATGGAAACAAACAATACCAAATTGAAGACGGGATTGAAAATACACACCTTTCGAGATGCACAGGTGATGTTAGACAAAGACCTCGCAATTCTTTATGGGATTCAAACCAAAAGGTTAATTGAACAAGTGAAAAGGAATTTAGATCGATTTCCCGAGTCGTTTATGTTTCAACTTAGCGTTGATGAAATTTCAAGGTCGCAATTTGCGACCTTGAAAAATCAAGTAAATTCAAGTGTTCCAGAGCCTATTTCTAATTCAAGGTCGCAAATTGCGACCTTGAATCCAAGACAAGAATATAAAATATAGACCCTATGCTTTTACAGAACAAGGTGTGGCAATGCTCTCATCTATTTTAAGGACATCTACCGCGGTTCAGACAAGCATATTTATCATGGAATCATTCGTGTCAATGCGGAAAATGTTAACTTCTAACAATGATTTTTCAAACGAGATTGGGTTGTTAAAAACAAAGATTCTCGATCATGATTCCAAAATAAATACCCTATTGAAGCGAATGGATGATCAATCATTTCCTCAATCCGGCATCTTCTTCAATGACCAAATATTCGACGCGTACGTATTCAGCAGTGAACTTATAAGTAAAGCGAAAAAGTCGATTATTCTCATCGATAACTACATTGATGAAACCACACTGCTTCAGCTTTCAAAAAAAAAAGAAGAAGATCCTGTACCATTTACACTGAAAAATTGACAGAACAATTGAAACTCGATGTAGAAAAACACAATGCGCAATATCCATCGATCGAGATTCGAATTTTAAAAAACGCTCACGACCGATTCTTAATCCTCGATGAAAAAGAACTCTATCATCTTGGCGCGTCCTTAAAAGATCTTTGTAAACGATGGTTTGCGTTCTCTAAAATGAATGGATTGGTGTCTCAAATACTCACTCATCTTCATGAATAGAAAGTCGAAGACATTCGCGTAGCATTCGCCAAAGGCATTCGTCCGAAGTACATTCTTTTTCGCCCCCACTGGAGGTGGGGGAGAATGCTCAAGAAACAAAAAAGCCGCTCGAAAGCGGCTTCCCTGTTGTTTAGGTAATTATTCCTTTGGAAAGATTCACTTCGTGAAAGATTCTTGCGAAAGGTTCACTACGTGAAAGCTCCATGGGAAAAGCGATTTAAGCAATGCTTAATTTTTTCTCTAAATCTTCAAGGTATTTTCTGAAGTGTTTGTCGGTTTCTTGTAAGTTGTTAACTGTGCGACAAGCGTGCAATACCGTTGCGTGGTCTTTTCCGCCGCAATGAGCACCAATACTTGCCAAACTGCTCTTCGTCATCTTCTTCGCGAAATACATCGCAATCTGACGTGCTTGAACAATCTCGCGCTTACGCGTCTTGCTCTTCAACAACTCAATAGGTAAGTCGAAGTAATCGCAAACAACTTTTTGAATGTAATCAATGCTAACCTCACGCGCCGTGTTCTTAACGAACTTATCAATCATCTGCTTCGCAAGATCAAGCGTAATCGCTTTCTTGTTCAATGAAGATTGAGCAATCAAGGAAATCAATGCGCCTTCAAGCTCACGAATGTTCGTAGTGATGCTGTAAGCCAAGTACTCAACAACTTCGTCTGGAAGATCAATTCCGTCTGCATACATCTTCTTGCGAAGAATAGCAATACGGGTTTCCAAAGATGGACATTGCAAATCTGCACTCAATCCCCACTTGAAGCGAGACAACAAACGTTGCTCCATGCCTTGCAACTCAACCGGTGGCTTGTCACTTGTTAAAATGATTTGCTTTCCAGTTTGGTGAAGGTGATTGAAGATGTGGAAGAATACATCCTGCGTCTTCTCTTTTCCAGCGAAGAAATGAACGTCGTCTATGATTAACACATCCATCATCTGATAGAAGTGCGAAAAGTCGTTAATGGTTCCGTTCTTAACAGCGTCAATGAATTGGTGCGTAAACGTTTCACTGTTTACATACAACACTGTTTTCTCAGGATACTTATTCTTAATCTCTAATCCAATAGCATGAGCCAAGTGAGACTTACCGTATCCTGTGCTTCCATAAACCAACAATGGGTTGAAAGCAGTTCCGCCAGGCTTGTTTGCTACTGCATAACCCGCACTGCGAGCCAAACGGTTGCAATCGCCTTCAACGAAATTTTCAAATGAGTAATTCGGATTCAAATTCGAATCGATATTCAATTTGCGAAGACCAGGAATGATAAACGGATTCTTAATTGGAACATCGTCAAGATCCAATGGCATTGCAACAGGAGCGTTTTTAACCGCCTTGCGATTGCTAGTAGGAACTTTAATGGTGTATGGAGCGTTCGAAGCCTGATTGTTTTCCATAATGATGGAATACTCTAGGCGACCTTCAGTTCCTAATTCTTTGCGAATGATTTTTTTCAAAAGAGTCACATAGTGCTCTTCCAACCACTCGTAGAAAAACTGAGAAGGAACTTGAATCGTTAAAACTTTGTTTTCAAGTTTAACGGGTTTAATAGGTTCGAACCAAGTTTTAAATCCTTGCGGACTTACATTGTCTTTAATGATATTTAAACAATTCTGCCAAACTTGATTGAAATCGTTAGTCATAATACTACTGCGTATAAAAAAGGTTAATCGTCTGTTTAGGTTTCGGTCAACAACGAATATGCTTCGTTTTTCTCGGACTACAAAAGAAATGTAAAAAAAGTGAAAAAAAAACTCCTTTGCCTATTGACTTATGGAAATTTTTGGTGTATCACTACAAGCCCTTTGTTTGAAAGATTGTTCGAAAGATTCTACGAATAAAAGTCATTACCGAAAATTAAATAATTTCTTTGTTGGTATGAAAATTCAAGAGCGCATCTTTCATTCCAAATTTACGGTAAGATATTCAGAAACCGATCGCATGGGTTATTTATACTACGGTCATTACGCGGCTTATTTCGAAGTGGCTAGGGTAGAGGCTCTCAGAGAGTTGGGTGTAGTCTACAAAGACCTAGAAGACGAAGGAATTCTTCTTCCCGTTCGAACCTTCAACATACTTTATAAAGCTCCGGCGCATTACGACGATCTTGTTGAAATTCAAACACGAATAACACAGTTCAGCGGGACACGCATTTTGTTCTCTTTCGAAACGTATCGCGACGAAACTTTATTGAATACAGCAGAGGTAGAATTGGTGTTTGTTGGCAAAGCAACCGGCAGACCTTGCAAAGCCCCCGAAAAGATTGTTCGACTATTCGAAGATTAATTCGCCACTTCCGTTGCGAACTAGATCGTAAAGAATAGGTATTTGATTAAGCACTACGTTACCAGAATTGTCGATTCGCACAAAAGCATAGCTCGTTGCATTAGCGTATATCGGTTGAAGTGATCCGTTGTTAATGTAAACCTGATTCGCATGCAACGATTCAGCATGAATAATCCCGTAGGCATCTGAATACAATTCGGCAACTTGAACCGTGCCTTTCAAATACGAATCATTAGCACCCGCCGGAGAGCCGCAATATATGGTGTCACAATTCAAGTTCAACTCAATCTTTCCGTTCGCATGCTTATTCTCTATAACAAGTTTA
>CANKYR010000030.1 GCA_947488195.1 Flavobacteriales bacterium
GATATCACTTCCATTCTTCAGCCCGTAGTAGGTCTTGAATTGAATGCGTACCCAGTAAGTACGGATATAAAAAATATAAATTCGGAAGGAAGTGATCTGCTGAAACCCGCAGGCGATGCCCTCCTTCCTGAAACTTCCTTCATTCTACATCAACACATTGAGCTATTTGGAATGGGAGAATCCCGCGCGAAAAAACGCAGAGAAAACGAAGGCCCTACCCTTTTCGATTAACCGTGCTGAACACCCATTCTTACTACAGCATGCGCTACGGAATATTAACCGTAGAAAACATTATTGAATTCGCTGTAAAAAACGAATCGGAATTCGCTTCACTCACAGAAATAAATTCAACAACAACCCTTCACGACTTTCTTCGACTTTCGAAAAAAAATAACATTCGACCGCTCTGGGGAATCGACTTCCGCAACGACGCGCAACAAGTGTTCGTCGCATATGCGAAAAACACCGCCGGAGTGAATGAACTCGCTACGTTCCTTTCAGAACATATTCATGAGAAAAAAGAATTCGAAACACGAGCTCCTCAATGGAAACATTGCGTCACCATTTATCCGTTTGAAAATTTCAAAAAGAATTCATTCAACTTGAATGAACAAGAATACATAGGCGTGACTTCCGCAGATCTTCCAATCTTTGAGAGAAGCGAATGGATATCACAACGCGAAAAAGCGCTCGCCTTTCAAACTTCTACTTTTCAATCGCAGCGGCACTTCAACATGCATCAATTGTTGCGATGCATAGAGAACAATATTTTATTGAGCCGACTTCAACCGTCTCAGCATGGCAAAAGACGCGATGTTTTTCTTTCTCGAAACGAATTCGAATCGCAATTCGAAGGAGCGCCAGATCTTTTTAAAAATACCATTCACTTTTCAGATACTTTTTCTTGGAAGGAAGAAGTCAATCACAGCGTTTCAAAGAATCAAAATACATTTACTGGAAGCCAGGAGGAAGATATTGCATTGCTTCGTCAGCTCACTCAAGAAGGACTATCCTACCGATACGGTCACGAACCGAACAATCGTTCGGTTATTGAAGAACGCATTCAAAAGGAATTGGAAATTATCGAGCAGAAAAATTTCGTTTCCTATTTCCTAATCAATTGGGACATCACGCAATTCGCACGAGACAAAGGATTTTACTATGTTGGAAGAGGAAGCGGAGCCAACAGCGTCATTGCCTATGTCCTTCGAATTACAGACGTAGATCCCATTGAATTGGATTTGTACTTCGAGCGGTTCATTAATCTATACCGACAAAACCCTCCGGATTTCGACATTGACTTTTCTTGGACAGATAGAGAAGAGATTACTGAATATATTTTCGAGCGGTTTCAAAATGTTGCGCTGCTCGGAGCCTACAACACCTTTCAATACAAGGCCGTGGTGCGGGAGTTGGGAAAAGTATTTGGACTTCCTGTTGAAGAAATTGAATTGTTGAGTGGAGGGAAATTTAATCCGAATACACTCGACAAGAACCAACAGAATGTGATGCGCTACGCATCGTTCTTGCAAGATTTTCCGAACAGCTTGAGTATTCATTCTTGCGGAATTCTTATTTCGAATGAACCCATTCACAATTATTCCGCAACCTTCCTTCCCCCGAAAGGACATCCAACCGTTATGTTCGACATGGTGGTTGCGGAAGACATTGGTCTACACAAATTTGACATTCTTTCACAACGCGGATTAGCAAAAATCAAAGAAGCTGTTCAGTTAGTGAAAGAAAAATATCCGCTTCGCGAAATCGATTTACATCAAGTTGCGCCGCTCAAGCAAGACGAGCGCATCAAAGATTTGCTTCGCAACGCAAAAGCCATCGGTTGCTTCTATGTTGAATCTCCAGCTATGCGCATGCTGCTCACGAAACTTCAAGTAGACGATTACTTGGGATTGGTCGCAGCAAGTTCAGTCATTCGTCCGGGAGTGAGCAGCAGCGGCATGATGAAAGAATTCATTCATAGACACCGCGATCCGAAAGCGCGAGAGCGCGCGCATCCGCAACTTCTTGCCATCATGCCGGAAACCTACGGAGTAATGGTGTACCAGGAAGACGTGATAAAAGTGGGACACTTCTTCGGTGGACTCTCGCTCGCTGAAGCCGATGTACTTCGACGAGGCATGAGTGGAAAATTTCGTGGAAGGGAAGAGTTCGAACGAACCAAAGAATCGTTTTTCGAAAAGGCAATTTCGAAAGGAAATGCCTTCAACGATGTTGCTGAAATTTGGAGACAGATTGAAAGCTTCGCCGGATATGCTTTTGCGAAAGGACACAGCGCGAGTTATGCCGTTGAAAGTTATCAGAGTTTATTTCTGAAAGCCTACTACCCCATTGAATACATGACAGCAACGCTGAATCACTTCGGAGGTTTTTACGACACCGAAATTTATGTGTTGGAAGCCATGAAGCACGGCGCGAAAATTTCTGCGCCCTGCATTTGGGAAAGCGATGCAACGTGTGTCTTGCATGGCAAAGAAATTATTCTTGGTTTTGGTTTAGTAAAAAGTTTAGAAGCCAACACCATTGCGCGCATTCTTAAACTTCGTCAATCAGAGGGAATACGAAGCATTGCGCAACTTATGGATCAAGCGCATGTGTCTGTTGAACAAATGAGCCTGCTCATTCGCATTGGTGCTTGCCGGAAATTCAACAAACCGAAAAAAGACTTGTTGTGGGAAACGCACTTTCATGGCAATCCAGATAAACTCGAAATAGGTCCTTCTCTTTTCGAAGAGCCCGAAAAGAATTTAACGCTTCCAAAATTTCTAGATGATTGGTTGGAAACTGCATTCGATGAAATGGAACTCATTGGCTTTCCGCTTTGCTCTCCCTTTGAATTAGCATCTGAAGAATTAACGGTTATCGAAGTAGCAGGGCAACTTCCCTTCCACCTAAACAAAAAAATTTCTGCGGTAGGGTACCTCGTTAATGTGAAGAAGACACGAACGAGTAAAGGTGAACTCATGGGCTTCGGGACGTTCTTAGACAAAGACCTTCAGTTCTTCGACACGGTGCATTTCCCGAACAGCTCATCATTCGGAAACTTCAGAGGACGCGGTATTTACAAGATCTTCGGAACGGTTTTGGAAGAGTTCGGCGCCTATTCAATTGAATGCACAGAACTTGAAAAAATCCCCTTCAAAAAAGATCCGAGATACATTTAAAGAAGTTCTATCAACCACGACATCTGAATAACTCCATTCTGTGGTGAAAAAATTCTTGGGCAATTCTTTCCAAATTTGAACGTTACAATAAACACACAGATTCGAAAAAATTATGGAGTCAGCTATTTTATTTCTTCAAGCACCCGTTGCTGAAAGTTCTGATAAACTATCAATCACAGACTTAGTTCTTAAAGGTTGGTACATCTACATTCCGCTTTTAATCATGAGCGTAGTTACCATTTACATCTTCGTTGAAAGATGGCTCACTGTTGCGAAGGCGAACAAAGAAGATTCGAACTTCATGACCAACATTAAGCAATACATCAATCAAGGGAAATTGGATTCTGCTAAAAACCTTTGCGCCACAACCAACACTCCTGTTGCACGTATGATTGGAAAAGGAATTGTGCGCATTGGCAAACCGTTGGAAGACATCAAAGGTGCCATTGAGAATTCAGGGAAATTAGAAATTTCTAATCTAGAAAAAAACACACCCATACTTGCCATCATCGCATCTATTGCGCCGATGTTCGGATTCTTAGGAACGGTGATCGGAGTTATTACAATCTTCCACGACATTTCAAATGTTGGTAAAATTGAAATCGGAGTAGTTTCTCAAGGTCTTTACATTAAAATGATTTCTTCTGCAGCCGGATTGGTTGTAGGTATGTTGGCCTACGTTGCTTACAACACATTGGTAACACGTATTGGACGATTGGTGAATACCATGGAATCACACGCTGTGGAGTTTGTAGACATTCTTGACGAACCCATGAACTAATAGGAGGCACCATGAACTTCGGAAGAAAACACAAAGTACATATAGAGTCTGGTATGTCCACACTCTCTGACATCATCTTCATGTTGCTTATCTTTTTCATCATCGCCAGTGCGGGTGCTGTACAAGAATTGTCTGCACAAATCGACAAGCCACAAGCAGGAAATGGAAAAGAGAATCCAGCTGGACTCTCCATTACCATCACAAAAGATTTGGTATACAGTCTAAACGGCAGTCCATCTGAAAAAGAAATTATCTTGACTCAACTTCAGGAAAAATTAAATAATTCAGAAGATAAGCGCGTCTTGTTGCGCGTAGACAGATCTGTTCCAACTGGAGAAACGATTGAAATATTTTCAGGCATTCAACAAATCGGAGGAACGCCCTTCATTGCAACTGAAAAAGCAAACTAATGACCGAAGAAAAGAAAAATAAAATTATTGGCGCAGCGGCAAGCGGTGGCGCTCACTTACTCATTTTACTTCTGGTTTTTCTTTTGCTAGCTTCGGCTCCACCCATTGAAAAAGAAGAAGAGCCCGGAGGTGGTGGCGGTGGAAATCCGGTAGGTGAAGGACAAGGATCGGCAGAGGGAGAAGCAGGCGGTGCAATAGAACCCGTTGAGATAGCTTTCGCACCTATGCCTGAATCTTATGTTGGCGCAGATATTTCAGCTCCAACTATTTCAGAAAGCAAAACTCCGGTTGATAATCGGAACAAACCTTCAACCGACCGAACACAAACCGCGCAAACCAATCCGCAACCTTCAGCGCTCGACAACATGTTGAACCAACTGAATGGTGGTGGCGGAAGCGACGCAAGCAACGGCGGTGGAGATGGAGGAACAGGAGGCGGCACAGGTGGTGGAGATGGAGGTGGAAACGGTCCTGGTTCAGGTAACTATACAGGAACCGGATTTGGGAACGGAACAAGTTGGTCACTTAAAGGAAGAGGCAACTTAACCCCACCAAGCACATCTAAAAAGCCAACTGCCAATGGTAAAGTGGTTGTAAGTATTACAGTAGACAAAAATGGAAAAGTAACTAAAGCAACGGTTGTAAATTCAAACATTACGGTAGATGTTCCCTACAACAACGGGCTAGCCTTGGAAGCTGCGCGCAAATGCACTTTTACCGGTTCGAATAGCTCCACTCCGCAAACAGGCACAATTACTATTGTGTTGTCTGTAAAATAATCTTGTGAATTACGAAGAAGCCGTAGAATATCTTTTCTCGCAGCTACCTATGTTTCATCGCATTGGAGCTGCAGCTTATAAACCCGACATCGGGAACATTTCACAACTAAGCGCAGCTCTTGGAAACCCGCATTTGAAATTTCCTGTGGTGCACATTGCAGGATCAAACGGAAAAGGATCCACCTCACACCTCACAGCATCCGTTTTAATGGAGGCGGGATACAAGGTTGGACTCTTCACCTCTCCTCATCTCAAAGACTACCGTGAACGCATTCGCGTGAACGGAAAAAAAATAGACCCTTCCTTCGTTGCGAACTTCGTTGAGCAATCGAAAGAAAGTTGGAAAAGCATCGAGCCCTCCTTCTTTGAAATCACCACGGTTCTTGCCTTTCACTATTTCGCAGAGCAACAAGTAGACATTGCCATCATTGAAGTGGGTATGGGAGGAAGACTCGATAGCACCAATATTGTTCAACCCGTCGTGACAGCCATTACATCAATCAGTCTCGATCACACTCAGTTTCTTGGAGATACACTTGAATTAATAGCGAAAGAAAAAGCAGGAATCATCAAAGAAAAAATTCCAGTTGTGCTGGGTGAAATTCCAACGGGCGCGCGTGCGGAAATTCTCGCTATCGCGAAAAATAAAAACGCACCTGTAACTTTTAGCACATCTCTACTTCCCCCAAAATCTGCTTTAGAAGGGAGCTACCAACTTTTCAACGAAAGAACTTCCTTCGGAATTCTTCTTGAACTTCAAAAAATAAATTGGAAAATTTCCGAGGAGCAAATCCAAACTGGATTTTCAAAAGTTATTGAAAACACCCATCTCATGGGTCGTTGGCAGATTCTTTCAAACGAGCCTTTGACAGTTGCTGAAGTAGCGCACAACGAAGAAGGAATTACTTTTTTGGTTGAAAAAATAAAAACGCTTTCATACAAGCAACTCCATATTGTAATTGGAATGGTGAACGACAAGGACCATTCGCAAGTGTTGTCATTATTACCGAAAGAGGCGGAATACTATTTTGTTCAAGCCGATATTCCTCGTGCACTTCCGAAAGAAGAGCTTCAAGCAAAAGCTTTAGAATTTATGTTGAAGGGAAACTGCTATGTGAACGTTCATTCGGGTTTGAAAGCAGCCCATGAAAACAGTTCAACGAATCATCTAGTCATTGTGACGGGATCTATTTTCACCGTGGCTGAAATACTTCCTGAAGAAGATTAATCCAAAACACTCGACTGAATGTGCTGCAGACCTGCGCGCATAAGAGGCGTCTTTCCAAATACGGCATGAAAGGTTTCTTCTGTCATTTCCTTCCATTCACTTTTTGAAAGATTCAAGCGCTCTGGTTCAGCAAAAAAACGAGGCTCGTTGTGATGAATTGAAAAGCGATTCCAGGGGCAAACATCCTGACACACATCGCAACCAAAAGCCCAATCGTCGAGCTTTTCCTTCCATTCACTTGGAACACTCTCTTTCAATTCAATGGTGAAATATGAAATGCATTTACTTCCATCGACAATTTTATCTCCAACAATAGCACCGGTCGGACAAGCGTCTATGCAGGCTGTGCATGTTCCACAATGATCGGTAACAATATTGTCTGCATCTAAATTCAAATCGAGAATTAATTCAGCTAAAAAGAAAAAAGAACCCTTCTGTTTTGAAATCAAATTGCTGTTTTTTCCAACCCAACCTAATCCAGATTTAGCGGCCCAAGCCTTTTCCAACACAGGGGCACTATCCACGAATACCCTTCCTCCTACTTCACCAATTCGCTCACGAATGAGTTCAACAAATTGAAACAGTTTGTCTTTCACTACAACATGATAATCTTCTCCCCAAGCGTACTTCGAAATTTTTGGCAACGCCGAATCTTGTGTCTCCTTGGGGTAATAATTGAACATAAGCGAAACAACACTCTTCGCCCCGGGAACCAACAAAGTCGGGTCTAGTCGCTTATCGAAATGGCCTTCCATATAGCCCATTTCGCCATGCATGTTCTGCTTCAGCCATTGCTCAAGACGCGGAGCTTCCTCCGATAAATATTCTGCCTTCGAAATACCACAATGCGCAAATCCCAATTGGCTTGCAATTTCTTTTACAATGCGGGTATGTTCCGATTGATTCAACACTAGAACAGCTCGCCAGGATTATTTCTAATCTTACCCAAATGCTTGTAGGTTAGATCTGTCAATTGCCTTCCACGCGGAGTGCGCGTTAAGAAGCCCTCTTGAATGAGGAATGGCTCGTAAACCTCTTCAATGGTTCCTGCATCTTCGCCAACAGCAGTTGCTATTGTAGTAAGTCCGACAGGCCCTCCATTGAACTTGTTCATCATGGTCATCAATATCTTGTTGTCCATTTCATCAAGTCCCAAGGTGTCTACATTCAATGCATTCAATGACATTTGAGTTATGTTAATCTCAATCGTTCCATCGCCCTTAATCTGAGCAAAATCTCTAACACGGCGAAGCAATGCATTTGCAATACGCGGTGTGCCGCGACTTCTACGCGCTATTTCATAAGCCGCATCTGGCGTAATTGGAATTTTCAAAATAGCAGAACTACGCTCTACAATGTCTGTTAATGTCTTCGAATCGTAATAAGAAAGTCTCGCGTTAATTCCGAAACGTGCGCGCAATGGAGCGGTCAGCAATCCACTTCTAGTGGTGGCTCCAACAAGAGTAAACGGATTCAAATTAATCTGAACCGAACGAGCATTCGGTCCGGTATCAATAACCAAGTCAATGCAAAAATCTTCCATTGCGCTGTAGAGATATTCCTCTACAACAGGACTCAAGCGATGAATTTCATCAATAAACAAAACATCATTTGTTTCGAGATTCGTCAACAAACCAGCTAGGTCAGCGGGTTTGTCTAAGACAGGTCCAGAAGTTGTTTTAATTCCAACTCCCATTTCCAATGAAACAATGTACGCCAGGGTTGTTTTTCCCAATCCAGGAGGCCCGTGAAGCAATACGTGATCCAACGATTCGCCGCGCAATTTAGCGGCTTGAACAAAAATTTGCAGGTTATCAAGTACTTGTTTCTGACCCGTAAAATCTTCAAATGATTTGGGTCTTAGGACTCTTTCTAAATCCTTGTCTGTCGTACCGTCGGCCTCGTCTCTTATATCGAAATCTTCGCTCATAAACTTCTAATTAGATTCCATAAATTTTTTCCCCATTTCATCTAAATGAAACAATTCTGCCCAACCGTATGGGTTTAGACTTAACCGCACCACAAAGTTGGGTGAAGTTAAGCGCTGATCAATGTAATTGTTATTCTTCAACATAATTCTATAACCGAATCCAGCACCCACCTCGAATAAATTCGCAATGTCATAACTGAAACTCATGGCAGGCTCATAAAGAATGACGTGACCTTCATTCAATTTTACACGATTACCTTCAGCATCATTGTACTTCAAAAAACTTTTTCCGAATCCCAATTGAATGGGCAGAGTTCCTTTCCAATGCCCACTCTTAAAAAAATCCATTTCAGCATAAGGACCAAAATAACGCAGTTCAAATTCACTGAGCCGATTTACTCCTTCAACATTCACATTCTTGTATACACCGTTGGAAAGCCAATTGTATGCGATCCCTAGAACAAGAGTCTCATTGAATTCGGCCCCAACCTTAAGTGCCTGAGTATTGAATGTTCTTCCACCTATGAATGTTCCCCATGTGTCCCATTTTGCAGTGGCCTTGGGATTTTCATCAAACACTCCTTTAAAGGAATCGCGAAGGTTCACAGGTTGCGCTGAACCAATGAAGCCCGCAGTGGCAAAGAATATGACAAAAAAAATCCGCATCGTTCTAAGATACGGATTTTTTAATTTCTGAATACTATTCATTAATGAGCGTGTTCACCAGGCTTCAATGGAACTACTTGTGGAACGAAATCCTCTTCGTGTTCCGGGTTTGAATAATCATAAGCCCAACGGTGAACTTCAGGAAGAGCACCAGGCCAGTTTCCGTGCATGTGTTGAACTGGTGTCGTCCACTCTAACGTGTTCGACTGCCATGGATTCTGTGAAGCCTTCTGTCCGTAGAATATACTGTGGAAGAAGTTCACGAGGAACAAAATTTGCGCAGCACCACCAACAAGAGCAAAAATACTGATATACGGATTCAAATCCATAACCCAATCTAAGAATTCAAATTCTGAGAAACTGTAGTAACGACGGGGAGCACCAGCCATACCAATGAAGTGCATTGGGAAGAATACCCCGAAACCGCAAACTAACGTCAACCAAAAGTGAGCATAGCCCAACTTTGTATTTAACATTCTTCCGTACATCTTAGGGAACCAGTGATAAACACCTGCGAACATTCCGAAGATGGCAGACATACCCATTACAATGTGGAAGTGAGCGACTACAAAATACGTGTCATGAACGTTCACGTCTAACGCAGAGTCAGCCAAGATAATTCCTGTCAAACCACCTGTAACGAACGTACTTACCAAACCAATACTGAATAACATAGCAGGAGTGAAGCGTACATTTCCTTGCCAAAGCGTAGTTATGTAGTTGAACGCCTTCACTGCCGATGGAATTGCAATTAACAAGGTCGTGAATACGAATACAGACCCTAGGAATGGGTTCATACCTGTGATGTACATGTGGTGACCCCATACAATGAACGACAAGAATCCAATCGCTAAGATTGATCCAATCATAGCCTTATAACCGAAGATTGGCTTGCGTGAATTGGTAGCAATTACCTCAGAAGATATTCCTAATGCAGGAAGCAATACGATGTAAACCTCTGGGTGACCTAAGAACCAGAATAAGTGTTGGAACAACAATGGCGATCCGCCAGTTACATCCAACGCCTCTCCTTGTATGAAGATATCAGACAAATAGAATGCTGTACCCATGCTTCTGTCCATCAAAAGAAGAACAACAGCAGAAACCAATACAGGAAATGATAGAACTCCTAAAATTGCAGTTACGAAAATGGCCCATATCGTCAATGGAAGACGAGTCATCTTCATGCCTTTAGCACGAAGGTTAATGATGGTTACTACGTAGTTCAAACCACCCAAGAGTGAAGAGGCTACGAACAACACCATTGAAATTAACCAAAGCGTCATACCCATTCCAGAACCTGGCATCGCTTGTGGCAAGGCAGAAAGTGGTGGGTAAATTGTCCAACCTCCTGATGCAGCTCCACCTTCGACAAACAAAGAAGCCAACATAATTATACTAGACACTGCAAAAAACCAATAGGATAACATATTCAAAAATCCTGAAGCCATGTCGCGAGCTCCAATTTGAAGTGGAATAAGCAAATTCGCAAACGTTCCTGATAATCCACCGGTTAATACGAAGAATACCATGATTGTTCCGTGAATCGTTACCATCGCCAAATAAGCGTTGCGATCTAAGATTCCATCTGGTGCCCATTTGTCACCTAGGAATGCATTCAGGATTTGAAACTTCTCTCCCGGCCATCCCAATTGAAGGCGGAAGAAAATAGATAACATTACAGCCACGACTCCCATTACGATTGCCGTAATTAAGAACTGTTTTGAAATCATTTTATGATCCATCGAGAACACATACTTCGATATGAAGCTCTCCTTGTGATGGTGATGACCGTGGTCTTGTGCGTGCGTGTTTTCAGTTGCTTCCATGATTATCTCTTATTATTTAGCGCCCATTGCTGTGGCTAAAGTATCTTTTTTAGGTTCGTTTGCTAAAGTTGTATCCGCTGTTTCTTTTACTTCAGGGGCTTTAAACATTTTTTGTTTTGCAACCCAAGCATTATAGTCTGTCTCGCTTTCAACAACAATTTTCATTTGCATATTGAAGTGAGCTGCCCCACAAACTTTATTACAAAGAAGAATGTAGTTGAAAGAATCATTACCCGTAATCTTGCGCATTTCAGCAGTTGTTACCGTTGGCGTCATCTTCATACGCGTTGCTACACCAGGTACCGAGTTCATTTGTGATCGGAAGTGAGGCATAAATGCTGAGTGAATAACATCCTGCGAGCGGAAAATAAACTCAATCTCTTTATTTACCGGGATGTGCATTTCACCTTTCACCAAACGGTCATCGTTTCCAGATTCCCATGTGCTTATTCCGTTAACGCTGTTCTCATCTATGTCGGCAATGCGCTGTTTATGTCTCTTCAATCGACTAACCTTATCTTCCAAAGTAGCTACGTAGCTCTCTGGCATCAAAGGCATAAGCTTATTCTCTGCCAGCTGATGCTCAACGTTTTCAATTTGGGCATCCAACTCATCCATCTTAGCACGAATTCCTTCTTTCGTTACAAGGCCAAGGGGATTTGAAGTACTAATCAAATTATAGCTTGCCGTACCGAAGGTTTTGTTTTCACCAGGATAACGCGCAGTCCAATCGAATTGTCTGCTGTACAATTCAATTTGAATAGCATCAGCAGAAGCAGGACCTGTTATCTTGTTCCAAGTAATTAAACCGTAAACAATTACGAACGCCAACAAAACACCCGGAACCAAAGTCCATAGCATCTCCAAGCGATTGTCATGTGCGAAAAACTTTGCTTTTCTTCCTTTTTTAAATTGATATTTCCAAGCGAAGTAGAAAAGGAAAAAGTTGACGATAAAAAAGGACACCGTTACCATCCAAATATTGACATTCATCAATTTATCCACATCCGCTCCATGTTCAGAGGCTGATACAGGAAGATAATCTCCGTATCTCACATACAAAAATACAGTTCCTACAAAGAATAAAAACATCCAGACCAACATCAAGTTAGCATTCAGTTTATTGTCGGCCGCAGAGATCTCCTCCTCTTTGTTCTTTCTTAACGAACGGCTCAATTCATATACTTTTGTCAGTTGCGCTATAGCGATGACTGCAAGTATGATAACTAAAAGAATTAGTAGTTTCATTTGACTATCTTTTTTTCTTACGGTTCTATTAAATGTGATGGTTTGCGCTTTCTTGAAGGAAAGGATGGTTCTTCGGAATAAGAGGAGCCTTGGTTAAGGTGGTTAACACCACGCGCAAGAACAATCCTAAAAACCCGAGTAACATTCCAATTTCAAACCACCATCCGAAATTTGCATGGTGACCTTCACCGAATCCCCACAACAAATGTCCGTGAATGGTTCCAGGAATAACAGCTAGATACAAATCTGCAAAGTGACCAATTAGAATAATAACTCCCACTCTGGTCAAGTACTTTGTGCTACGCTTCGCGTCACGAGATAACAATGTGTAAAACGGAATTACAAAATTGACTGCGAAAATTGCCCACATCAAAACCATGTAATGATCATAACGCTCCTTGAAGTACGTAATCTCTTCTGGGATATTTGAATACCAAATTAACATGTACTGACAGAACCACAAGTAGCTCCACAACATTGATATGGCGAACATCCATTTACCCATGTCATGAATATGCGATTCGTTCATCATTGCATAGTAACCCTTTCCACGCAACCACACTAAGATTAACGTAGCCATTGTCATTGCTGTTACCCACATTCCAGAGAAGATGTACCAACCGTACATCGTACTGTACCAGTGCGTGTCAATTGACATTAACCAATCCCAAGCCATTGTAGAGGAGAATACCGCGAACAACACTAAGAATGTCGCACCTTTCTTATACATCTTGTAGTGAATTTCAGTTCCTCCAACAGCGTCTTCTTGTAAAGACCACTTGCGGAAATAACGAGCAAATCCGACGAAAACTGCAGCATATGCAACCACTCTCAACCAGAAGAACCATGGAGTAAAGTAAGCCTGCTTTCCAGCTATAATTTCGTCGTAGTTTTCACTAGCAGGATCGTAAACAGATGAATCCATCCAATGGTACAAATGATGTCCATGAAATTGTCCAACCAGTAAAACCAAAACAATCACAGCCAAACCATATGGGATGTATGAAAAAATTGCCTCGAATAATCGTTTCAACAAGGCAGACCAAGCCACTTCAGCGGCGTATTGTAATGAATAGAAGAATAAAACTCCCAATGCTATTGCAAAGAAGAAGAAACCGCTAATCAACAACATCGCCCACCAATATTGGTGATGGTCTGTTTTATCAGCAAACCATCCTAGTAAAGCCGAAACTCCACCAATGGCCATCAATGCCGTCGTCCACATTTTTGTTTGTGACGGAAATTGGAATTGTAATTTATCCTGTGACATACGTTATTCCTTCTAGTTCTTATTTGTTTGTTGAATCTGTTGTTGCCTCAGCTGCAACCTTTAACATATCCTTCGCATCAAATTCCGGAGTAGCAATGCCCTTTTGAAGACATTTCACCCATTCCAAAATCTGCCAACGCTCTTTTTGATTCAATTGAGAAGCATGTGATCCCATCAATCCTTTTCCATACTGAAGGGTATGGTACATCTTTCCTTCTTCCAAATCTTTCAATTTAGTAGCATAATCAGGAATACCAGCGATTAAACCATTCTTTGAAATAGCTCCGTCACCGTGACCTTCTTTACCGTGACAATGTTGACAGAAGATTAAGTACAAACGTTTTCCTTCTTCAATGTTTACTTTGTTTGCAAGCAATGGTGAATGAATTTCACGTGCAGCTCTTGAATAGCCCGTCGTGTCATTTGGCAACGCGTATGGCATTCCAAACACGGCCTCATCACCTGCATAGGCAATACTTCCCTTTGCAGGTATACGAGACAACACGGCTTGAACTCCCGCTTCGTCCTTCTGACTCTGCGTCCAATCCATGTGTTTATTTGATCCGTAATCTACGTAAGCTTCCAATGCAGGAGAGCGATACATATCTGGCATGTATTCCACACCAGGAGAATTCGTGTCTACTCCACAAGAAGCAAATGCAATTGCTACTGTGATAGCCGAAAATGTGTTTAATAGGGGACGCTTCATCTTAACAGTCCTTTATGCTTAATTCAAAAACTTCAGTTGCACGTATTTTTTCTTCCAAATCAGATACAGAGAATGCGTGATTATCTTCTGTAACAATTTCAATTACAAACTTATCGTCTGTAGTTCTCGGATCTGGATTAGAGGCTGGCATTCCCGGAAGAGTTCCGTTGCGCAATAAATATGTTAGTGCCATACCATGAGCTGCGCAGAACACCGAAAATTCAAAAATGATTGGAACAAATGCAGGTGCATTCTCTATCCATGTAAAGCTTGGCTTACCTCCAATATTCATCGGCCAATCGTGAATCATGAAGTACCATGTTCCTAAGATTGCCAATAATGTTCCGGTAGTTGCATACATGAACGATGCAATTGCTAAGCGGGTACGCTTAACTCCAATGATTGGATCTATTCCGTGCACAGGGAAAGGAGAAAATACATCTTTCACCTGTATTCCTTGTTTTACCAACACCGTAGCCGCATCCAACAACTTTTGGTCGTCGTCGTACATTACGTGAAATACTTTATTTGCCATTGCCTTAATCGTTCAGTTTTTAATGTTTGTCTGCGTTCTTGTAGCTTTCGCCCGAAACTTTTAAGATTGTCTTCAATTCGTTCAACGCTAGTACAGGGAAGTAACGAGCGAACAACAAAAACAAAGTGAAAAAGATTCCGAGGGTTCCAACGAAAAATCCTATGTCTGTTACACTCGGGTGAAACTCTCCCCAAGCTCCAGGCGTGTAGTCACGGTGAATAGAAGTCACAATGATTACAAAACGCTCAAACCACATTCCAATGTTTACTACAATAGACAACAAGAACGTTGCAGTTAAACTTGTTCTAATTTTCTTGAACCAGAACAATTGCGGGGAGATAACGTTACATGTCATCATCATCCAATAAGCCCAACTGTATGGACCAGAGAAACGATTGATGAATGCATATGATTCGTACTCAACACCACTATACCAAGAAATAAATAACTCTGTTAAGTAAGCCACACCTACAATTGAACCCGTTACAATGATTACAATATTCATGTATTCAATGTGCGCAATGTTTATGTAAGCCTCAAGACGCATGGTCTTTCTCATGATCAACAACAGCGTTAATACCATTGCGAATCCCGAGAATACCGCTCCAGATACGAAATAAGGAGGGAAGATTGTTGCGTGCCATCCCGGAACAATTGAGGTTGCAAAGTCCATCGATACTATCGAGTGAACCGAGAATACAAGAGGAGTTGCAATTCCCGCAAGAACTAAAGACACTTCTTCAAAACGTGTCCAGTGCTTAGCTCTTCCAGACCATCCGAAAGAAAGAATTCCATAAATCTTCTTCGGAAGTGGCTTAACCATACGATCGCGAATAGTCGCGAAATCAGGAATTAAACCAATATACCAAAACACCAACGATACCGAGAAATAGGTCGAAATCGCAAATACGTCCCACATCAACGGTGAGTTAAAGTTCGGCCAAAGTGATCCGAATTGGTTCGGCAATGGAAGTGTCCAGTATGCCTGCCATACACGTCCCATGTGGAATACAGGGAATAACGCAGCCATCAATACCGCGAAAATGGTCATCGCCTCCGCTGAACGGTTAATTGCCATTCTCCAACGTTGACGGAAAAGTAACAATACCGCGGAAATCAATGTTCCTGCGTGACCAATACCAACCCACCATACGAAGTTGGTAATATCCCATGACCAACCAACGGTCTTGTTCAATCCCCATGCTCCAATACCAGTACCAACAAGGTACATAATAGACCCTACCCCATACAATGCAATAACTGCAGCGATAGAGATAGCAATTTTCCATTGGCGAGGTGCATTGCCTTCAATTGGACCAACAACATCGTTCGTGATGTCATGGTAAGTCTTGTGACCAAGAATAAGGGGTCTGCGAATAGCTGCTTCTTTTATCATGGCTTATGCTTCAGTTTCTTCAATGTTTCTAACTTTTGTCATGTAGAATACGTTTGGTTGAATTCCAACTTCTTCTAGTGAATGGTATGAACGATTGTTCTTCGAACGCTCTGTGTTCTCTGATTTTGTATCGTTCAAATCTCCGAATACAATTGCGTGTGTTGGACAAGCCTCGGCACATGCTGTAACGATTGATCCGTCTTGAACAGGAGTACCGTCTTTCTTCGCAACCAACTTACCCGCCTGGATACGCTGTTGACACATGCTACATTTCTCCATTACACCACGTGTACGAACAGTAACATCTGGATTCAATACCCAACGAAGACTTTCATCTTGTGATGGATTGAAGTTTGCAAACTTATCGTTTGTTACATAGTTGAACCAGTTGAAACGACGAACTTTATAAGGACAGTTGTTTGCGCAGTAACGTGTACCAATGCAACGATTGTATGCCATGTTATTCAAACCTTCATTACTGTGTGTTGTTGCAGCAACAGGACATACAGTTTCGCAAGGAGCGTGGTTACAGTGCTGACACATCATTGGCATGTGAACAGTACGTGGATTCTCTTCTGGATTCTCCATTTCGCGGTAAGCACCAATTGCACCCTTGCCTGTAGCCTCCTCCGTTTTTTCCAACGTCTGAGATAAATCAATAGGCTGGAATTCAGATGAGAAATAACGGTCGATACGCATCCAATGCATGTCACGGTGACGACGAACTTCGTCTTTACCTACTACAGGAACGTTGTTCTCCGTGTGACAAGCTGTAATACAAGAACCGCAACCGATACAAGACGACAAATCAATTGTCAATCCCCAACGATGACCAGCTCCCTCTACAGGATGATCTCTATACAAATCAAATTCTTTAACCGGCTTGCGGTCTGCTGGATTAATCTTACCATCTCCATTCACATCTTCGTGAACAGGTAAGGTTGGAACCAAATTCCATGAGGCTGTTCCTTTCTCAGCTTCCTTCTCAGCCAAATATTTACCTAGAACCGTTTCTCTCACAACTGAATCACGACCCATTACGGTGTTGTGAAGTTGTGTTGAAGCCAATTCATACGTTTCCTCTGTAACTTCTATAGCGGCAGTACCAATGTATTGGCGAGTGGTAGATGTTGAAACGAACTGGAAAGCATTCTGACCAATGGTCTTCGGCGTTCCGTTTTCATTCATCTCATATTCACCATTGGCAGCTGTTTGGAAAGCTGCCTTACCAATTTTCTCGTTGTTCGCACCACGACCGTATCCCAATGCGATTCCAATGGTTCCTGGCTTTTGACCCGGAGTTGGACAAACCGGAAGGGTTACTGTCTTACCGTTAATTGTCACTTTAACTACAGATGCTGGATCATCCTGAGCGATGTATGAATTCAAATTCAAACGCTTAACATCTGTTGGTGACATAGCCACGTAATTGTCCCAGGTTACCTTGGTAATTGGGTCAGGCGTCTCTTGAAGAACGGGGTTGTTGGCATAATCACCAGCACCAATGGTTACCTTCTGGTAGAAGCTAACTTCCCACTCGCCCGATGCCATTGAACTTGCGTTCGATAATGCAGTAGCCAAATCATAGCTGACAGGAGATGCTGCGATTACAGGAGCAGCTATTGCTGCAGCTGCAACAACAACTGGAGCTGCTTCAACAACAACGTTTCCAACAGGGGCGATAGAAACAACTACCGGCGCATTTTCAGCTATCGGCAATGTTACATTGTGTGTAGTACCGTTGTGGATACTCATGTTGAACAAGTCTGAAGACAAACCTGCATGAGTTCCTTTGATATAATCGTAATAAGATGTTGAATTACCAGACCAACGCAACAAGCTCTCCTGTGCAGATCGTGTGTTGTACAATGGAGTAATCGTTGGTTGAACGAAATCTATTCGTCCAGCCATTGGCTCTAAATCGTTCCATGACTCTAAGTAATGGTGATCTGGAGCATTGTAAGTCACATTAGCTGAAGTCTCATCGGCATAACCGTTGAAGCTAACAACTGTTGCTACTTTACCCATAGCCGCTTTAAATCCAGCTGCATCTGCGTATGAATATCCAGGATTAGCTCCGTAAACGATTAACGCTCCCACTTGACCGTTGTTCATTTCAGCAACTAAACGATCCATTGCGGCATCGTCTCCTTGGAAGAAATTAACTGGCTTGTCAGCATTTAATGTAGATCCGTAGTTTCTTAATGCGTTGTTGATTGCACAAACAATAGATTGAACATCTACGTTGTTGCTTCCTGCAACAACAATACTCTCACCTGCATTTGCTTTTAACTCTTCAGCAATGCGAGCAATGCGTGAAGAATCTACTCCAGCAACTTCAGCGCTTCCGCCTTTGATTGCATTGTACAATGCAGCAACAACAGCACCTTCTTGTGAAGGTTTAATTGGAATACGAACGTCTGCGTTCGATCCAGTCAATGACATGGTAGCTTCAAACTGATAATGCTTGCTCATCCACTCACCTTCTGGGCGACGTGTTGAAGCATAGGCACCTTGGAACAAGTTCGAAGACATCCATGTGCCCAAGAAATCAGCTCCAACAGAAACAATTGTTTTTGCTTTTGAAAAATCAATGGCAGGAATAACTTCCTTACCCAAAACATTCTTGTGAGCCAAACGCATACCTTGGTATGAGATAGCATCCCACTGAATGTGCTGAACCTTTCCAGTATATTTTACAGAGAACTCAGCGATTGCGCGCTTAGCACTCGGACTAATTACAGTATTAGACAGAATTCGGATTGAAGAGGCACTTGTCAATGCAGAAGAAATTTCAGCATCTATTGTACCCCAATCGCTAGAAGCACCAGCTTTCATTGGGCCTTGAAGACGAGCGCTATCGTAAAGTCCCAATACAGAAGAATTGATTCTAGATGAAACAGCTCCGCCGCCAATTCCGTGTTCTTTGTTTCCTTTAATGAAGATTGGACGACCCTCGCGTGTTTTAACGAACAAGTTTGCATACTCATTTCCATCATAGAAAGAAGATGCATAGTAGTTCGCAACACCCGGAGTAATTTCCTCTGGCTTCACCACGTAAGGAATACTCTTAACTACAGGAGTTTCGCAAGCCGCAAGCGTTGCAGCCGCTACGCTGAATCCCATGAACTTCAAGAAGTCACGACGTCCAGTGTTACTCTCTGCAAGCTTGTCGTTGCCTAAAAAGCTTTCAACGCTCTCAGACTTTGCAAACTCGTTTGACATGCTTTCTTGGAAAGAAGAAGTGTTCTCCAACTCTTCCATTCCTGTCCAGTATTTTTTATTCATACCCATGATATTCAGGTCCAATCAAAATTAATAGTGACATTTTCCACATTCCCATCCACCCATTCCTTTTACAGAAATCTCTGGACGTAACGTATCTAACTTCTCTCCCAACTTCATTCCGTCTATGTTATCTTGAAGCAAAGCACGTAGGGTGCGCTTTCCTGCTTCTGTAGATTTGAAACGCTCATGCATTTCTTCATAGTACCCGCTTGAAGTAAGGTCAATTTTCTTCTCTTTGTGACATTCAATACACCATCCCATTGTTAGAGTTGGCTTGGTTAACTTAACCAATCCTTCTACATCCTCCTGAAGATTAATTTCCGCTGTGGTAGCTTGGCGACCTGTTGTATAGGTTTGAACCGGACCGTGACATTGTTTACAATCGATTTTACCTACAGCTACGTGCTGACTGTGGTTGAAGTAAACGTGATCTGGCAAGTTGTGTACTTTATTCCAAACAATTGGCTTCTGATCGTAATTAGCGATGTATTGCTTGGAGACGGTATCGAAACCAATCGCCGCGTAAATCTTCGCAATCTCTTTCGCTCCTGTGATTGGACCTTTGTTTATCCCCTTATGACAGTTCATACAAACGTTTACGGAAGGGATACTCGCGTGCTTCGATTTACCAGCGCTGCTGTGACAATATTGACAATCGATTTCGTTTTTGCAAACGTGACTTGCGTGAGAGAACCAAATAGGTTGTTCTGGGTTGTAGCCTTCGTAAACTGCAATATCCATTAAAGTTCCGTAACCTACAACTACGAAGTAACAAACTAAGAATACACCAACGATTCCAACGAATCCTTTGTTCTTCCACATCCAAGCCTTCATTGAAGACCAATATCCTTTGTGCTCCTCTTCTTCTGAAGTATCTCCCTCTGTGTTCGCTGCTTTCAATGAGCGTGAAATGTTAGCTGCAGATACCCCTACGATTGCTAGAATTAAACCGATAATGATAATCCAGATTACTCCACCACTGCCATTAGCTTCATCCTCCAATGCTTTCATCTTCGCCATGTCCTCAACGGTAATGCAATTCGGACCTTCATCCTTCTTTGCCCCACCGGCAGCACCGCCACCAGACTTGACATACGTCAAAATATGATTAATCTCTTCCTTGGAAACCGCTTGAGCAGCCATCCAACCGTAGGTCCCAACATATTTGTCAACCAATCCTTTCACATAAGCGTCACCAGATGCGGCAGCCGCTTGTGGATTTTGAATCCATTTGACAATCATTTCATCCTTACCCGCCCAACGGTCTGAAATACCTTTCAAACCTGGCGCAGCCAAGATCTCATCTGTTATTTTGTGACACGACGCACAATTGGCGTTGAAAAGCTCGGCACCCTTTATTGGGTCCCCACCTTCGTGAATGTTAGCAGCGTAAGACGCTGAAAACAAGGACAGGTTAACAATCGATAATAACGCTAATCCTTTTAAACTTGCTAGAAGTCGCTTCATTCCTGGTTTTTTTACAAAAATCCTTATTTAATGCGTCGCAAATTTACTTCAGTAGGTTTATCACAGAAATGTCATTTACATCTATTTATCAATTTATACCTATTCTAAATAAGCCTAAACGTCTTTTGTTCTCATACTCGATTGATACAATGCTATTTATGTTTTGAAGTTCAATAGGCAACACCTACTTTTGTTGAGAAATGTACTTTGTCATGTTGAAACAATTCGTTTTCGTTATTTTCTTAATGCCTGCGCTCGCAATCGCTCAACCCGGAACAACCAATTCCTCGGTAGTGCCGAATAGAACAAATGCAGACAGCCTCGGTCGAGGAATCGTTTCATTCATTGCTTCTCCAACTGTAATTGCACTTGAGAAGAATTCCCGAGGGCTTAACAACTTGCAAGGATATCGTATACAGATTTTCTTTGGTCCGTTAGATCAAGCCAAAAATAAGCGTCAAGAGTATATGACGAAGGGCATAATTCATCAAGCATATCTTGAACAAAACGTTCCCGATTTCAGTCTGCGCATCGGCGATTTTCTTACTGAAAGTGAAGCGCGCCAAGAATTAAAAAACCTTCGCTCGATTTACCCGAATGCCTTTCTCGTAAAAGGACATATTGAGCCGCCAAACTTGAACTACTACATCAATACAATTAAAGA
>CANKYR010000031.1 GCA_947488195.1 Flavobacteriales bacterium
ATGGGGAGCGCGTTGAACTATACGGACATGAACTCATTGACCAGTCGGTTCCTACTTCGCTTCAACTCGATCAAGTGGAAATTCCTGACGGACACTACACTTCAATAGAATTCAATTTAGGTGTCGACTCACTTCACAACCATTCGGGAGATCAAGCGGGTGATTTGGATCCCATGTACGGAATGATCTGGACCTGGAACACAGGATACATTTTCTTTAAGCATGAAGGATACTTTACTTCAAGTACGTCAGGAACCGAGCAACCGCTTATTTATCACTACGGGACAGATCGCGCATTGGCGCCAATCTCGTTGCCAATTCAACTTCATGTAGACCGCAACGCATCTGTCATTCAACTTCAATTCGATTTGAATAAATTGTACAGCAATCCAAATACAATTGCATTTACCGGGAATAACAATCACCAGAGTATATCCACTTCAGATATTCCATGGATCAATGCTCTTCGTGCGAATTTTCCAAACGCATTTTCTGCAAGTGCATTCGTCTTCTTACAAGAATGAAAAAATTAGTTGTCGCAATCATTTTTGTAGCTCCTTTTCTATTTGTCGCTTGCGACAAAGGTGAAGACGAAATACCTGCTGCAACGCCTTATGCGCTTGTCATTCCGGAAGGACTTCCACCCATGAATATCCCTTCGACCAATCCGCTTACTGTTGAAGGAGTAGCTCTTGGAAAACGTTTGTTCTATGACCCTATTTTATCTGGAGACAATACGCAAAGCTGTGCCAGTTGTCATTTACAAGAATACAGTTTTACAGATCCCAATCAGTTTAGCACAGGAATAGACGGCATACAAGGAGAACGAAATGCCATGCCTCTAATAAACTTAGGGTGGCAGTCGAAATTCTTTTGGGACGGTGGTGCAAACGGATTGGAAAGTCAGGTTATGGGTCCCATAACCAACCCCATTGAAATGCACGAAACAATGGCGAATGCCGTTGCTAAATTGAATGGACATTCAGAATATCCAGAATTATTCAAAGCAGCGTTTGGAAGTTCCCAAGTAACTTCTCAAAACATCATGCGCGCAATTGCGCAATTCGAGCGAACACTCATTTCTGGAAATTCGAAATACGATCAGTACATGCGCGGAGAAGTTCTATTAAGCGCACAAGAATTGAATGGAAAGGCCATCTTCGAAGACATGGACAAGGGAGACTGCGTTCATTGTCATTCCATGGGATCTACGTTCAGCGATTTCGAATTTCGCAACACTGGATTGGATAGTATTTCAATAGATGAAGGACGATTCCGCATCACCCTTAACGAAAGCGACAAAGGAAAATTCAAAACGCCTTCACTTCGAAATGTTGAATTGACTGGACCTTACATGCACGATGGTAGATTCCAAACGTTATTGGAATGTGTTGAGCATTACAACACCGGCTTCCATTACAGCGCTAACCTCGACCCGAACTTATACTTCGCAGTAAAAGGAAGAATGACTCAGCAGGAAATGGAAGACATCGTATCCTTCTTAAAAACCCTAACAGACATGGAGTTCGTGAACAATCCGGAGTTTCATTAACCATTATTAATAATAAGACATATAGTGATTTGAATATAAAATTAATTCATGATGAGATAATTGTTATCTCATACCCGTATTTGAAACTACGGCATTTACCCAACACGAAGAAGGGCAATTGATGTAATGTGTCAAATTCAAATGGCATCTAATAAAATTGAAATCTTGTGAGTTCTGACAATACATGAAATGAACATTAAAAATTTGTGGAAGTAATAACTAGTCTAGCTTATTTCTTTCTTGGTGTTTATTCTTTTAATGATTCTTACAATTTGCTCGCTAGAGTCTCCATTTCCATATGGATTGCTAACATTCGACATTTTCGAATATTCATTTTGGTTATTTAAAAGTGCTTCAACCTCTTTAACGATAATGTTTTTGTCAGTGCCAAGAAGTTTAGCAGTTCCTGCCTTAACCCCCTCCGCACGCTCAGTAACTTTTCTCAAGACCAATAAAGGCTTACCTAGAGTCGGAGCCTCCTCCTGAATTCCGCCAGAGTCCGTTAAAATGATGTGCGATTTATTCATAATCCAAATAAGGAAAGGATACTCGAGTGGTTTTAGCATAAAGATGTTTGGTGCTTTTAATAATGCCTCCGCAACATCTTTAATATTTGGATTCAAATGCAGAGGATAAACAAAGTTTAGATTAGGATATTTTTCTGCTAAAGTTTGAATAGCTTGACAAATTTGGATAAATTGTTCTCCAAAACTTTCTCTTCGATGACATGTAATTAAAATTGTTTGATTCTTCAGAGGAATATGATCAAATGGCTTAGAGTATTTATCGTTGTTTTGCTCTACGATGCTAAGTCCCAACTTTAACGCATCAATGACCGTATTACCAACAATATAAACATTATTTGTTACTCCTTCGTTTTTTAAGTTTTGAGCAGATAATGGTGTGGGAGCAAAATGCGCAGTTGTAATTTTAGTTGTAAGGACCCGATTCATTTCTTCAGGAAAAGGAATATCAATATCGTGGCTTCGAAGACCTGCTTCAATGTGAGCTAGCCTTATTTTATTATAAAACGCAACAATTGCGCCTGCTAAAGCGGAAGTTGTATCACCCTGAACGAAAATCCAATCTGGTTTTACCTCTTCTATTATAGGCTCCAGACCGGCAAGCAGCAACGCAGTTAGAGATGTTAAACTCTGATTAGGTCGCATAAGAGCAAGGTCATAATCGGGAGTAATAGAGAAAAAACTAAGCACTTGATCAAGTAGTTCACGATGCTGTCCCGTAACACAAATTCTCACTTCAAATTCATTATGTCTTTTGAACTCATGAATAAGCGGGGCAAGTTTAATGGCTTCTGGGCGAGTTCCGAAAATAAAGAGAATAGTTTGCATTATTAGCGATTAGGGTCTAAGGGAATAAACACGTTTTTTTCCTTTTGCTTCAATAAGAGATTATTTGCACCAATTTTCCGGTCTACAAATTGACAATTCGACAGTTGTTGATTAAAGTATAAATTTATTAAAATAGCATCATTAACAGATGGAAAAAATAAGCTGTCTCCTTGCTCTTGCAAATCTTCAACCAATGCGGCTCTTCTTGAATAGCTTAACTCTATGTTCGACGGCATCCGACGTACTTCTACGATTAAACTGGGGTATGTGCATACCGTTTCGACACCTAAAAATACGAAAAGCACAATGAATCCAAATATTCTTTTACTCTCGAAAACACTCAATATAGCAAACGCAGTAAAGATAGAAAAAATAGGGAAAATAGGTGTTGCATATCTCAGGTCAAATGCTAATGTATGACCTGTAAAAAATGATATTATTGTAATGAATAATAAAAAAACTAAGGGAATAATAACGAGTTCTTTAATGAATTTTGTTGCGTTTCTGAATAAAAAAAATATGAGGAATATCAAGTACCCCATTGCAGAGATATAACCAAAAAAAACGGGAAGGGCCAAAGATCCAATTTTATTAACGCTTAGAGCATTTAGGCATTTGGGTAATATATGAGCAAGATTCGAAAATGAAAATTGATGGCTCTGTCCTAAACTAGCAAGGGTCTTCCATCGATTGTTTTGTTCAATCATTAATTCTTGCCCCTTTAGCCCGCCATTGAAAAGCCAAATCGAGAACAGAAAAAAAGCAAGTAAAAAGGCAAAAGAAAACAGCAGCATGTTTTTTCTTTCTCTATAGTAAAATAAAATTATCACGCCGTGCCCGACAAAAATAAAGGCAGTGAAATAATGACTCAGAAGCGCAGCAACAATGCATAGAGAATAAAGTAGAAATAACATTGTTCTCTTTAATGGAGAGGATAGAAGAATAAAAAAAATATGAGTTGCCAACAACGAAAACAATGAAGCCATAATATAGCCTCTTGATAATTGACTGTATTCAATAAGGAAAGGGTGTAACGCAACTAAAATAGATGCTAAATAAGCCGCTTTTTTTCCAATATTTCTTCTTGTAAAAACAAAGATAGATGCAACCATTAAAATACCACAAATCACTGAAGTAGCCTTAAAGGGAACATCTGTATTACCAAAAAACTTGGTGACAAAATGTACTGATAAATTGTACAAAAGAGCGTTTCCGTTATCGTGAATAGTGGCATCTACTGTTCCAAAAAAGTTATCTTGATTTTTAATTTGGTCAAGCCAATTTACAGAGTCAGCATAAAATCGGATTCCTCCATAAACAGTTGCGTCTTGCCCATTAGCAATGGCCAAAGTCACTATCTCATCTGTTGTTAGACCAATTTCATCGAGTTTGTAAAATCGAGTAAAACCAGCACATAATATAATTAAACATAGTATCCAGTGAGTTTTGTACATTCCCTATTTGTTTGAGGAAAACACGAGTTGTAGAGTTTGCCTTACGGTCTTTAATACATTCATTTTGCTTTCACCCAATTTTAAATCGTAACGAAGAATAAATGGAAGTTCATGAATAATCGGATCGAATTGTCTCATTTTAAGAAGAATTTCAGCCATACAACCAAATCCTTTTTGCATGATAAATCTCTCTCCATAATATAAATGGGTTTTTTTTAAAATTGAAACTCGGTAAGCTCTATATCCGCAGGTATAATCTCTTACTCCTTCAATAGGTCTGAATATTCGGAAAAGGCAACTTGCAACAAAACTTAGAAATTCCCGAAATTTCGATAGACCATGAATTCTAGAACCGGAACGATATCGCGAGGCTATAACAATATCACTACCTTCTCTTATTTGAATAATCATTCGATAGAAGAGAGCTGGATTTTGACTATTATCAGAATCGAGAGCAATCAGAATGTCTGAATCATCTAAGTCCTTTATTGATTCTTTAAACCCCTCACGCATTGCACCAGCTAAGCCTCGATTGGGTTGAAGATCAAGCACGTTTACTAATAAATTGCCAGAATAATTACTTGCAACTTGCAGTGTAGCGTCTGTACTACCATCATTAACAATTAAAACATCTATGTCAAGATCAAGGTCCAATTTAAACTGCTCAATATGGCCCAACAAATCAGGTAAGTTCTGTTCTTCGTTGTATGCAGGAAGCATAACTCTGATACGTTGTTTTTTCATTCTTTAGGCAGGTTAGCAGTTCCACAAAAGTATAAAAATTCCGATTTGTTCCAAATATATTACTGACAAGGCATCACCCTCCCCAATTCTCTCTGTCCAAACTTCGATACTGAATAGCTTCTGAAATGTGTTCACTTTGAATGTTCAATGATCCGCCCAAATCAGCTATGGTTCGCGCAACTTTCAAAATGCGTTCATACGCTCTGGCTGAAAGCTGAAGCTTGTTCATCGCCAACTTCAACAACTCAGAACTGGCTTCGTCTAACGCACAATGCGACTTCAACTCTTGCGTATTCATTTGTGCGTTGTAATTCGTTTTACTCTCACTGAACCGCTGCGACTGAAGCTCTCTTGCGCGAGTAACACGCTCGCGGATACCCCCACTGCGCTCACCCGAGCGCTGCTCATGCAAACGCGCAAACGGAACCGGCGTCACTTCAACATGCAAATCAATGCGATCCAACAACGGTCCACTTACCTTGCTCAAATAACGCTGAACTACGCCCGATCCACACGTGCATTCTTTTTCCGGATGATTAAAATATCCACACGGACAGGGGTTCATGGAGGCCACCAACATGAAGCTCGCCGGATACTCAACACTGAACTTACTGCGCGAAATAGTGACGTTGCGATCTTCCAACGGCTGACGCATAACCTCCAACACCGTACGCTTGAATTCAGGTAATTCATCCAAGAACAAAACACCGTTGTGCGCCAACGAAATTTCACCCGGTTGAGGGTAAGATCCTCCGCCCACCAAAGCGACGTCCGAGATCGTGTGATGGGGGCTTCTAAACGGACGATTCACAATTAACGCGTCATGTTTTTTCAATCGCCCTGCAACACTGTGAATCTTCGTGGTCTCCAAGGCTTCGTCTAAAGACAACGGTGGAAGTATAGATGGAAGTCGTTTCGCTAGCATCGTCTTTCCCGCGCCTGGCGGACCAATGAGGATAAGGTTGTGTCCGCCTGAAGCCGCAATCTCAAACGCACGCTTAATGTTTTCTTGTCCTTTCACATCGGTGAAATCCAACGCAAAATGTTGCGTCTGCAACGACTGGAATTTTTCTTTTTCGAATGGAAATTCTTCCAACTTTCCTTCACCCTTGAAAAAATTCACGACATCTAAAATGCAAGGCGAACCATAGATTTTCAATCCATCGACCACCGCACATTCCGGGGCGTTTTCAATGGGGACAATAATCCCTTCAAAGCCATCGCGTTTGGCTTGAATGGCCATGGGCAGAACACCCTTAATCGGACGAATACTTCCGTCTAAGGACAACTCACCCATGATGATGTATTTTGAAAGTGCTTCGTTTGGAATTTGTTCCGTTGCGGCTAGAAGGCCCAGTGCCAGAGGCAAGTCATACGCAGTTCCTTCTTTTCGAATATCGGCAGGCGCCATGTTAATGGTGTAGTTCCGAATCGGATTCTTCATTCCTGAATTTGTGAAGGCCGCGCGAATGCGCTGCTGCGCTTCCTTTACAGAAGTGTCTGGAAGTCCAACCATGTTCACCAACGTTCCTTTGTCGGCATGAACTTCAATTGTAATGAGATAGGCATTCACGCCGTAAACAGCGCTGCCAAATGTTTTTGCAAGCATAATTTTTTCTTGCAAATGACTTTTCAATAAAACGAAAAAGCAAGAAAGTGATATGCCATAACCTTCTTGCTTCTCTTTCTGAAACCCTCTTCAATCCACCGTTTCAGCGTATTTTATGTTGAAATAACTTAAATGAAAACATATTAAATTAAAAAAATGAGGCGGTTTGGTAAGAAATTCCAACAAATAATTTCTCTCTAGTATTTCACAACCTTCCCGGTTTGCTTAGCTCCATTCACATAAACAGAAATTAAATAAGTTCCTGTTGCAAGTGATTCAGTGTTGATTGTTGTTTGACTTACACCAATGCCTTGGAGCAATTTTCTTCCAGTTAAATCGTGGATTTCGTAGTTGAATTTCCCTTCCACCTTCAAGGTTAATTCGTTGTTCATCGGATTCGGAAATGCTTGTACGTTAAACGCATTTTCTTCACCCACGAATTCGATCCAATCGTTGATGTTGTAAGTGGTGTTGGTGACAATGGCCGGATTCCAATCGAAGTAGATATAAGCGGTGTTGGTAATTTCGCTTCCGAGAGTATTGCCCGAATTTTCGCGCATGCGGAAAACGAAATGACCTTGACTCAACTCTTGACTCTCGCTGCTGTCTGGCAGCCAGATGTTGTTGTATTTAAATCGAAGAACACCATTGCCAAAATTCTCTACTTCCACTTCGTGGGTAGATTGAATTAACTCGAAGGTGGACCAATCCAATTCTGCATCGAGCGTATCCATTATGTAAATGTTCTGTGCAGGCGCAGTTCCTGTGTTTTGAAAACGAACGGTGTACTCAAGCTCATCGACTTCACCAAAATTAATATCGCTCTCTGAGAAGCCACTGATTTCATTTTCATGAAACGTTTTGCGGTAAACGTTTTTGTCATTCGGATCGTAACTGTTTCCCAAGATTTGAAGTAATCCGCCATCATTGTTTTCGTTGTAGCAATCGGAAACTAAGCTGGGAGTAATAATTGAATTGAAAACATGTTGGGTGCCGTCAGCTAATCCAAACGGTACATTGAAGTAAATAATATCGGTGTTGTTGAAGCCGGGGTTAATAGAACCTAGATTCCAAGTAATGGTGTTTCCTGAAATGACATAATTCGGATACTGAATCGAAGCTGGTTGAATGGTCACACCCTGCGGCCACGTTAATTGGAGGGAATAATTGGCAGCTTCTGGACCGTAGTTTCCCCAGTTTAATTTTATCACGGCCGTTTGATTTTGGAAATAGCCGACCCATGGAGTAACTGTTGTCCACAAATCAGTGCACACATTGTTGCATTGCACCGGAATAGAGAGAGGTTGGCTACTGGCGAGTGTGTCTCCGTAAATATAGAAGACGTTGTCATTGTTGGACATGGTATACCCGTTGTTGGCTAACCACGTTGAACTAAGGGTTGCTTGCGCAGAATCAGTGACTCCGAAAATGGCTCCGCAGTAATGAAAATATCCGATGGTGTCTGAATAAACAGTAATGGCCGTTGTGCTTCCCCCTTGATAATTATCAATCGTTATAGGCGCATTAACCAAAGGCGTCTCGCCAAAGTTTTGTATGCCATCGCCGTTGCTGTCACAGAAAACATTTCCCTCATAGCACAAGACTGGAAACGGATTGAAGTTGGTGCATTGAAGAGTAAATGTGGTATCGATTGCCTCACTGTTAGAATTCACGTCATACCCCAAGTAATTCAAGGTAGGGTTAACTCCTTGGTACCCCATGTTTAATAAGTAATTCGGGTCAATTGAAATACGGATGGAATCACCTGGAAGTCCCGGAATACTCCCTGCCCATGGTTGGTCGGGAGTTTGAATATTATAATTATAGTGACCACTTCCATCAGTTATGGATGAAATGCTATACCCTGTATTTAAATTAGTAATAATGACTGGCACATCAGGAGCGTAATAGCCGCCAATATTTGTCTCGCAAATTAATTGCCCAAATGCGTAAATATTACCACTAGCAACTTCAATTGTATCGCATATGTTGTATGTACATCCGTCTAAGAATTCCGCATTTAAGCATGTAATAACATACGAAACACCTATAATGGAGGGTAAGACAGCAGTGCTTTGATTTGAACTAATAGGAGTACCCATGGCCTGTTCGTTAAAATCGAAAGCTGTTATTTCCCAGGTATGATTGATAATATTTGAACCTGAAGACGTCAGGTAGGTTGCGCTGAAGTCGGGTGAAACATTTTGATAGATATTTGTAGCCGCTGCATAATTCGACATATTAATTACCACCTCATCTGTTGTGCTGCACCCGTTTTCATCTGTGTATGTTACTCCATAAGTAACAGGACCGTTCGTGAAATTAACCACATCGATTGGATTCCCGGTTCCGTAGTATTCTCCTGCTTGAGTCCAAACCACATTGCTTGCAACTCCTCCATTTACCCATGCAGTTAACTGAGTCAGTGGGTTGTTGCACGTTAAATCCAAACCAGCTGATGATTCAATTGAAACTGCAGCTGGCTGGGACATGTTGACAACAATTCCAGATCCTGTGGGGCAACCGTTTTGAGCAGTGTAAACCGCATCGTATTGAACAGGACCGTTTGTGGTGTTAGTCACAACGATTGAATTCGCTGTACCCAAGTAGTTTGTTCCTTGATACCAATCTATAATGTTTGTCGAGGTTTCGTTACCCATTATTTCTACTAGTAATTCGATCTGTGAATTGTTACAGTTCAAATCATTACCAGTTAATGAATAAATATAAATATTTGGTACTGAAAGTGAAACGTTCACTACAACTTCATCTGATGAGCTGCAGCCGTATTCATCCGTGTAACTTACTCCGTATGCAAAAGAACCTTCAAAGTCGTTATCCACTAGGAGTATATTCTGGGTATCGTAATACTCCCCTCCCAAAGTCCAAACTAAATCACCTCCTGCATAGAATCCACCTATGAGAGGCCATAAAGTAGTGTTCGTAATATTACAGTTTAAATCCACCCCCTCCATTGCATCAATCGTAATTGGCGAAGCCTGTGACCACATATTAATTACCACCTCATCTGTTGTGCTGCACCCGTTTTCATCTGTGTATGTTACTCCATAAGTAACAGGACCGTTCGTGAAATTAACCACATCGATTGGATTCCCGGTTCCGTAGTATTCTCCTGCTTGAGTCCAAACCACATTGCTTGCAACTCCTCCATTTACCCATGCAGTTAATTGAGTCAGTGGGTTGTTGCACGTTAAATCCAAACCAGCTGATGATTCAATTGAAACTGCAGCTGGCTGGGACATGTTGACGTAAATTCTATCTTCTGTAGCGCAGCCGTTTGGAGCTGTGTAAACCGCATTATATTCAACAGGACCGTTTGTGGTGTTAGTCACAACGATTGAATTCGATGTTCCCAAGTAGTTTGTTCCTTGATACCAATCTACAATGTCTGTCGTGGTTTCGAAATCTATACCTACTAGTAATTCAATTTGTGAATTGTTACAGTTTAAATCAAAACCAGTTAATGAATAAATATTAATATATGGTACTGAAAATGAAACATTCACTACAACTTCATCTGATGAGCTGCAGCCGTATTCATCCGTGTAACTTACTCCGTATGCAAAAGAACCTTCAAAGACGTTATCCACTAGGAGTATATTCTGGGTATCGTAATACTCCCCTCCCAAAGTCCAAACTAAATCATCTCCTGCATAGAATCCACCTATGAGAGGCCATAAAGTAGTGTTCGTAATATTACAGTTTAAATCCACCCCCTCCATTGCATCAATCGTAATTGGCGAAGCCTGTGACCACATATTGATTATTATCTCGGCTGTTGAAATGGAGCCGTTACCATCCGTATAAGTTACTCCATAGTACACAAGACCGTTACTGAAGTTAACCACATTCATTGGATTCGCGGTTCCGTAGTATTCTCCTGCTTGGTTCCAAACGACAGACCGGGTCCAAACTACATTATTTGCAATCTGTCCATCTACCCATGCTATTAAAGTTGTCTGAGGGTTATTACAGTCTAGATTCAAACCGTTGGTTGATTCAATTGTCACTTGACCTGCGGGAGGAGGTAAGGTATTGCTTTTGACTTCCGTTATTGAACCAAAGCCGATAGCTTCAATATAAGTTACACCCTTGGCTAAAGGTAAGCTGGTGAAATCAATTACATCTACCCCATTTGATGCTACGCAGTAGTTAATTAGAAACAAAAAAAATAGTAGATTCCATTTTTTTAAAGAATAGCATTTTTTCATAATAAAAATTTAAAAGTTAAAGATAAACTTTAACAGGATACGATAGTTTGCAATTTTAACAATTAATTATTGCTTAATATACGAAAATCTGTTTCTTTGAGATTTTGGAACACTTTTGAGAATCTGTCATTTGGCTAAAAGCTCTATCCTCAAGCGCTGCCAAATGTATTTGCAAGCATAATTATTTATGCAAAAAACTATCTCAAGACTTCTTCACAAACTTCGTTAAAATCACAATTTGTTGTCCGTCTACTTTCCCTTCAATCTGCTCAAGGTTGTCGTGAACCAATCGTATGTTTCTTACGGCAACACCTACGTTCGCTTTCACTTGAGAGCCTTTTACTTCCAATGTTTTGATTAGCGTAACGGTATCTCCATTTTGTAAAATGGTTCCGTTCGAATCTTTGTGAAATTGAATTTCACCCGAATCTTCTTCGTCTCCAGCAGCGCGTGCCCACGTCAATTGATCTTCTTCCAAATACATCATATCAATCGCATCTGCTGCCCATGAATTCGACTTCAAGCGACTTAGCATTCTCCATGAAACCACTTTCACCGCAGGGACTTCACTCCACATGCTTGTATTCAAACACGCCCAATGATTGGCATCCAACGCAACGCGTTTTTCCAGTTGCGCTTTGCACACTTCACAAACTAAAATGCTTTCGTCTTCATTTCCATCTGAATGCGGAGGAACTTCGTAAACCGATAAACTTTCCTTCGATTCGCACAATTCGCAACTTCCGTTGCCACGCGCATTTAACTTGTGTTCTGTTGTCATTTCTTTAGTTAGTCAATATTTCTTTCAATGAAGTCTATAAAACTATGAATGACTTTAATATGAATTTCTTGAATGCGATCTGCATATCCCATCCAGGGTACACGTACTTCGAAATCGCACAACGGAGCCAGTTTACCGCCGTCTTTTCCCGTTAGGGCTATAACTTTCATCCCTTTCGCTTTCGCTGCTTCAGCGGCCTTCAACACATTCGCTGAATTTCCGCTGGTTGAAATGGCCAACAGCACATCGCCTTCATTTCCTATGGCTTCCACCATACGTGAAAAAACAAAATCGTAACCGTAATCATTCCCCACACAAGACATGTGCGAAGGATCAGAGATACTCATGGCTGCAATAGCCGGACGGTTGTCGCGGTATCTTCCTGAAAGCTCTTCAGCAAAATGCATGGCATCGCACATGCTTCCGCCGTTACCGCAAGAAATGATTTTCTTTCCCAATTTCAATTGGGAAGACATGCACTGTGCGCTGTTGTTTACGGAAGATAAAAAGTCTGGCGAAGCCAACAATTGCGAAAGCAACTGATGCGCTTCTTCAAAATGTTTCTGAACAATCATGCTGCGAATTTACAGCAATCATTGCATAGGTATGTATTTGAAATCCCGAATCACAACTTCGTGCGTCAATCCGTTGTTCGGACCAATGGCAGAAAACGGTAATGTCCATAAATTCATGCGACAGTTAGTTGTTGCACCTGGTGCTGGAATAACAATGGGCTGAGATGTTTGATTCCCGGCTTGCTTAACACGCGGAGGATTGTTTAAGTTGAAAGACCACGTTGCAATGGGTGTTGCGTTCAGATAGTCTTCCCCAGCATAACTGTACCAAGTGATCAATGTGTCTGTCCAGTTGAACAAATGCGTTGTAACACCTTTCAAAACATCTGGATCAATTAAGCGCTCGCGGGTTCTTTCCGGATAAAAAGTTCCAAAGCTTACAGGCTGAACAGAAAAAGTGGTTGGCTCTTCAGCAGTTGCATCTCCCCACTTCGAAAATTCGATATCTACTTCACTGTTTCCATCTGTAAGTAAAGTGTTGTTGTCCCAGGTGAATAATCCGAAAACAACGTTTTCAGAAAACGACATTGGATCGGCTTGAATGGTGAAAATATACGTTCCGTATCCCAAGTTGTCTTGTCCAACCACTTCGGAAGAATACCACGTATCGTTGTGCTTCGCAATGGTCAAGTGCAAGTATCCGTTTTCATCTACCCATACATCGTCGTAAAGGCGAGAGAAGTTGTTTGGTCCTGGACCTACAGGCGTATTGCTGTACTTGATATCCCACTTGCGTCCAGCGAAGTCTACAACATCGCCCTGACGACCCAATACATCTTCCGGATTAGACTGCTTACAAGTAATCAGCGTAATTGAAGCTAGAACTAAAAACAACAAATATCTTTTCATCTTATTGAATAATTAATCTCTGTGTTAACGAACCCACATGAAACTGAAAAGCACCCGATTCGAAAATCGGTTGCGCATCTTTTCCAATGAACTTCAAATCTTCTTTCGAAATAGAAAATTCAACGATACGCCTCTGCTTCGGCGCCAATTCTATTTTCTGAAAGGCTTTTAATTTTTTTACGGAAGGGGTAACAGATGCTACTTCATCAGTTGCAAAAACCAACACACCTTCCTTAACCGAACGTTCGCTCGGGTTTACAACATCTACGCGAATGAATATTTCTCCGCCCATATCTTCGCTTTCATAACTCACCTGCAAATTCTCGTATTGCACATTTGAGTAGGACAATCCATGTCCGAATTCCCATTGTGGTTGGAAGGCCTTGTTACCAAAATCTTTATCGAACGTCTCGGTGTACTTGTGATCGTAAGTTGAAGTTCCAACTTGGAATTTCGGATACGTGAAGGGAAGCTTTCCACTCGGATTAACATCGCCATATAAAATATTCGCCAACGCATCTCCTCCGAAATCGCCTGGCTGATAAGCCATCACAACAGCTGAACATCCGTCAACAATATCGCGAACAATCCGCGGTCTATTTTCAACCAAGACCAAAACAACAGGTTTCATTGTAGACTGAAGCATCTTCACATACTCTTGCTGCGCCTTTGAAAGTTCGAGATCGTAAATGTTTCCGGGTAATTCTGTGCTTGGCAATTCTCCCACACACACCACAATAACATCGGCATTCATCGCCATCTCCAACGGATTACCATTCATTTTGTTCATGGTCTCTAAACCACAAACTTCATTGAACGTTACATTCTTATTTTTACTTAGAAGCGCTTCATAAATTGTGTTCTTCGTAGCATCGTCGAATTGCGCATCGGTTCCCTGCCACGTGCGTGTCCAAGCACCATTCAACAAAGTCATTGAATTCGCAGCCTGACCGGTAACAAAAATCTTCGCGTCTTTCTTCAAAGGAAGAATGTTGTTCTTATTTTCAAGAAGCGTAATGCTTTCTTCCGCTGTGAGCAATGCCGCAACCTTGTGTTTCTCTGAAGCAAATTCAGGAAACGCTGCAATGCTTGGTGGCATTGCGTTCTCGAACAATCCCAACTTATTCTTCGTTTCCAAAATTCTTCGGACACTTACATTCAAACGCTCTTCAGAAATTCTTCCTTCCTTTACCAATTCAATTAAATACTTGGTGAAGTCGTAATCGTTTGGTACCATGCACATGTCAATGCCAGCCATAACAGCCAGGTATGTCGCTTCTTTCAAATCAACAGCAACGCGGTGGTTCTTTACCAACTTAATAATGTCTTCCCAGTCGGTAACTGCAAGGCCTTTGAAACCCATTTCAGTGCGCAACAAATCGATTAAAATTTTCGGATTTGCATGAACAGGAATACCGTTAATCTCTCCGCTGTTGATCATCACAGTTAATGCTCCTGCATCTATAGCGGCTTGAAAAGATGGACGATAAATTTCACGCAATTCAATGTCTGAAATAATCGCGGGTGTACGATCGAATCCGGTGCGTGTTCCGCTGTAACCCAAGAAGTGCTTCATGCAAGCCGCAACGTGAACATTGTCTACCGAAGAACCGTTTCCACCTTGATATCCGCGAACAAGCGCACTTCCGAATACACTGCACACATATGGATCTTCCCCAAACGTTTCGAAAAATCGCGACCAATTTTTATTTCTTCCTACATCCAATACTGGAGAGAAGTTCCATGGAATACCTGCGGCGCGAGTCTCATACGCAGTAATTCTTCCACCCTCTTGTGTTAAACTCGGATTGAATGTTGCAGCCTGCGCCAATTGCTGTGGAAACAAGGTAGAGCCTGTTACGTAGTTCGCTCCGTGAATGGCATCTATTCCATAAAGAATTGGAATCTTCAAATTTGTCTCTGTCGTTGCTACTTTCTGAATGCCGCCTATGATTTCATGCCACTGCTCGCGCGGATAGGCATGTCCACCGCAATTCAAAATCGAACCAACATGATAGTCCACTAATGCTTGATGAAGCTTCGTTGCATTCAAGCGATGCGGCTCTGTAAGTTTGTATACTTCACCTTCGCAAACAACGTCAATGTTCAACTGCGTCATTTGTCCCACTTTTTCTTCAATGGTCATCGCAGAAAGAAGCAAATCAACATTTGAAACTTTCTTAGGATTAAGAATGTCTTTCTGCGAAGCACATGATACATTCATTGCAACAAGTGCAAGCATTAAAAGCGATTGAAAAATATTTTTTGAAGTCATTTTCATTCTAACGTAATAATTGGAAGTTCAACTTTCAACTTACCCCACAACGAAGGATTTAAATTGAAATTTTCGTTATTCACCGAATTCCAGCGTTTCTGAAAGTCTCTTGTATCCTGACTTGTAGACTGGTCAATTGCAAAATCAATATTGTACGTTGAATTGTTTTTCCAAGGTGCAACGCCCAATTCGCTCCAAGGAATAACACATTCGAAAACATATTTATTTTGAAGGGGCTTCACAGAAATTTGGGCTTTAATATTCTTCTCACGCGACCAATCGTAGACGTCGAAATTTCCTCCCATCTTAATTCCAATGTGACGGTCGCCTTCGTAAAACATCATGCGCTTATCGCTAATTCCAGTTTCTGAAGAGAAAGCAATTTCAATCGCATCGCCGTTCCAAATGTCTCTTCCCGATTGCATATTTCTACACGGAGAAACGTCTTCAATTTCACCGCCGATGTACAATTCCTTTTCATTCCAATTTAAGTAGATCACGGAACCGTCCATGTTCGCTTGCGCTACAAACTGACCACCTTCAATGAATCCGTCATTCACCCAACCGTAAGAATTCGTTACCAAAAGTGTGTTCGGTTCTTTCGGTTTGAAAGGAATAATCTTGAACTCGTCAACGAACACAGTGCCATTCGATTCGAATTGAATAAGCATTTGCTTAATGGTGCCTGCGTCTAAATTCCATCCTTCAAATTGAAAATCTACTAGTGGAATCGTAACTGTTCTCCAAGAAGTATCTACAATTCCACCTTCAACATAACCGCTTGTAACGCCTATCCACGCTTGTGTTCCAGCGTAGTCTTCCAACGCCATGGCCCAAGGCAATCCTTTCATGGAACCCTCTTGCGTTTTTACTTTGAATGAAATAGCAGCACTGTTTTCAATGGACCCCAAATCCTTTCCACTCCAATTCGCCCAACCAATTCCAAGACCCAACCAAGGACATCCGCCTGCTTGTTTGTTCCATGTAAATTTCATGGCACCTGTTCCTGAGTAAACTTCTTTACGTTCTGAAGTAACAGTAAGACAAGCCGGACTTGGCGTGAACCAGATCTCCGAAGTGATGTCGTCGTTGAAGATTTCAGTCAACTGAAATCCGTTAACATCCTTCGTTTCTTCCACTATCACTTCATTTTCATAAAGCGCAAGTTCCTTTACGGTAACGCAACTCGAGAATAAAAGAAGTACAGACCAAAATGCGTATTTCATATCGAGAAATTAAGGCTCGAGTGCAGATCCCTCAGTGAATATCATGTAATCTAACCACGTCTTTGAGTACCCTGAAGTTGGGTTCGCTAAGAACAGCACAGACACTTCTATAATTTTATTTGGCTCGTGCAAGCCGTTTCCAATTGGTCCAGAAGCGGCACCATTCACCAGCGTTGGAATGTTGTCATAACGCTGAGAAATTTTCGCCCATCCAGTCGCTGTTAAGCTAACCTGAATGGAATACATGTCTTCTGATCCTGCAGAGTACATTCCGTCTTCGTTGTCATCTTCCTTAATTTGAAACAACACCAATCCGTTGTCAATACCTGCTGGCTTGTATAACATCGTGTTGAAATACAAATTTGAAGGATTGCTTGTTAGCGGATAGTAAGTTGATCCATACGCGCTTCCTGGCATGTTCACCAAGCCAATCAACCAATCCCAAGAAACAGCACCCGCCATTTCGTAGTAACGTCCACCTTGCGCTGCGTTGTTATTGGTCTGCACCGCGAAACTCATGTTTGCACCACTTTGAACGTAGGTGTTCCAGCCGCTGTTCCATCCGTTTTCAAAATCTGCCGCAACAAATCCTTCATAGACCTTCGATCCCACTACCGTTAAAGTATCGCGTAATGTATCTGCCACTCCAATGATTGAAAGTTGCACTGCGCAATCTTCGGCACGGAACATCGGAAGATCCGTTGTGGTTCCGTTCCATGTTGCATTAGTAACATCTATCTCATTCGAAAACCCTTCGAAACGCTTGATAGCGCCCGACTGCAGACCCTTCACTTCAATCTCCCAATCAACGCTTTTCGAAAACGCTGCAGTGAACGTTGTCGATTCCCCAGTTGAGAAATTTACATTTCGGTTGGTAATATCCAATCCGTTTACTACATTAAAATCACCGTAAATTTCAACCAATGAAGGTCCTTCGAATTCATCGTCTACCTTACACGACGTGTAAAGCAATGAAGCGAACAATAAAAAATAAATCGACTTTTTCATATTAAAAATTCATTTGATAAAGTAACATAAATTGACGAACACTGTAGTTCTGCGTTGCATCGAAAGCATCGGTATTCTTGAAGTTCGAAAGGTTCACAGATAAACTAGACTTGTCTGAAAAACGGTAGCGAACACCAGCAGCTTGCATGAATTCCTTTCCGTCTGTCTGGTATTCCTTGAAGTTATAAATCTCAGAGAAGTTATCTCTTATTGATGTTTGATCGAATCCCTTGAATTGAATTTGTTGAATACCCAGCATCAAATCCCAATTGTCCCAAAATTCGTATTCCATTCCGACAGAAAGTATTTGTGTTGATAGATCTACCGCAGGAACTTGCCCTTCTGGTTCACGAGACGTGTTGTCGTTTCTGAATCTTACAGAAACATCGAACAATTTATCCTTACTTCCGAATCGCTTACTCAAATGCGCAACAGCCTTCACTTCTGAACGCATGAACTTGCGCGGTATCAATGTTCCTTCGCCGCGTGTCTCTTGCAACATCAGTTGTGTAGCTGAGACTTCAAACAATTGTTTGGGGCTAATGTATCGAGCATTAACGGTTACTCCTTGTCTGTTCGGCGTTGCAGTTCCGTAAGGCGTAATGTTGTCGTACTTCGGTTGAATTAACATTAAGTTGGAAGAAAGCTGACGGTTGTATGCGTTCGACTCACGCATTAAATCGAATGCTGTTAGATTTCTTACCACTTGATCATTCGTGATTCTCCCGAAAGATGATGGCTGATAATTATAATTCACACGCTTCGTTTGAGCACCTGGACTGCGGAAATCTGAACTTACATATTTCCATCCCGCTTCAACACTCAATCCTTTCGAGTTGTTTGCCCCCATCCATTTCGCATCGAAAATTTTTCCGTTTGTTTCTGGTGAACCTTCGAATTTCTCGTAGTATGTTTTTGAAGTTCCTGCTTCCACATTCACCTTCATTTTCCAATTAGAAAAATCTTTCTTCAACAACAAAGTACCTGTAGTTACCGGGTTGTGGAAGGTGCTTAAGTTTCGAGAAGTTCCTTCAATGTCGAAAAGAGTCACGTGATTCATTCCAATTTCAAGGAAATTACTTTGAACCAAATTCACGTTGTATCCGGCGAATAAACGATCGTTGATGCTACCGAAATCTGTAGTTCTAACGCGTGTAGCAACAGTATGAAACTGTAACTCTTTCACAAACTTCGAAAACTGCAATCCAAATTCAGCAGCTGCTCCTTGTTGTCTCCATGAGCTATCTGCCGCATAGAAATTATCGTAATTCATCAATCGCGTTTGTTGTTGAAACACAACAGGCCCTTGCGTAATAATTTCTTGTTGCGTGTTGGAAAGCGTGTATGGTGAAAGCTTGTAGTTGATGTCACCCAATTGGTAACGAACCACTCCACCGGCAACACCTTTGATGTACAACTGACGAATGTCGAAACTAACCCCAGATCCCCAGAATCCGCCGTAGTCATTGCGCACACGCACCATACCTTGAATTTCGGTGTTTTTATTCGGACGAATATTCATTCCCAAATCAACCAAGGTATGTCCGCTATTCATGCGTGGAATAGTAATGGAATCTTCCACTTCCTGTCCCATTTTATCCCCGTAGTAAAGTCCACGTGCAGCGCCCGTGAACACGACCTTACGTAAATCCTTTTCCTGCGCTGAAACGAACTGTGCTGCCATTAACGCAACAATTCCAACAACAATGTGTAATTTATTTTTCATTAAAAAAACGCTTTTAATTCAACCACTAATTCTCTTCCGTTGAAATGATCTAACGAGAAACTTTTGTCTTCGAAAGAGAACCAACGGTGACGTATATACAATCTAGTATTTCTTCCCAATTCAACATCTACACCTAATCCATATCCCTTTCCATATTGGTTTCTAGGCCTTCTTGAAACTTCGTCGATGTTGGTTAAATAGTTCGCAATGGTTCTTTCGTAGCCAATGTATCCGTTCAACATAACCGTTGGCGTAAGTTCATAGTACACTTCAAGTTCGGAAGAGTACTGACGCACATATGCCTTCTCGTTCGTAACAACAATTGGCGAAAATTTTCTTCCAGCACTTTGCATTTGTAACAACGAAAACAAAAACACTTTATGTGCTCCAATCTTTCCCTGATATTTCATTTGTGCTTCAGCCACATTGAAGTGCTTTTTGTTCACTACCACACCCGAACTATCATCGGATAGTTGAACAGACTCATACGTGTCTCTGTATATGTCTGAATATCTTCCGTAAGGCCCCACATTAGCCGGATACTGCCAACGCCAGAAGCGAGAGCGCGTAACGCTGTTAACAGGGTGACCGTATGTGATTATGGCCGCTGCCGCTTCTAATTCCGAAGAAGCACCCATACCTCCACTGAACTTAAATTTCTTCGTTCCCCACTGAACGTTCAAGTTCAAACCTTGACGGTTGTTAGTCATTTGACCCAAACGAATCATAGAACTTCCAAAGGGTTGTAGTAGAGATGAGCTACCAACACCTCCAGCAGGAATCTCATTCGCTGCATACTCTTGAGTTGCGGTATTCCAAAAAATAGCGGTGTTATTTACCACTCTAGGACTTAAGCGAAATGCGTGAACTTCCAAGATTGGTCTTCTACCAACAACCGGGGTGGACCAACGCAATTGAAGCGCTTCACCCCATTTTCCTTGATGTCTAGGACTGTAATATTTACCTACCCCCATTTCCGCTTTAAGTGTATGACCTTTGATATTGGTTACACCTTCAAGAGTAATTACATTTAGTCCAAAGGCCTCACGTGCAAGGCTATCTGTGTAGTTAACACTGTTGAATGTATTAAGCGCGAGGAATCCATTCTTCTTTCCTTTGTGCAACAATTTACCACCGTAGGAATAGTTCGGAACGACAGAAAAACCACCGTTGATTTCACTCTTTCCAACCATACCTAAAAGATAAAAATTCTTAGGTAATTCTTTTCCTTCTATCACTGCGCCTTGGAAGGCACGGTTACCCCAGCGAGAATCTTGATCTATACTTCCTTGATCGAAGTATTGTTGGTATCTAGAAGCCGCGCTGTTTCCCATTGGATCCCAAGGATTTCTTTCAAACAACATAAAACGATTGTAACCACGAAAAGAACCAAACGTCAAATCTGAAATACTCAACCATTGAATACCACCCACGCGAACGCCCCATTGTCCGTATTTCGTTTTGAAATTACCGTATAAATTCATTCCCAACATGGTTCCTAAATTTCCACCTAGCGCAACAGTTCCTAGAGGTTTCTGAATACTCGGACGAAGCGAGTCGGCCACTTGCGCGCCGTAAGAAGGGTTAATGACTCCGTTTAAAAATTGGAACATTCTTAAATCGAATCCCCAACTTGATTTATCTGAAAACTGTCCTGCAACATTCACCAACAAATTAGGTAACTGTTCATCGTCACCAATAAAAAAATTTCTTGGAAGAAGTGTATCGGTTGGTATTGTTCTTTGATAAGCTCTATTCTGCTTCGTATAGGTTCCGAAAAAACGA
>CANKYR010000032.1 GCA_947488195.1 Flavobacteriales bacterium
GCAAATAAATTACCACGTTAAATGGATCTGAAATCAAAGAATCCGCAACCAAAATGATATCGGTCGTGCAACCACCTGTTGAACATCCTTCATCCACAGCACCGTCACAGTTGTTATCCATGCCATCACAAACTTCTGTAGCGCTCGCATTAATACTAGCGTCGTTATCGTTACAATCTACAGAACTATTGAATCCGTCTCCGTCATAGTCTACAACTCCGCCCCCATTGCCCATGTCAATGTTGAAAGTCGTTACCGCACCAGGAAACAATGGACCTGAAGCGCAATTGGTAATTCCATTGCAATCCGTTGCACAAACAGTTACAATGGAGTTAGTACTCAACGTGTTTAGTGCCAAAGTGCCTGCAAAAGTTCCGCCTGAAGGATCCGCTGCGAAAAGTTGAAACGTTCCACCAACGCCTGTTAAAGAATCGACATAGGTTCCGGTGATTGTTACTGCGCAATCGGCATTTGTAACAACAACTGTGATAGGAAAACCCTGAGAAAACATTTTTCCCGAGAAGGCAAACAACGATAAAACTAAAATAAGTCGAAGTGATTTCATAGTTAATAATTTGAAACGAAAATAAGACATAATCACTTGTAATTTCGCAGTGTAATTTCTTCAACCTATGATTTCCAAAACAACTTCATTTCACACATTCCTTTTGGCTTTCGTTGTAATGTCGATAGCATCGTGTAAAATAACGGCACCTCTTCCCGAAATGACCGCTATTGAAATTCCAGTTGGACCAGCTCCCACTGTTTCTCACATCAACATTCCCATAAACATTTCCATTGATCCTATTTTGAAATTCGCGAATGAATCCTCTTCCCCTATCATTCGAAATCCTGAGTGGCCGAACCTCACCTCCTTCGGAGCGTGCGACGGACCGCAAGCGAAGTACGATGTATTTCGTGAAGACTTAAACGGATATGTGGTCGGAAATAAATTCGTGGTAGGTACCAAGGCCTGGTATGGCATTGAAGGAAACTATTGCACCAATTGCGTTTGGGGAAATTGCGTGCATCCTCGTATTCCTTTTTCGTGTGGAAGCGGAAAAGAAACCAAGCGTCGCGTTGAAATTGAATTTTCAACAAGCCTTTCCATGAATGAAAATTACCAACTCATTACCTCCACTTCTTTATCGAAATTAAATCCAATGGATCCGTGTGAGCTTACCTTTCTGAAGTTAGACATGACCGGTGAAATTATGAAGGCCATGCAACCTGCCCTGCTCGACGTTTGCAAATACATAGACCAACAATGCCTTCAAGTCGATTTTAAAAACTACGCGAACGAAGCTTGGAAGCAACTGAACAGTCAGATGGAAATTCCTGGATACGGCTATCTCACCTTCAACGCCTCTAATTTCAAGTTGGGACCCATGTTTGGATATGGAAATATTCTGCAACTGAACTTGGGCATTGACGCCACCCCGGTCATGAGCTTGGACAAAAATGAAAACGCCTTTGTTCCGCCGCTTCCTCTCCTAAATGTTCAAAATGAATTGACTTCGGGTTTCGTTATTCAAATGCCTATTAAATCGAGCTACGAAAGTCTTTCAATTAAAGTGAATGAAATGGCAGCTGGTAGCACCTTCGCAAGTGATGACAAAAAGAAAAGCATTACCGTAAAAAACCTTGTACTCTCCGGATTGGGCAATCAAAAAATTCAAGTGGAAGTGTTGTGCGACATGAAAGTTGGATTCAAGAAATATAAAAATTGTAAATTCTTCCTCGCACTCACTCCGAGCATAGACCTTTCAACAAACAAAATGAGTGTGAGTTCGATTGACATTGACAGCAAATCGCGACACGTTCTCATGAACGCAGGAGTGGATGTCTTTCAAACAAAACTTACGGAAACCATTCAAAGCGCCTGTAACATTGACCTTACTCCTATTCTTCAATCCGCAAAAACAGAAATTGAAAAACAATTGAATAGTGAGCTTATACCTGGAGTAAACCTGAAAGGCTTGCTCAATAATTTACAAATCACAGGATTTTATCCCACACAAAAAGAGCTACAAATTACTGTAGCTCTTAATGGGAATTTACAAATCGATGTCGTGCATTACTCCACGAATTAATTGTAGTCTCTTTTGTTATTTGAAACTTGTGCGTCAATGGTTTTCATCATGCGCCATAGAATGTGATCGGGGCTGTCGGTGAAATTCATTTCAAAATGAACGGTCATTCCGTCTGAAGAAAACTTCATGTTATCGAGCATCTCCAGGAAGCTCTTTACTTCTTGTACATCTCTCGCATTCTCTCTCTCAATATCCGGGTAGTTCTTGTAGTTCAAATCCATGTATCCCGCGCCTGCCTTTTCGGTTAACATTTCATCTAGCTCATCGTCCCAAGAAAAGTTCTGAAAGGCGAAAGCCGATTCATCATTCGAAATAGAAAGATAATTACCCTCGAATTTGTAAAACAGCTTAACATCTTCTGCTTCCATCACTTCAAGTCCATTGTATTGGTAACGCTTTATTTTCGGTTCTTCGATTTCTTCAACGAGGTTTTCGTAGGGAGTCGTGTATGAATCATAGCTCGACCTCATCGAATCTTCTATATCAAACATTTCTTCCGTCAAAACTGGTTCATTGATTTTAGCAACGAATTTCGCAATGAGATTTTCAATAATTCCTTTGTCCTTCAGTCCTAAGTTGATTTTATATAATGGTGAAAGTTCGTAAGTCGTGTCCATTTTCATCGGAACCGGAGTATCGTAAAAACCGTATGGTTCCCAATTGTCGTAATCTGCCACTTCGCGAATTTTCTGGACATTCTTCACATCGATTAATGACAAAGTCATTTCTCCATTCAATCCATTTTTGAATTCATCAATTGAAAACCCGTCCTTCATCATCTCTTCATTTATTTGCGGATAAAGGCCTAAAATTTTATCTAGATCCATATTTGCTGCGTAAAATCCTTTGGGGTTTGTTGGCGAAATTAATTTTATTAAATCAGCCGAAATACCTTCTTCTTTCAACATTGAGATTTCCTCTGGTGTAGCACCTTCAATAGGATAATAAGTTGCGTCTACAAGCATTTGCTGGTCTTCAAAAAGCATGGTCATACCGATAGCCTCAGCTTTTTCCATGGTATTCATTTGACCTACTGCAATGTTCCCCATACCAGCGGCCAATTCTTGAAATTTCTTAGCGTTCATATACATGCCGAGATCGGCATCAAGAGACTCAAACTCCATATAAGTGTCCATTTCAAGCATACTCATGTCGTCATCTTGCGAAAAAGCTTGCTTAGCTTTCTCCATTATGTCGTCATCGTCTCGAGACGCGTCTCTGAAATATAACAGCGCAACATTCTTGTCCCAAACTAAAGCAACATCGTTCTTATCGACTTCAGCAGTATAAATGCCATCTGTCTTTTGGACTTCAATATCGCTGTCGATGCTCTTCACCGTTTCTTCAAAATCTTTTGCGTCTTTAATCCCGAAAACAATTCCACCATACATTTCATCTCCTTTACCCATGAATCCGTATGCATTTTGCAAAAAGTTCACACCACTTTTTTTCGGATTATCTAAGATGTCTTTGAATACGCCTTCATCTCCATCTAGTTTATCAAACATCGCTAAATCTTTCCATTTTTTGAACTCAGCCTTATCCGCTAAGTTTTTCAAATCTGCTTTGAAAACCATTGCAGCATCCTTTGGTATTTTTGCAATGAGACGATTGTTGTTCGACATTCCGAGGTACCAGAACAATGCGGCCAGGCCAAGAACCAAAGAGGTACCACCGATTATAAATCCTAATTTTACAGACTTTTTCATAATGAATCAAATTTAGGCCATTCTCATTTTCACTTGCAATAAATTTGCGCAATATATTTGACCTGAAATACTACCAGCATGACTTCAAAACAATACATAAAACAGCTTCAAATGCTCCCTCATCCAGAAGGTGGCTATTACAAAGAAACATTCCGAAATGAAAGGACTTTTCAGTTTGAAGAATTTGATGGAGAGCGCTCTATCTGCACCAGTATTTATTTTCTCCTTGAAAAAGGACAGACCTCTGCACTTCATCGCATTAAGAGCGACGAGATTTGGTATTTTCATGACGGGCAAACCTTGGAAATTATTGAGCTCGATTCAGATGGAAATGAAACAATAACAAGACTTGGAAAAGACCTTTTGAATGGCGAAGTGCTTCAGCACGTTGTGCCCGCAGGCATTTGGTTTGGCGCCCGTTTGGCGGAACATTCAGAGTTTTGTTTAGTGGGCTGTCAAGTCAGTCCTGGATTCGATTTTAAAGATTTTCAGTTGAAGTAAAAAATTCACCTTAAATTTGAACGCTAACCATTAAAAACACATACCATGGGAAAAGGAAAAGACGTTAAAAAGGAAGAGAAAAAAGTTCCTACAAAAACAGCTAAAGAAAAGAAAGCTGAAAAGCGCGACAAGAAGCCGAAGTACGACTAAGCTTGCATTAAATCTCTGATTGCAACTGAGGCGACTACGCTTCCAAAAGTAGCCGGCATGTAGGATATGGTTCCGTATGCCGACTTCTTATAATTCTTTCCATCGGTAAGCATAAGACTTTCTTTAATTGGAAGTTCGGGGCTGAAAACCACCTTCACGCCTTTACGAATGCCGCTCGATTTTAAATTCTTCCTTATTTGCTGCGCGAAAGGACAGTTATATGTCTTTGAAATATCTACGACCTGAAGTTTCGTTGGATCCAACTTCGCGCCAGCACCCATGCTACTTACCAAAGGAATTTTGTGCTCAAATGCCATTCGAATAAAGGTGAGCTTTGGAGTAATGCTATCGATGGCGTCTATCAAATAATCGGGTCGACTTTTTAGTTGCTCTTCGACCATAGTCGGATTCACAAACTCCTTTACAACCGTCAATTCTATTTCCGGATTAATGGCACGAATGCGTTCGGCCATGATCTCTACTTTCGATTCACCGTGGTTGGTTGCTAAGGCAGGTAGCTGCCGATTTCGATTGGTTGGATCAACTACGTCTCCGTCAATGATTGTCATTTTGCCAATTCCAGAACGCGCAATAAACTCCGCGGCGAATGAACCTACTCCACCCATTCCAACCACCATAACATGCTTCGTTGTTAATTTGCGAAGGGTCTCTTCACCAATCAACAAACTCGTCCGCGACAACCAACTGATATCTTCCATTGTTCAAATTCTGAACGCTAAAATAGAAGGAAACTTCACGCTCAATTCGATTTATTTCTTTTCGAATTCGTTCGACTCACGTGCTTCTTCAAAATACGTTTTCCTTCCACCTTCACTTCATCTTTCTTTCTGAAACTCCACACGATTTCGCTTGCGTGTTTCCGAGTTTCTTCCACATCGACAATGGGTGCAGGATAGTCCTTTCCAATGACACATGCATACATTTCTTGTTCAATGATTGAAAGCTGGTGAGGCTCGTGAATAAAGGCTTCTGGAATGTTTCGTAATTCAGGAATCCATTGCTTAATGAAGTCACCATTAGCATCGTGCTTCTCTGAGTTCATAATCGGATTATAAATGCGAATGGTGTTTATGCCTGTGGTTCCACTTTGCATTTGAATTTGCGGATAGTGAATTCCAGGTTCGTAATCGAGAAACATGCGCGCTAAAAAATGAAGCTCACGCCAATCTTGCCACAAGTTGAAAACGAAAAACGAAACCACCATCGCTCGCATACGGAGGTTGATGTATCCCGTTTCCTTCAAACAACGCATACATGCATCTACCAGCGGAACACCGGTCATTCCTTCCTGCCATGCTTTTATGTACACTTCATTCTTCGGCTTAACCAAGACATTGTAAGCTCGATTGATGTTCTCTATTTCATATCGACACTCCGTTTCAAATTTTTGAATGAAGTGGCAATGCCAATGCAAACGCGAAATGAAATTCGAAAGCGCTCGCTTGTTCGTAGATGTCTGATAATGTTGAACGGTGAATTGATAAACCGCTCTCATGCTTATGTTGCCATAGGCCAAGTAAGGCGAAAGACGACTGCAGCCTTTCCGACTGAGTGAAGGGCTGCTGATGTGTTTGCTGTAATTCACGCTTCGCTCCGCAATGAAATTCTTTAAATATTTCCACGCCCACGATTCTCCGCCGGGTTGAAAATTTGGATTGCGTTCCGTAATTTCTGTTGGAAGAGAATTTCGATTTGAATGGAATTTTATTTCCTTATTGAAATTAAAAACTTGAAGTGTATCTAACTGAATGTTGAAGGAAGGCGTTCGCATGGTTTCTTCCCACATTTTCGGCCATTGCGGGCGAGATTTCAATCTTCGAACAACGCCGTTGGTTTGAAATTCGTTCCATTTAATATTCTTGGAATGAAAAAAATCCGACATGTGAATGTCACGTTCGTACGTCAAAAGGTTTCCCGATTCTTGTGAAGAAAAAACAGTTTGTATGTTGAAGTTCAAAGTCAGTTCCTCGAACACATGCATAGCTTCATCGTGAAAGATCTCAATGTGTTTGTTGAAGGGAGCCAGCTGCTTATTCAGATCCTGCAATGACTCGTGAACGAATCGCCAATGACGCACATCTGAATCATGATGACTCATAACTGAAGGCTCGAAGATATAGAGCAAAATAAATGGCAATTCGGCACCTTGCGCATGAAAGAGCGGCTCGTGATCTACGAACCTCAAATCGCGTTTTAACCAAACCACATTTATCGCTTGCACAGTTGTTCAATCTTTATAAATGAACAAGTATTGAATGCAAAAGTTCGATCACTGATTACGGTTTGAATAGCGAGCGGCCTTGAAGCTTTGAACATTTTTCATTGAGAGAGGTTGTATTTCAAACTACTTTAGAATAACATGAGCCAAGTAACGACAAGCACCTTTTTCAAAGTAGAAACTTCTGCAAACAAATGGTGGGCGTTTAAGCAAATGCAACTTGGGCATGATCAGCTAAAAAATGTAGATGGACTAACCTTTTACAAAATATTAGGATCAGGTGCGAAAAATGGATTTAGCGCTAAACCTAATTTTGGAACTTATATCCTTCTTTGTGTTTGGGAGTCTGAAAATCAAGCGGAAACTTTTTTCGCTGAAAATATTTTCTTTAATGAATATCAAGAACGAAGTTGCGAGCTCATGACCGTTTACATGCATTCAGCTGAAGTGCACGGCACTTGGGATGCCCGTCAGCCGTTCCAAAAAAATGCAGAATTGGCAATGGAAAAGCCTATTATTGTTTTGACAAGAGCGCGTATTCGGTTCAGAAAACTTTTGTCGTTTTGGAGTCGTGTTGGATCAGTTAGTCAGAGTCTAGAAAACTACGAAGGTCTAGTATTATCTATTGGCGTTGGCGAGTGGCCCTTGATTCAACAGGCTACCCTTAGCATTTGGAAGACACAAAAAGAGATGATGGATTATGCCTACAAAAATCCGAAACACCGCGAAGTCGTGGCCCTTACTCGAAAACTTAATTGGTACAAGGAAGAAATGTTCGCGCGATTTATACCCTACAAATTTCTTGGTGTCTGGGAAGGGGAAAAGGCCAGTGAGATCATGCCTAAATAATATTCATACTCGTGCATAAATTACCAGAAGAGTAAGGGCAATTACATTTTCACAAACTGAACAGTTGCAGAACCCTCTTTCGTTGCAATACGAACAAAGTAAACTCCGCTTTCCAGATTGCTTGTATCAAGGTTGTTGTTCTCAAGAATATCGATGTTGAACTGTTTTCCTTCAACAGAAAATAGACTGCAATTTGCAGCTGTTAGCTTTTGTGGAAATCCTTGAATCGCTATTTTATCGGTTGTTGGATTTGGGTAAATTGAAATCTCATCGGCATTCAAATCGGCAACTGCGTTTGCTTGAATTCTTCCATTAATATCGTATTGCATGAAGAACTGCCATATTTTTTTCGAAGCATTGAAGTCGTTGTTTGTTACACCGACTGTAAATATTGAACCTGGCCACGTATGTCCGCCATCGATGATTTTGTAGTGTTCAACATCGACACCATTGGTTCCTCCATCGTAGAAGTAATGAACGGCAGTGCATCCGTCTGTTAGATTCGTATTTGGCACATCAGTGATCACTGGCGTTGCATTGCAATTGTTGAAGTTTACCCAATACGATAAAACGTTTGGAATAGCTTCCATAAAAAGATTTCCATTATACGGAACCGTTGCATCTGCTGTACCGTGAATTTCCATAACTGGAGTTGGATGCACGGCATTGCAGGTTTGGTCTTGACCTTCATTCATTGTTCCTGTAACAGACGCAATGGCTGCAATACGATTGCTCAGTGAGCAAGCAAGAGTGTAACTCATGAATCCACCGTTCGACATACCTGTGCTGTACACACGATCTAAATTCACGGAGTAAGTGGCGGCTACCTCATCTATTAACGCGCTGGTGAAACCAATGTCGTCCACTGTTCCACCCCATCCAGAATTCCAATACGTTGTACCTGTTGCATCGAGTGTTCCCATCGGAACCACGATCAGAAAACCGGCTGTATCTGCAATTGCACGAAAATCACCGTAATAAAATTGTTCAAACGCAGTGCTGGTATAACCGTGAAAATTCAACACCACTGGTACTGGAGTACCCGGTGTATAGCTTGCTGGGACATACAGCGTATAGCTGCGTGTTAATCCATCGTGAATCATTGTTTCGTTAATGGTTTGCTGTCCGAAAGAAGCAAATGGTAATAAGAGGAAAAGGGCTAAATATCTCATGCCTAAATGTAATGAGAATTTGATTGAACATTACTTCCCAATACAAAACTTCCCAAATATCGAATGCAAAATATCATCCGCCGAGATATTCCCCGTAATCTCAGATAGATGATACAACGTCTTGCGGATGTCTACTGTGAGGAGGTCGGAAGGGACGCCGAGGTTCATGCCGTTTAAGACTTCATCTAGAGATAAGGCAGCAAGACGAAGCGATTCGAAATGACGAGCATTCGTAACCACCGTGTCGCTTTCATTCAACAATGGAGCGAAGCTTTCAACCAACCAACTGCGCAAACCATCTATACCTTCACCCGACTTCGCCGAGATATTCAAACTGCTTCCTTCGACCTTCAATTCGAAATTCGGATTTGCATCTATTTTATTGAAGACAACCAACACGCGCGCATCTGGGCGAGCTTTCGCGTGAATGGATACTAACATTTCATTCAATGTTGCTTGTGACGTATTCGAGACATCTACCAACAACAAAACCAACTGCGCCAACCCCACTTTCTCCATGCTGCGCGCTATGCCCAACTGCTCAATCGTATCAGTAGTCTCGCGAATTCCGGCAGTATCTATAAATCGGAACTGAATGCCTTCCACATTCAATACTTCTTCCACCGTGTCACGCGTGGTTCCCGCTATGTCGCTCACAATCGCGCGCTCCTCATTCAACAAGGCATTTAACAAGGTCGACTTCCCTGCATTCGGTGCACCGACAATGGCAACCGGAACGCCGTTCTTAATGGCATTGCCCAACTGAAAACTATCGCGAAGCTGAACAACCACCTTCAAGATTTCATTCAACAAATTCAACAACTGTGTGCGATCGGCGAACTCGACATCTTCCTCCGAAAAATCCAATTCCAATTCCAACAAAGACGCGAAATGAATCAAGCGCTCTCGCAACCCATCAATCTCTTTCGAAAATCCTCCGCGCATCTGATGCACCGCCTGCTTATGCGCAGCAGCACTCTCGGAAGCTATAACATCTCCAACCGCCTCTGCCCTGCTCAAATCCATTCTTCCGTTCAAATACGCACGCATGGTGTACTCACCTGCTGTGGCCATGCGACAGCCGTTTTCCTGCAACAATTGCAAGATGCGTTGCTGCACATACCGAGATCCGTGACAAGCAATTTCAACCACATCTTCCCCCGTGAAACTATGCGGACCTTGAAACAAGGTCACCACCACTTCATCCAAGATTTCCTTCCCATCGAAAATGCATCCAAACAACGCCTTGCGTTTTTGTTCGGGTTGAAGGGGCTTCGAAAAAAGTTTGCCGACTATCACCCAAGCCTGACTCCCGCTTACGCGAACGACCGCAATACCTCCTACTCCTTGCGGTGTAGATAACGCGCATATCGTCTCTTCTCTTGAAATTGCATTCATGTTCTGCAAAAATGAGAAACAATCGGCAATGGAACGACTATTCTTTCCAAATAATGACTAATTTCGCCGCAGCAAAAAATAATACCACATGGGCGTTTTAGTAAGCAAAGATTCGAAAGTAATTGTTCAAGGTTTCACAGGTAGTGAAGGAACATTTCACGCAACACAAATGATTGAATACGGAACCAACGTTGTTGGTGGTGTTACACCGAACAAAGGTGGACAAACACACCTCGACCGTCCGGTGTTCAACACAGTAGCCGACGCTGTTAATGCAACAGGCGCTGATGTGACTATTATTTTCGTTCCACCAGCATTCGCTGCTGACGCTATCATGGAAGCTGCTGCTGCAGGTATTAAAGTAATTGTTACAATTACCGAAGGCATTCCTGTTGCAGACATGGTGAAAGCAAAAATCTACGCTACCGATCGCGGTGCAACTTTAATAGGCCCTAACTGTCCAGGTATCATTACCGCTGGCGAAGCGAAAGTGGGTATCATGCCTGGTTTCGTTTTCAAAAAAGGAAATGTAGGTATCGTTTCTAAATCAGGAACGTTAACCTACGAAGCTGCTGACCAAGTTGCGAAAGCTGGCTTAGGTGTGACAACAGCTATCGGAATCGGTGGTGACCCAATCATTGGAACTACCACTTTAGAAGCAGTTCAATTGTTAATGAACGACCCTGAAACTCACGGTATCATTATGATTGGTGAAATCGGTGGTGAACTTGAGCCAAAGGCTGCAATGTGGATCAAAGAACACGGCACGAAGCCAGTTGTTGGATTCATTGCTGGTGAAACCGCTCCGAAAGGAAGAACCATGGGTCACGCCGGTGCAATTGTATCTGGAGAAAACGAAAGTGCTTCTGCTAAAAAGCGTATCATGCGCGAATGTGGCATTCACGTAGTAGATTCTCCTGCTGAGATTGGCGCTAAAATGGCCGAGGTTCTGAAGAAGTAACCTTCCCCACTCTTTTCTCGTAAGGAGTTTCATATATACCTTAAATTGGCTTAATATGAAATTCTGTATAATTGGCGGCGGCGTGTCTGGCGGATTGCTCAATCGCACGTTAACCGAACTCGGACATGACCTTACTGTCTTCGACAAGTCTTCGTTTCAAATGCGAAGCGGTTTCGGATTTCTATTGTTACCTAACGGTATAGCTGGATTAAAAGAACTCGGTGTCTGGAAAGACGTCGAACCATTTTGCCTTCGCATTCGAAAAGTAAACTACATCAATACCAGCGGTGATCTGACCAATCAAATCGATTTTGAAGAGGTATACAGCATCAGTCGCTTCAAGTTTCTTGAGGCGCTTTCTAAAAACAGCACACAAGTCGTTGAAGACTTGGTGAAGCTCTCTAAAACCGGAGACTTCATAGTTGGTGATCACACAAACATTCCTTCCAATTCTTTCGACGGAATTCTTGGTTCAGACGGTGTCCATTCGAACACACGCGCATACTTAAACAACAACGCAGAAAATCAAGAGACCGCAACCTATGAAGTTATGGGTGTGGTGAAAAGTGATTTCCTCTACAACATGCTTGGCAACGAATTGCACAAATACGCCATAGCAGACAACGGACTTTCCATGGGAATACTTCCATTGAAAGACGGTGAAATCATCTGGTATCTTCAAGTGAATAGCATCGACCACGGTGTTCCAAATAGAGACCGAGAGTCGCTCATTAAATTCTTGAAAGAGAAAGTTGGAGATTGCGAAAACCCTATGATTCAAGCCTTGTTGAATTCAAACATTGAGACAACTTATGTTTGGCAAGGACGCACATTGAAAAATGTTTCTTGCCTAGCGAAGGAAAACATTTTCCTTTTCGGAGATGCGGCTCACATCTTCCTTCCCTTTACCAGTCAGGGAACCAACAGCGCCATTGTTGACGTGGCTCTTTTCGTTCAACATCTAAAATCTGGAAAATCACTTCCGGAATTTGCTCATCAATACAGCGTTGAACGCTTGGCTGAAACCAATGAATTGGTGCAGTCCGGCGTTAACATGATGCACGATTTCTGCTTCACTGACTTCGATGAAGTTGCTTTAAAAATGCCCATTACTATACTGAAATAAAATGAAGGCAACCAACGCTAACTTCCTTTCGCATTCTGCGTACAACATGCGTTGGGCGTGTGTGGAAGAAGGCCACATTCCGCTTACAGCGGCCGATTGGGACATTCAAGTTTCCGGTGCGGTAAGCGAAGCGATAACAGCACACCTTCAATTCAATTCGTTTCCTTATGGAAATAATACAGGAATGGATGCTTTCAAAAAAGCAATCGCAAACCATTTCAACCAAAGAAAAAATGCAGTTGTAAATCCGGAAGAAGTTCTTGCGACCAACAGCGCAGCCAAAGCCATAGACGATGTTTATTCTTTCTTGTTGAAGGAAGGAGACGAGATACTCATTGCAGATCCTGTAGATTTTTTATTGGCGGAATGCGCGCGAAGAAAAAACGTAATCATCAAACGTTATCAGCAGCGGTCAAGCGGAATTGACCTTGCTGAATTGGATTCACTCGTCACTTCTAAAACAAAGGCACTTGTTATATGTAATCCGCATAATCCTCTTGGTTTTGTCCTTCAAAAAAAACAACTTGAAACCCTTTCCAATTGGGCGAACGACAAAGGTCTTGTAATTATTTCCGATGAAGTGTGGAGCGACATTGTTCACACGGAAGAATCTTTCACTTCCATTCGAGCGGTGAATTCAAAGGCATGGGTAGTATATGGTTTATCGAAAGGGTTTGGTCTTGCCGGACTTCGCATTGGCGCTATCATAGCGCCTTCTGAAGAACAAGCTGAATTGCTTTCGGAAAAACAAGGATACGCTAGGACCATTGAAGGTGCAAGCACACTCTCTCAGATTGCAGCCACAGCGGCGATGGAAAAAGGCTGGGAACACACGCAAGAAGCCGTTGCCCTCTTCCAAAAAAACCTTGAACACGCTGTTCTTGCATTCAACAAATCGGAATATTTAAATTGCGAAATGCCGCAAGGAACGTTCGTACTCACTGTGCGTCACCCTTCAAGTTGGAACACTGAAATGCTTTGTGAACGAATGGTGAATGAAGCAAAAATTCACGTGGTTCCTGGATTGGAAAAATGGTTTGGTCCAGGTGCAGTCGGATCTTTCAGAATAAGTTTGGCTACTACTCCAGAAATTGCTGCGGAAGGAATTGAGCGCATTTGCGATTGGATGAACATCTACGGCTCTACCCTGTGAATGCCGGGAGCGTAGCTCTTCGCAATGGTTTCATTCAAGAATAACAAATCTTCTTTTCGTTCAACGAAATCCAATTGATCACTTGAAATCATAAGCACCGTTAATTCCGGATGCTGTTGAAGAAAAGACAAATATTGTTGTTGAATATTTTCAAGATAAGAAACAGTAATGTTCTGCTCGAAGGAACGTCCGCGCTTTTTAATGTTCTGCAACGCCTGTTCTGGCGAGAGATACAGATAAACCAACAAGTCGGGTTGTGGAAGTGCGTTCTCCATTATTTCATAGAGACGAAGAAACAATTTGTATTCGTCTTCCTCTAAATTATTCTTCGCGAAGACTTGACATTTCGGTAAAAAATAATCTGCGATTACTTTGGGCTGAAACAAATCGGGGGATTGGAAAACACTTTTCAATTGCGCGAATCGCTCGGAAAGAAAACTCAATTCCAATGGGAAAGCATAACGCTTCGGCTCTTCATAGAACTTGGGAAGGAAGGCGTTGTCTGCGAATTCTTCCAACACCAATTGGGCATTGTGCTGTTGCGACAACAAACTCGCTAACGTGGTTTTACCCGCGCCAATAATGCCTTCTATGACGGTGTAATTGTTCAATCTTCTTTCTTGTTCAATTCGGCGAGTAATTGCGAAGCAGTCATTTTCATTTCCGGATGAAACCATTCGGGCCACGTTGCAGCCAATGGCTTCAAAATAAATTCACGCAAATGCATACGTTCGTGTGGCACTTGAATTTTTCCTTCCCGAATAATTTCATCGTTGAAAAAAATCACATCGACATCCATTTCGCGATCGAGATAAACGCCTTCCTTGCGCGTTCTTCCGTAGTACTCTTCCAACTCAACAATTTCAGCATGTAGCTTTTCTATTGTCAAAGCTGTTTCAATTTCAACCAACTGATTCAAGAATGGCTCTGTTCCTTCAGGCATGCCCCACGCTTCGGTTTCAATGACATCAGACACCTTCACCACATCGCCCATGTTGAATGAAATAAACATGCGTGCCTCTTCCAAATTTGCTTCTCTTTCCCCTTCATTTCCGCCAATGCTTAGCAGTACACGATTCATTTTTTCCATAGAGCGAAAATACGACTCACCTGCGTAACTTTGAGCGCGCATTAGCGTCTTAATTCAAATTACTTATTATGACTTTTTGGAAAACCGTTTGGGCCACCCTCGTTGGAAATATTATTGCATCAATCATTGGGACTATTCTCACGGTTGTTGTTATTGCCGGAATCATTGGCGCTTTGGCTTCGTCTGAAGACGTTTCCATGGAAAACGAATCGATTTTAAAAATCAAATTGGAAAATTCATTTACGGAAAGAGGACTCGACACGCCATCTTTCAATTTAGACGGAGCAGAAGACCGCATTGCTTTGCGCGATTTAGAGCGTGTGTTGCGATTCGCAAAATCAGACGAGCGCATTGAAGGCGTTTACTTGAACATCGGGGCTATTCAAGCAGCGCCTGCGATGTTGTTGGAAATGCACAACGCTATACTCGACTTCAAAAGTTCTGGCAAATGGGTCATTGCCTACAGCGAAGGCTATTCGCAAGCGGGTTACTTCGTAGCCAGCGCTGCCAATGAAATTTACATGTATCCGACGGGAACATTCGATTGGCACGGACTGAATGCTGAGGTTATGTTCTATAAAAAATTGTTAGACAATTTGGAAATTGAAGCACAAGTGATTCGCGGTCCGAATAACAAATTCAAAAGCGCTGTTGAGCCATTTATTTATGATCACATGTCGGATGAAAACCGTTTACAAATGGCAACGTTTATCGATGATATCTGGAAGGTCATGTGCGAAAAGATTTCAGCGCAACGAGGAGTCTCTGTGGAAGAACTGAATGCAGCTGCGACTTCCCTTCGATTCATAAACAACAGCGCCTTGCTTGAATCGAAATTATTGGACGGATTAATTTATCCTGATGAGCTTGCGGCGAAGATGTCGGCTCGTTTGAAAGACAAAGGCAAGTTGGAAAACGACAAAAAACTAGACGAAGAGGTGATTTCTTACAATCGTTATTTGGAAGTTGTGAAGTTGGAAGACAAAGCATCAGATATGGCTCAAGTTGCGGTCGTGTATGCCATAGGTGGAATTGAAAGCGGAAAGGGCGACGACGAAACGATTGGAAGTGATCGCATTGCAAAGGCGCTTCGCGAAGCGCGTCTGGATGATGGAATTAAAGCGGTGGTATTGCGCGTGAGTTCTCCGGGGGGAAGTGCGTTAGCGAGTGATGTGATATGGAGGGAAGCGGAATTGTTGAAGCAAAGCGGAAAAGTATTTGTGGTGAGTATGGGCGATTACGCGGCATCTGGCGGATATTACATTGCTTGCGGAGCAGATCGCATCTTCGCGCAGCCGAATACGATTACAGGATCTATTGGGGTGTTTGGAATTATTCCGAACCTGCAGAATTTCTTAGATCACAAATTGGGCATCACCTTCGACGCGTATAAGACGCATGAGCATGCGAATATGATGACGTTGACTTCTCCGTTAGACACCGTTCAAAAGCGAGCGATGCAGGACATGGTGAGTAACATTTACAACGACTTCACCAGTAAGGTTGCGAAGGGAAGAAACAAAACGCAGAACTATGTCGACAGCATTGGTCAAGGTCGTGTTTGGAGTGGCGAAGATGCGCTGAACATAGGATTGGTCGATGAACTTGGCGGATTGCGCGAAGCCATTGCTTATGCGTCAGCCAAGGCCGGTGTAAGTTCGAATTCAATTCTTGAATTACCTGAGATGTTGGATCCTATTGAAGAGTTTTTCAATGATATTTCTGGAAAATCGGAAGATGCAATCATGTCTCGTATACTCGGCAGCAGATTCAAGAATTACCAGGATCTTCGTCAATTGAGCAACGGCGGAAAGATTCAGACGCGTCTTCCGTTTTACATTACGGTAGAATGAGTTTCGAGAAGAAAAGCATGGATGAGCTTCAGCGTTTGAGCGCTGAAGAATTTCAGCACGCTGAAAAATTTCCGATTGTCTTAATCCTAGATAATTTCCGCAGTGCCTTGAACGTCGGAAGTCTATTCCGCAGTGCCGATGCGTTTCGCATTGAAGCGATTTACTGTTGCGGAATTACTCCGATTCCTCCACACCGAGAGATTTTGAAGACTGCGTTGGGATCCACGGAATCGGTTAGCTGGAAGCATTTCAGCAACACGGCCGAGGCGATTTTGGAAATACAGGGTTCACACGAAGTGTGGGCGTTGGAGCAAACGCATAACAGTGTTGCTCTTCACACCTTTCACTCGCAGAAGCCTATTGCTTTGGTTTTGGGCAATGAAGTGAATGGTGTAGATGAAGAAGTGCTCAAGCTCGTTACCGGCTCTCTTGAGATTGAACAGCACGGGACGAAGCACAGCTTGAATGTGGCGGTCAGTGGGGGCGTTGCCCTTTTCCATTTAACTCAATCATAAAAAAAGCACCACAGGACTTCCGTGATGCTTTTCGCACTAAGAGCAATTTAAGTCTAATGCTAAATTAAGCATCTGTTAAACGTTTTAGTTAAGGTACCAATAAGACGAGACCAAAATATTAGGTTGCCTAATTGTTACCTCAAAATTACTTTTAGCCTGAAACTTCCTTTTGAAGAGGATATAAACATGATTTGAGGGGAAATTGTGAGATGAATAATTTCATCTTTTCCCCATGTGGACTTCGACGCCAACAATTGTCCTGTACTGTTGAATATTTCTACATCAGATAAACGCTCAGTTCCAAGGTATCTCAATTGTCCCGATTTCCAATCGACAATAAACTCTGTTGATTCGATTTCATGATCAATAAAATTGTAAAACACAGCAAAGGTTGTGTCTGTTGTACAACCCATAGAATCTGCAATTGACACTGAATAATTTCCCTGCTCCAGTCCTTCGTAATTCAAACCCACAAATCCCGATTGCCATGTGGCTGTATAAGGCGAATAATTTCCAATTACATCGAGCGTAATACTTCCTAAACCCAACACACTTTCGGTTCCAATATTGGCCGTGATGGTTGGCAGCGGAATTTCTTGAATTGTAACATCTAGGCTCGTCACGCAAAGGAGTGAATCAACCACTGAGAAAGATTGAGTACCTGCACCAAGAATTGTCCCTGGCCCTATGACATCCCAAAAATAATTCGTCCCCACCCCAGAAACGGTAGCGTCAAAAACAACCCACCCACCTGCACATACCCAATTAGGAGAAGTCACTTCAATGATTGCCTCTGGAATTTCAGCAATTTCAAATGAGTAAGTCGCAGCGCAACCGTTTGCATCTGTTAAGGTCTCTGTGTAATTCCCCGGAAGTAAATTGCTCAAATGCAGAACGCCAAAATCATTGAACCCGGAATAAGGCGCTGTGCCTTCAATACCGTGAACAACGGCAGCTCCATTGGAATATCCAAAGCAAGTATTTGAAACTGAATCTACCTGAATTGTAAACGGAAGTGGTTCTTCTATTGACACCAGCTGTTCAACCACGCAACCTTCAAACAAGGAAATTGGAACGGCATATTCACCTGCAAACAAATTGTTCATGGTCCATGCTGTTTGTCCTGTATTCACTTGAACAACCTCAATAGAACCTGTGTTATCACCGGCGCACAGAACTGGGGTCCGCATGATTTCAAATACATCTGCACTGGCCATTTCAACCGTGTAGTTGAGTTGCAACGTATGCCCATATCCAGTGCCAACAGTAACTGTGTAAACGCCAGGAACTGTTACCCAAATACTGTTTGAAGTCGAGCCGTTTGACCACGTGTGCATTGACCACGATGGAATTGAAAGTTGAAGGCTATCGTTTCCATTTGGACAAAGAAATGCTTTAGAAGCTTGAATCTGCGGCATTGTTTCTCCTTCAACAAAAACATGAGTTGTATTAGCCGGAATATTATAATAAGTATCCTCTACCCCACTGATCCATGACAACTTCAGTGAATCGATTTGAGCACTCGCTCCGATTCCGAAAATAAAATTCTGTGAATTCTGACAAAGATAATTTTCTCCGAGCTGTGTGTAATGAACGCGATGAACTCCACCAACGTAATAATCTATATATGTCCCTACCCCATTTCTGTTACTTAGTCTTCCATTCAACCTGCATTTCACATAGTTGTTTGTTGTACTGGTAGTGTTTTGAAACACACGTGAGAGCTGAGCGGTTTCAGCACCAACGTACAAATCGTAAAGTCCGTCGTTATTAAAATCACCTTTTGAAGAAGTAAAATAACCATAAGGCAGATTAGAAAGTCCTGTTGTTTCATCTTCGGAAAACATTCCCTGATTGTTTCGAAGCACATGATTTCCAAACAGAGATTGGTAAACTAGTTTAATGTGACGTTCATTTACAATCAGGTCATTCCAACCGTCGTTTTCCAAATCAAACCACAAAGCACTCCATGACCATTTATCGAGAGCTGCACCCACATTGTCTGCAACATTAGTAAAGCTATTTGACCCGTTATTCTGATACAAATAATTCCCATGATCAGGCGTATTTGTAATATAAATATCCAAGTCAGAATCATTATCATAATCGCACCAAGAGTTGGACATGGCATCTAAATAAATAGCACCACTCAGACCCAAGGCGCCTTGATTTGTGAGATCTGTAAAGTTGCCATTCGAGTCCTGCAAGTAAAGCTCCGAACCGGTTCTAAAATCATTGATAATAAAAAGATCCTGGTAACGATCACGATATATATCAATGAAACCTGGTTGAAAATGATTCCGGTAATATCCGTGAGGGTTACTTAAAAAACTTCCGCTTTGATTATTGGTTAAAAAAGTACTTTTAATTCCGCCGACCACTGCTGTGCTGTAGTTCGCTATGTAGAGATCTAAGTAACTGTCTCTGTTGTAGTCTCCCAATGCTCCGCCAAATGAGTTATTTGCAGCGTTGAAGGGAAAGTTTAGAAGGGCTGACTGATTCACAAAAACGAGACTGTCTGTTTGAACAAACAATTGCGAAACTCCATCTCTTTTAATAATAAACAAATCGTTGTCGCCATCTTCATCGTAATCTCCCCATAAACACGTCTTAGAATCATAGATATTTTCGAATGCCGTGTGTAATTGAAAAGTGCCTTGATTATTTATGTAAAGCCTTGTCGCGCCGCCTGAAATACAAATAGTTAAATCATCCCATCCGTCTTCATTCACATCGAAGCAACTTGAACCTGTTCCATACAATGTTGACGCATTCAATGCGGCAATTCCCTGACTTTGTGTTACATCTTGAAAAACCTGAGCGCCCACCAAATTAATGACAAATAACAAGGCAATACAGGAAACTAATTTTCTTGACATTTAGATGCGAGTTAAGGTATTATCAAGACGAAACTCGTGCACTTAGTTGCCTGAATAAAAAAGGCCCCCTTCTTTCGAAGGAGGCCTTTTCAGCTTATTGGTTTAAGCCAATTTCAAGATTGAATCTTAAAACTATTTTTGAACCATCATGCGTTGTGTTTGAACTTCACCGTTGAAGATTGCTTCAACCATGTACAAACCGTTTGCAAGTGGACGCTCGAAGGTGATGTTCGTATTTAGAATACCGTCTACTGAGTAACGGTTGCTCCATACTTGACGACCCATAGCATCTACTACGCGAATTTGAACGTTCTCTGAAGTTACCCCAGATAAGTTAATGTTCACATCTGTTCCGTGTGTTGGGTTCGGATACAAGCTCAGGTTGGATTCGT
>CANKYR010000033.1 GCA_947488195.1 Flavobacteriales bacterium
ATTTCTCGCGCTGCATCATTAGCGAAACAAGCGGCAGAGAAAGGAATGGTACCCAAGGCGGAATTCAGTATTACGCCTGGTTCAGAGAAGGTTCGCTTTACCATTGAACGCGACGGCTTTATTGAAACGTTCTCGAAGATTGGCGCGAAGGTTTTCGCGAACGCTTGCGGACCATGCATTGGCATGTGGGCAAGAACCGGCGCTGAAAAGAAAGAACGCAACACAATCGTTCACTCGTTCAACCGTAACTTCTCTGCTCGTCAAGACGGAAACCCGAACACAATGGCGTTCGTTGCTTCCCCTGAAATAACTACCGCACTTGCTATTGCTGGGGATTTAACGTTCAATCCTTTGACAGATTCTTTAACGAACAATAAGGGTGAGCAGGTGATGTTCGATGCTCCTGCGGGATTCGAATTACCACCACTTGGATTCGACGTGAAAGACGCTGGTTACCAAGCACCCGCTGAAGATGGAAGCGCCGTAGAAATTAAAGTTGCTGAAGACAGCGAACGTTTGCAATTGCTTGCACCCTTTGCCGATTGGAACGGGGCAAATATTGAAAACGCACGCGTATTAATTAAGGCGAAAGGAAAATGTACGACAGACCATATTTCTATGGCTGGACAATGGTTGCGTTTCCGCGGTCACTTAGACAACATCGCGAACAACACGCTAATTGGAGCAACCAACTTCTTCAACGGCGAGCAAAACAAAGTAAAGAATCAAATCACTGGCGAATACGCTGAAGTGCCAACGGTTCAGCGTGCATACAAGGCAGCTGGTGTTCCTTCAATTGTTGTGGGAGACCATAACTATGGTGAAGGTTCTTCACGTGAGCATGCTGCTATGCAACCACGTCACTTGGGTGTTCGTGCGATACTTGTGAAAAGCTTCGCTCGTATTCACGAAACAAACTTGAAGAAGCAAGGAATGTTGGCACTCACTTTCTCGAATGAAGCCGACTACGATAAAATTCAAGAAAACGACACAATCAATTTCGTTGACTTGGTGAATTTCACTGCTGGAAAGCCCTTGAATTTGGAATTGGCTCACGAAGACGGATCGAAAGAAAACATTTTTGTAAATCACACTTACAACGACCAACAAATAGAATGGTTCAAAGCAGGTGGCGCATTGAACTTAATTAGAAAATCACTTTAATAATTAATCTTCGCACTATGAAAAACCTATTGTATCTCTTTCTTGCTTTAACATTCTTCGCGTGTGGAAATGCTACTCCGAATGCAGAAGCTACGCCAGCAGCCACAACAAATACGGTTGTAGACGGAACGAACAAAACGGAAGCAGTTCTTTCCATCAGTGGAATGACATGCGTAGCAGGTTGCGGCGGTAAAATTCAAAAAGAACTTCAGAATTTAAACGGAGTTGTAACAACATCGTTAGACTTCGCTGAAGACCGTGATGTAAATATTGTGAAGGTTGAATTCGATCCGAATGTGGTGAAAGAATCCGATATGACAAATATCGTTAACACGATTGCCGATGGTCAATATCATGTGGTGAAGGCTGAAATAATTTCGCACAAAGCTTCTTAATGTCAACCCTTCAACAAACAAAAAAAAGACTCAATACAGCAGGTAAAGTTGGTGTAGTCTGCATGTTTTTAATCATCATTGCAGGCAGCTTTGTTCGCATTACGGGAAGCGGAATGGGCTGTCCAGACTGGCCGAAATGTTTTGGCTATTACATTCCTCCAACAGATATTTCAACTGTTTCGTTAGAGGAAGGAAGATCCTATTCAAAAGGACAAATGGTTATTTACCACGACACTCTTTGGATTGCAGAAAGTGATTTTCAATACACTACCAATTTTTGGAAAGTCAATTCCGAGAGTGACGCATTGAAAGTATATCCGAAGCACCAATACGCCGAATTCAATTCATTTCATACCTGGACCGAATACATCAATAGACTGCTCACTGGATTATTGGGATTGCCTATTTTAGTCATGACATTCCTAGCCATGTTGTACTACAAGAAATCGAATGACTATTGGCCCGTTATCTATTCAATTTTCGCAATTGTCATGATTCTTTTTGAAGCCTGGTTGGGGAAAATGGTCGTCGACAAAAATTTAAACACTTCGACCATTACGCTGCACATGGTCGGATCATTAGGGATATTATTAAGTTTGTTGTTTCTGATTCGCAGAACCAACGAAAAAGCCAATTACACGATCCCTGTTGTTCTCCGTAAAGCACTCTCCTTTTTCTTTGTCATTCACCTCGTACAACTTTTACTCGGAACGCAGGTAAGGGAATCTGTTGATTTACTGTTGGAAAATGGAGTTGGACGAAAAATACTTATCGAGAACTTGCCTGTTGGATTTAAAATTCACCGAAGCTTTTCCATCTTAATTGTTATTTTGGCAACCATGATGTATTTGCAATACCGAAGATTGGAAATTCAACCACGAAAATTTACATATTTGTTTGTCGTTCTTGGATTTGAAATTTTATTTGGAGTTGGAATGGCTTACTTGGGTGTACCTAGAGCCCTGCAACCCATGCACCTTCTCTTTTCCATCATTCTTTTCGCTTTAAGCGGAATGTTATTATTAGAATCGAAAAAGAAATAAACACTCTATTTGATTTTTACCATCCTATTATTTAAAATAGCATCTCCTTTCTGAACTAGTCTACTTTTTTCGAAGTATCGAGCAGTGTATCCATTCCCATCATCTGCTTCATGACCTTTTGCATTCCATCTGGAGAACCGTCTAAGAAAATCACATTTCCTTTTCCGTATTCTGCAAAGTTCTTGATGGCTTCTGTCCACATGGAAAACATAATCATTGACGTATCTAAATTCGCTTGTTGCATTTCTCTTGCTGCATTCTGCATTCCCTTAGCCACTTCCTCTCTGAATAACGCCACTCCTTGACCTCTTAGCTGTGCTGCCTCTCTTTCTGCTTGAGCGGCAATCTTAATGGCGTTTCCATCTGCCTCGGCAGCTTTCGTTTTTGTGATTAACAAAGCTTGACCTTCGTTCTCTGCTGCAGCTTTCAAATTACTTGATGCAACAACTTGACTCATTGAGCGCATAACAGCTTCGTCAAACGTAATGTCGTTAATCTGCAAGTCGTGCAAATGATATCCCCATTCTTCAATGACATTGTCTATCTGCTCTTTCACGTGATCAATAATTTCATTTCGAAGTGATAATACTTCAGCCTGCCTTTTTGTTGCTACAAATGCGCGAATATTCCCTTCAATGGTACGAATAAGCGCTTGCATCAAACTCTTTTCATCTATAAACTTAAAGGCTACATTCTTTACACAATCTTCATTGTCGCTCTGAACTGAAAACAACAACATACTCTTAAAGTACACATTTGCTTGGTCAATAGTAACCGCCTGAAACTCCAATTCTACCGAACGATTTTGTGTTGAAATGCGCTTGAAGATTGTCTCAATAAATGGAATCAATAAATTCAATCCCGGACGAATTACTCTTCTATATTTCCCGAAAACCGTAACTACTGCAACGTTTCCCTGCTGCACTGTCTTCAGTCCTGAAAAAATAAGCAATGCAATAAATGCTAATAAAATGTAACCTGACATAATCGTATTTTTTTACGAATGTATCTATTCTGATCGCACTAAAATTAGAAATGAGAAAATTCACCCTAAAAAAGTGTAATTTTGGGCATGCAGAATTCCGAACTACTTAATGCCGAAGAAATTGAGCAAAAGCTCATTCGTATGGCGTATGAAATAGCTGAACGTCATTACAACGAAAAGAACATTGTTTTCATTGGTATTGAAGATAACGGCGCTGCAGTTTCCAAAAGACTCTTTGAACTGGTTAAAGAGATTGTAACCATTCCTTGCGAAATAAATAGCCTTCTTATTTCCAAAAAGAATCCAATCGGAAGCGTTCAACTTTCCAATCCCCTTTCCTTAAAAAATAAGTGCATTGTGCTTATAGATGACGTCTTCAACTCTGGAAGCACACTTATGCATGCAGCCTCTTTTTTGGCATCACAAGAAATTCATCGCTTAACCACAGCAGTATTGGTGGAAAGAAAGCACCGTAGATTTCCGATCAAAGCCGATTTTGTCGGATTGAAATTATCTACCACGTTGAAGGAACATGTAACCGTAAACATGGATGGAAAAAAATCTTCGGTGACGATTCTTTAATTTATTTCGAAGGCGAAATTCAACATGTAGTTTCTTCCCGCTTGCGGATAATAAAATCGCTCTGTGACTGTGCTTCCGTAAATGTATGAAAAGGCGTAACCGTTACTTGCATACATTCTATTGAAAGCATTATTCAACCAAAAGGTAATCTTCACCGAAGGTTTACTTCCGTATTTCGAGTCCCATTGAATTCCAAAATCACTCACAGCAAAAGCCGTAATCACAGCTGTACTGCTTCCTGTATTATCGAGATGCTGTTTCCCAACAAACTTCTCGTTGAACAAGAGATACAATTGCTTCCGAACCGGTTTCATTGAAACACGCCATCCGTGAGGAAACACCTGATACTCTGCAGACAGTCCTGCAATAATATTCGGACTAAACGCAATGTCTGTTTTCCCTCTGGAAATAATTTCTTCCGCATAACTATCGTAATTGAAAATACGCTCTTGGAAATCGATGATTTTATTCTCGCTCAACGTAATATTTCCATTCACCTTTAACCGTTGTTGATTCAAGTAAGCCGAAGAGCTCAATTCAACGCCTCTTCTATAAGACGCTGCCACATTGGTCCTCAGAGGAGCACCTACGTCATTCAACGCGCCAGTAAGTACCAACTGATTGCTGTAATTCATGGAGTAGACATTCACATCGAATTGAAACAATTTATTGTTCTCGAAATGAAGGCCAGCCTCGTAATCGGTCATGTATTCACTCTGAGGTGTTACACCAAAAGGCGCGTCAACAAAATCGTTTCGATTCGGTTCTTTTCCTGATTGAGCAACAGAACCATATAGCGAAATAGATTTATTCATGAAATAACGCACACCCACTTTCGGATTGAAAAATTTACTGTTCGTATTAACATCATACGGTCTCTGATCGTTGTCTATACCTTTTGTGTTGTAGGTAACATAGCGCGCTTGCACATCTGCATTCACCATAATTTTTTTCGGAATAATCGCCCACTCTATTTTCGAAAAGGCATTTGCGTCATACTTATCTGACTGTCCATAGTAATACTCATGATCGACGACAAAGATCAGCGGATTTCCGGTTGCTATAACCCTTCCGTAATGTTGTCCGCTGTAGTGATTCGCTCCAAAACCTGTTGTACTTGTAAAATTGTTTTTCTTCAACGCATACGAAGCGGTCACGCCATAAAAATTATTGTTCAACCAACGTCGTCGCACCAAATTCGTGGTGGTAATGGTGTCGCCATTTACAATCTGTGGAAGTAAGTTGTAGTTCGCTAAATCTTGATCTGTCTTGTATTGTTCGAAATATCCTTGACCGTGTGTAAAGTGCGCTGCCGCGCGAAATTCATGCACTAAACCATTCTTTTTCTTCGATGAAAAATAATGTGCTTGCGCATGGTCTTGGGCGTAATTGTCTATTTCATTTTCATACAAATACGAATTGTATGTTCGTCCTGAATTCAATAAATTATCAATATCCCCTTGCGACGCTCCATTCCTTCCAGCAAAAGCCAGTATGTCCACAGTGGTTCCAAAAAGTTTTTCATAAGGCGTTCCGTTCCAAGCTTGATAGGTATTTTCCTTTCCACCAAAAACAAAAATTGTCAATTCACACTTGCGATTTTCTGCTTGAGTTAGACGCCATTTTCCTTTCGTGAAATAAGAAAACAACCGGGTCTCTGCGCGATCAATGTATCCATTCGATTGAATGCTGCTTGCACGGAGGTTGTATTCGAACTTGGGGCTCCTTCTACTTCCTATTTCAATCATAAGTTTATTACTTCCGAATGAACCTCCGCCGGTATTCAACCGGACGAAGTCTCGTTCTAAATCTGTGTCAGTATCTAAGTGAATGCTTCCGCCGAAAGATCCTGTTCCGTTCGAAGAAGTACCTATTCCGCGTTGAATTTGAATGTTAGAAGTTGAAGAAGCAAGGTCAGGGGTGTTCACCCAAAAAACTTGCTGACTTTCAGGGTCGTTGAGTGGGACGCCATTGATGGAAACGTTCACCCGAGTAGGATCACTTCCGCGAATCCACAAACCTGTGTATCCAATTCCATTTCCGGCATCGGAAGTAACAGTTAACGACGGTGTGAATCGCAACAAGAATGGAAGATCCACTCCTGTATTTATTTTTTCAATATCCTTCGGAAGAATATTCGTCAACGCATATGGAGCGGTGCTATTCGCCGACCACACATCGCGAATACTGATAGGATCTAAAATAAAAGTTGGAACAATTGTCGTGTCCTTTTTTTCTTGAGCAAATGAACTTGACGCAACAAAAATCGCAACGCTTACAAAAACAATTTTCTTAAACATGTATTTTACTTTGTGCGCACGACAGGGGTTATGGTGCACGTTGTTCATCTTTTCCTTGGCGGCATTACCCGCCCAGGTTCCTCTTGTTCTGAAACAAGAAGGGTCTAATCTCAGCCATTTTTTTACGAATGGCACCCCTATGAGAACGGGGCAAATATAGAAAGGTATTACCTTAGACAAGTGAAAAAAGGATTGGTATTCAAAACAACAGGAAAATCTTACGACGTTTTAATCGACGGGAAGATTGTTGTGTGCTCGCTACGCGGAAAAATTAGATTGCAAGGACTTCGCACCACTAACCCTATTGCTGCGGGAGATTACGTAGATGTTGAAATGGATAGTGACGGCAATGGAAGTATTAACCGCATTCACGACCGCACCAATTACATCATTCGTAAATCGGTAAACCTTTCGAAAGAAGCACAAATAATTGCGGCGAATATTACACGTGCTTTCTTGCTTGTGACAATTGATCGTCCGCAAACCACGCCCGGATTTATCGATCGTTTTTTAGTCACCGCAGAAGCCTACCGCATTCCCGTTACCTTGATTTTTCACAAGTGGGATATATACACAGACGAAGAAAAAGAGAAAGCCATTGACTTGGCTTCCATCTACAAAGGCATTGGATATGAGCTGCTGTTTACGAGTATTGAAACAGGACAAGGTTTAGATGAATTGAAGAAGTTAATTGAAACAGGAACGTTTTTATTTTCGGGACACAGTGGCGTCGGGAAATCATCTTTGGTTGGAAAAATTTCCAACAACGAAGACATTCGCATTGGTGATATAAGCGACTGGAGCGGGAAAGGACAGCATACGACAACGTTTGCTGAAATATTTCCATTGAGTGACACGTCGTTTTTAATTGACACTCCGGGTATCAAAGGATTTGGCTTGGTGAACTTCGAAGAGGAATTATTGGGAAATTATTTCCCTGAATTTTTAGAATTATTACCGGCTTGTAAGTTCAACAATTGCAAGCACATTAACGAACCCAAGTGCGCTGTGTTAGAGGCATTGAGTGAAGCAGAGATTGCAGAATCGCGCTACATGAGTTACAGATCTATGTTAGAAAGCGAAACAGAAAAATACAGATCATCATGAAATTCCAACTGTTCACCAACGAGCACTTTTTTATTATTGGCTTAACGATTTTCCTCTCACTTTTTTTTATTTGGGTTGGAAGGAAAAACGTCCAAGCGCGCGAAATACTGCGCTGGTTTTTTGGGATACTCTTATTAACGAATATGGTCGTTTATCAGACCTATCGTTATCAAACAGGTTTGTGGGAAGTTCGTCACGATCTACCTCTAGAGTTATGCAACCTCGCTAATATTATTGCGGCCTTAGCTCTGTTACTGAAGCGTCGCGGCATGGCTGAAATAGCGTGGTGTTGGGTTATGACAGGGACGATGAATGGACTCATCACTCCAGACTTCATGGGCGTGTTTCCGGAAGTACCTTATGTCTCATTTTTCATTGGACATGCGGGATTAATTATAGCTACATCCTTTTTAGTTTTCGGAATGAAATTGTATCCGGAAAAAGGCTCTTGGCTGCGTGTAGTTCTTGCTTCACAGGTTTATTTCGCGCTAGCCTTTTCAGTCAATAAAATCATCGGCAGTAATTACGGATACCTCATGCACAAGCCAGACGGCGGCAGCGCCATGGATTTCTTTGGCCCATATCCGTATTATTTAATTACGCTCGAATGCTTGGGAGCGTTGTTGTTTTTCTTGGTATTGTTGCCGTTTCGGAAGAAGCAGAATTCAAATTAATTCCAACTCGGAATCAATCCGCGTAAGCCCATATCGACAACCGATTCACCCGCACCTGGTTCCCACTTTCCATCTGAATTGGTGTCTATCCATTCAAAGCTTTTGTTGGTCGAAAGTGAAAGAGTGACATAAATATCTTGGGTCTCGTTTCCAGTAATAACCAAAGGTGAAGAAAACCCTCCGGTTACTACGCAACTTCCTTGAGGAATGGGAGAGGTTGCAAATATCGGATTCGGCACTGTGGTGGCACCTGGAGGTGCTTGTCCTGAAGTAACATATGGAGTTCCAAAAACGCTCGTCTCGAATCCCCAATAGCCTTGCAGCACATCGTTATTCACGGCAACGGATTGTGTGTTGATTAAGTAATTCGTGATGTAGGTGTTGAAACCAACAAAGCTCGCCACACGTCCCGTTAAATCGAATCCATTCGCCAACAAGTTCACATCGAAATTCTGATACAACAACGAAGCTCGAACATATTCATAGGTACCTGGTGTAAATGAACTAATTGGAACAGCTACAAAAATTTCTCCTGGAGCAGCAATTCGAGCTTTAGCAAAATCAATTGCATTTGCACCACCCGCGGTGGTTTCATCTGCATGATAGACAACCTCACCAGCGCCTAAAGCAGTATACATATTCGGAGCGAATTCAATGTAATGTGCAGAAATTTTTTGAAACAATGGACTTAATGCGCCATGTCCAGCAGGCACGGTTGAAGGGACTCCCAAATTATTCAAGCGCTCTTGCGTTGAATCTGTCACAATTTTAATGAACACTGTTGGAACATGCATTGAATGTGGATCGTCCTTGCATTTATCACAAGACACCAATACCATCATCATCATAACAGCAAAAAGGAAATTCGATTTTTTCATAAAGTGAAAATAAGATATTTTTTGAAAATTAGCCCATGTAAATCCAAGCACTTTCATAAGACTCTTGGACTTCAAAAAACTGAAGCATCTCCTGATAAAAAGAATCTCCTCCAATGGTTGCGCTATCTCCAATCACTATCAACTTCTTCCTTGCGCGAGTAAGCGCAACATTCATCCTGCGGTAGTCTTTTAAGAATCCAATTTCATTCTCGTCGTTGCTTCGTACCAAAGAAATAATAACCACATCGGCCTCTTGCCCTTGAAAAGAATCTACCGTATTAATTGTCACCTCCTCTTCTTTGAAAACACGCTCCAACAACTCAATCTGCGCGCGATACGGTGAAATTAAGGCGCATGAAAAAAACTGTTGCGTTTGTTCCTTCAACATCGAATACATTTTCATGGCCAATTCAGCTTCGCCTTTGTTCATGCGCGAATGGCCCTCTGCTCCTGCCTCTTCGTTGTATCCCGTTCCAGCAGTGTCAATGAATTGAATCGGATTCAAATCACCTTCCAACATACGACGTGCAACAGATATATCCGCCGTGAGCTTTCCTTCATAGAAACGCTTGTTGCTGAAAGCCGCAATCTTCTCGTTCATGCGATATTGCACATTCAGAAAATGCACGCCTTTTTCAATGCGTGCAGTCCTTTCCATTAACGAAATTGCTAAGCCCTTCTGCGCTGCTTCATTCGAAAAAATAGTTGGAGGAAGTTGCAAATGATCTCCCGCTAAAACCAATTTATTTCCTTTAGCAATCGGAATCCAACAGGCTGGTTCTAGCGCCTGCCCTGCTTCGTCGATCACGACCACGTCGAACACGCGATCGCGAAGCATGTCATTCGCAGATCCGACGAGCGTTGTGCAAATAACATCGGCTTGTTCAATGAGTCTATCCAATAAAAACAATTCCGTCTCGCGCGCTTCGCGCATCATTTCTTTTGCTTCCTTGAAAATTAATTTGCGCTGCTCTGCTTCTTCTCTGCCAAATGAGCGTTTGTATTTACTTCCCAACGAGCGCAATTCTTTCGCTCTTCTTTTCCATTCGCGAACCCGAGAGTAATCCTTGTCTTCCACCAACTTCACATCAACGGTAAATGCGTTCGCTTTGGAATGCACCTTCGCGGGATTGCCCAAACGAAGCACCTTCAGTCCTTTCTCACCTAACCCTTCCACCAAATGGTCTACAGCAGCGTTACTTGGCGCGCAGCACAAGACTTTCTTTTTCAACCTTGCCAACTCCTGCATGGCATGAATGAGCGTGGTGGTTTTTCCAGTGCCTGGAGGACCGTGAACAACACTCACAACCAAATCATTCACGACACCTCGAGCCGCTTCATTCTGAGAATCATTCAAGTTCCCGTGTGAACCGGAATATTCAATTTCTGAAAGTCGTTTCTCTTCCGAAGTAATGGCATCGCGAATTTCTGCCAATCTATTGTTCTTCGCGTTTATGACATTGTTCAATGCCGCAAACATTTCCTTGTATGACTTTTCATCGAAGGATACATTCAACCCAATTTTTCCATCGTCTGTCCAATCGGGTAATTCGTCTACTCTGAATTGAATTTTCATTCGCGCCTGATCAACGAATGCAATGGTTCCTTTTATTGATTCTCCTTGATGGTTTTCATGGTTGGAAAACAATTCCACGGGTTGTCCAGATTGAAATGAATGCTTCGCCGGACCGTTTGTTTTTTCCACTACCAAAAACGGATACGAACCGAAACCGAATCCATCTTCCAAAATCTTCAAAGGGAACCAAGTAAGTCCTTCTTTTATTCGAGCGTTGACCGGTTGCTCTTTCAATTGTTTTTGAAAGCGCGCCCAATCTTCGTCTCGCTCTATTTTTAGGAGCTCCGCAAGATTTCCGAGATAGTCTAAATTTTCTTGAAGGGTCATGGCTAGAAATAAATAAGGGGCGAAGATCGCCCCTTATTTCAATACTATTGAATGATTAATTTCTCATGAGGTGGAAGTACCCTGGATAATCTTCAACTTTTCCAGTTGGAGTGGTAACCTTGAGCACATAATAAAAGACGCCATCAGTTAGCTCGTTTGGAGACCAGTCGTTGTTATAATCGGTGCTCTCATAAACTACATCTCCCCATCTGTTAAAAACTTCAACACTTGCGTTAGCATAGTAGAATAAGGCATCTCCAAAATTCAAAGTTTGGTTCTCTGTTGTTCCGTTTGGCAAAACTAGATTCGGTAAAAACACATCGCAAGGGAGCGATGTAACTCCAAATTCTGTTGATGACGTGAAACCACATACCGGCTCAGTGATTTCAATAGAATAAATAAATTGTTCGTTAGGAACACCTGCCCAAGGGCTGTATATCTCCGATGACGCATTTGGCACAATCGTGTCAGATAAGAACCATTGGTAGGAATAATTCGAATTAATAAATGGTGAGGTCAAAAAGATTTGCTCGTCTAAACATACAGAATCGGTTGTAAACGGAGCTGACGGCGGTGTGGCAGGAATCCAAACTCTTACGGAGTCGTTACCTGTACATGTATTGTCATAAGTTGGCCAAGAAGTTACAGATATCCAAGCCGCATTCTGTAGACCGGTTGCTTGAGGGAATGCGATATTTGGGACTGTTACATTCGCCGCTGGACTCCATTGATAAGCATATGCTGTATTAGGCAAAGCATTACCATATATAGGGTTTAAGTTAACAGGCAATCCACAGAAGTGAATACTGTCTGTGAAGTTTACTGTAGGGGGGCCATATACTGTAATATTGAAAGTTGTATCGTATGTACATCCGAAATTATTTGTCACTTGGTAAGTCAAAGGGAACGTTCCTTGCTCACTCGACATGAAAACAACATTGTTCATATTAGCATCCTGGAAAGTTAAGTTGTCTGTTGGAGACCAAAAACTATCGGACTGTCCGGGATTGGCTTGAGGTGTAAAAGTTAAAGTACCCGGATAAGATTCAGGTGCAAACTGAATGGTCCAGTCGAAAATAAAACCATCATCCACAGTAACTTGATCACAGATTTGAAACTGCCACGTACCATTCAATGTGCAGCCAAGCAACGCATCCCATGATCCATCTGCATTGTAGGAACCTGCAGGAAGTGTTGTTCCCGTTACAGCCGAAATTGCAGTGTTAAAAGTAACCAATGCATTCGGATCCCAAGTATAATCATAACCTATACCCGGCTGATCTGGAGCTTCAGCTTCAAGGGGTTCGCCAAGGTATATTGCAGCTCCACCAGTTCCGTTAAATAACTGCAGTGTATTTCCTTGAGGGCATATAATATTAATAACAATGTCACTGGCCCATGAATGCTCAATGTTGGCAGTAATTGAAGCAATTTGATTGATGTTCGTAATGGTTGTGTCTATTAGGTCAGTGAAAGTCAGACTGGCTTCAAAGCAACCTTGGTTATCGGGAATGTAAACGCCGCCACCCAAACCACTCTCCGGCGCCAAAACAAAGGTGGGAAAAGTTGCATTCGCAGGAGAATTCTGAATTCCCAAGTCCGGTGCGGCAACCCAATCAGGGGAACCGGCATTTACCTCAACACCTTCACAGACCGAAAGATCTGAAACGGTGGTATTCCATTCAATGGGGGTTGAAATGTAAACAAAGTAATCTCCAATATTTAAATTCGAGCATTGCTGAACACCGTCAGCACTTAAAACCGTTATGGTTAAAACTACATGATAAATTCCAGGTTGGGTATAAGAATGCGTCACCGTTGGCCAACTCACATTGTCAGAAGTTCCATCGCCAAAATCCCAATTGTGTGAATATAGGGCAGATCCATTTGGAAGAAATGAAGTTGAACCATCGAACGTAATTTGCTCGCTCGGACATCCTAAAAATGGTGATGGCTCCGAAGCCGTTATGGTAGCAAGTGGAAATGAACAAGGCACACCGCAAGATCCTAGGGCTATAAAGTCACCTGTTTGAGCGTCACCATTCGCAAGGAAAAACAAAGTTAAACATCCCGAAGCGTTGGTACTGGAAATCATTTGAAACTGCAAATCAGTAGCAGTATAAATTCCTATGACAGGGTCAGCTGCCGACGGACCATCATAAATGGTGAATAAATCACCAGGGCTCAATGTGAACGTCAAAAAGTACAAATTCAGCTGGTTGCCGGTGGTCGAGCAAATCGTGATTACGTCAGAGGCACTTGGCGAATACGGCTGCAAACCACCAGCATCATCATGCATAATAAAATCGCAACCCACATAGGTAGGTGCATCGGTGATGTTGATTACCTCGGTCTGAGCACATGCAGAAAAGCCAACAAAACTAAAAGGGACTAAAAGTAGGAGTATTATTTTCTTCATCATTTCAGATTATTTCTTCATTTTAATATCACGCAAATGCTGTTTCAACTGTTGGTTATATTGTTGCTTAGAAAGCACAACTACCGTGTATGAATTCCCTTCTCGAGATTGAATATGAAAATTGTTGCAAAGCACTTCTTCTTGAGGAATAGCGTATAAAAGTGGATTAAAGTCAAGCAAATCAGAGTCTGTAAGGGTTACTATTTCTCCATTTTCGACAAGTGCTAAATTGAAATCACTTGTTATCGGGCTTTTTGAAAGCTCCACACTTACTAAGTGTTCCGCTCTAAAATTCAGCTCAACGAGCTGGTCTTCCGAATAAGACTTCAAAACAGAACTTGTGTTAGCCGCCTTTACTTTTGCAGAGGCAGATACTTGCGCATTCACAAAAAGCGCTAGGTTCATGAAAAACAAAACCACAAATAATCTTTTCATAATTGGAAAATTCATATAGAAACAAAATTAGGTAATGTGTTGACTATTTCATCAAGAAAATAGTTGTCTCTTCCATAAAATGATTTCAAAAAAACAAAAAATTAAAAAATATGTGTATATTTGCAGCCGCTTTTAAGAGCAAGATGATCTCGTAGCTCAGCTGGTAGAGCAATACACTTTTAATGTATGGGCCCTGGGTTCGAATCCCAGCGGGATCACCAAAATGAAAAAAGGCAGGAAACTGCCTTTTTTCATTCTCAATTGCCCTGGTGGTGAAATTGGTAGACACGCCATCTTGAGGGGGTGGTTCCGTAAGGTATGCTGGTTCGAGTCCAGTCCAGGGCACAAAGGGGAGTTTTACTTTGTGAGTGCGCAAAACGCAGTGTAAAAACGAAAACAGGAAATTTCCATTACTTGCAACAGCTAAAAACCACTTGAAATTTCACGCTCTTTAAGGCTCATTTAAAACGCAACCCTCTTTATTTGTTAATTCCAAATTTTGTATTATGTTTGATTTAAATGCTTGTATTCATTTCTAAATAGACCGTTAGCGCTACTGGCAAAATTGACTTTAACACCAACACCGAATTAATAAAAGCAAATCATAGAATAGTGCGACATCTGCTTTTAATACCAAATACAATAAATTAGCGGCCAAATAAAGTGATGAAAATAATTTAAAATGGTTCCACGATCTGCTCATTTTCTATTTCTTGCGCGATTAACTTGAGTACATTGGATAAACAAAATATTTTATGGAAAATAATAATACCTACGCAGAAACTCTTCGTGAAAAAGGCTGGATACTCGTAAAGAATTTTTTTGATGCCGAAACAATCGATCGGTTCAGAAGCGATTGCATTAAATTTAGCAAGGAGGGATCCGAAAGTTCGGATTTACTCTCGAATAAATATTTAAGCCATTTATTTACTGATGAAAAACTAGTAAAATTCTTAGCTGACTTAATAGGAGGGAAACCCGTATATTTCGGTGATAGTTCTTTCCAAATAGCAAGTGTCGAGGGTAGGATTTCGAACGGTTTTCATAAAGATAGTGTTGATAGGAAAAATGCAAATGGATTAGATTGGGGTATTGATTATTCAATTATTAGACTTGGCATTTATCTGCAAGATCATAGAAATCATTCTGAAGGTTTGGTAGTTAGAACCGGTTCTCACAAAACTATAGACGTAACAAAAGGTAAAAAAGTAAATGTGCCTTCTGAAAAAGGAGATTTAATTGTTTGGTATCTTACAACAACTCATTCAGGCAACGCTCGACGTATTAAAGGAATTGATTACCCTGTTTTAATGGGTGATTTCACTGGAGGGTGGTTTGCGCAAAAACTATATTATCATTTGCCTAAAATCCTTCTTAAACCATCTGAGAAGGACAGAATTGCAATATTTGCAACTTTTGGTAAACAAGATATTCACTTAAAAAGGTACTTAGAATATTTGAAGCATCGATCTTACATGGTAGAAACTTGGAAAAAAATAAACTATGATTGTGATGCGGTTGAAAAAATACAAACTCAGAATTTGTTGGAATTAATTGACATGAAAGATGAAGCCCAAAAAATAGACTCTGTCAAATACCCTCCCTACGATTTTGACCAATTCGAAAAGTTTAATATTTAGAACAAAATTTACGCGAACTTATCTATCGAGCAAAGACAATTTTTGTAAGGAAGAAACTAAAGTCCTTGCTTTTTCTACAAGTATATATTCTATTCAATCAAGCCGTCGCATAAATAATCTAAGTCAGAAACAATTAGTAGTATTTTCATGTTGCTATTTTTTATTGAATGAAAGTAGATATGGAGAAATGGGATGCGTACATTTGCAGCCTTCGCCCTGGTGGTGAAATTGGTAGACACGCCATCTTGAGGGGGTGGTTCCGTAAGGTATGCTGGTTCGAGTCCAGTCCAGGGCACAAAGGGGAGTTTTTCCCTTTTTTTTATGTCTTTAAAAAACACTTGTGTCTAAGGGAATAAGGTACTTTCGCAAAACGATTGATGGACGAAATGGAAAAGATAAAAAGCAATTTCACATGGATAGCGGGGCCGTGCAGCGCGGAGTCTGAAGAACAGGTTATACAAACCGCTCGCGATTTAAGTTTGAAAATACCGTTATCTTATTACCGAGCTGGGTTGTGGAAGCCGCGCACCAGTCCAAATTCATTTGAAGGTATGGGAGTAGCAGCGCTTCCTTGGATGAAAAAAGCCAAGGAGGAAACGGGTGTTAAAATCATCACAGAAGTGGCTACTTCGCAGCACGTAGAATTGTGTCTTGAACATAACTTCGATGCTCTTTGGATCGGCGCACGAACAACTACGAATCCGTTCTCCGTTCAAGAAATTGCAGAAGCTCTGCGAGGTGTAAACATTCCCATCTTCATTAAAAACCCTATTAATCCTGACCTTTCGTTGTGGATTGGAGCATTCGAACGCTTTCAAAAAGTTGGACTCACCAATTTAAGCGCTATTCACCGAGGGTTCTCAGTAGCCAATAAACTTCCTTACCGAAACAAACCGCTTTGGGAAATTCCAATTGAATTCAAAACACAATTCCCCGATATCCCTCTTCTCTGCGACCCTAGCCACATATGTGGAAACAGGACATTGCTGAAAGATGTTAGCCAACGCGCCATTGACTTGGGTATGAATGGAATCATGATCGAAAGTCATCCGAATCCTGACAGTGCCTTAAGCGATGCCGCGCAACAAATTACCCCAGCGCAAGTTTCAGAGATGGCTGCTGCTCTTCATTACAGAACTACCTCACTTACTTCCAATTCTGCTGAAAAACTTCAAATACTCAGAGATCGAGTAGATGCCTTGGACGCGGATATTATTGATTTGTTGGGAAAGAGAATGAACGTTGCAAGAGAGATGGGCGCTTTGAAAAAAGAAGATGGCATAATCATTTTCCAATTGGAACGTTGGAAGGAAATTCTTGAAAGTCGCGAAGCATGGGGTAAATCGGCTCAACTCACCGAAACTTTCCTTTCTGCCTACCTCGAAGCCATTCACAAAGAGAGCATTCGCGCTCAAAACAGTGTCATGAACAAAGACTAGTTTTCATTCATTGTGAATGAATGGTGAATAAAATCAATCGGTTCAGTTGGCCTATGTGAGCTAATTTTACGTGATATGCGTTCCTGGTTCTTTTTTCTATTTCTGACTTCAAGCATTTCCATGCTAGGACAAGAACCTGCGTCGCAAGATTCGTTGTTGCCCATTGTTCCCTACTCGTCAGATGGCGCGGCTCGTCAATGGCTAAATGGTAGCGATAAATCGAGCTTACCCAAATTTACTGCTGCGCCCGTCCCTATTCAACCCGTTGTTATTTATTTTGAAAAATCAGGCGTTGACCTGAGCACTACTGCCCAGCAACAGTTGAACGACATTGTTGAGAAGCTTGCGCGCAATGGAAAAACAGGTGTCCTTATCACCGGGTATTCCGACCGAAATGGAAGCAGTGAAAAAAACTGGAGGGAGTCAGAAAAAAGAGCCAAAGCCGTTCGCACCTTTCTAGTGGATTCAGGTATTGACTCTAACCGATGTGTTGCTAAGTTTGTTGGAGACGTAGGATCCATTGGCAAGAATCCTGGAGACCGAAAAGTTGTTGTTGAATTTATTGCCCGTCCTTAATGAAGATTATTTGCATTGGAAGAAACTATGCCGCGCACGCAGCTGAACTGGGAAATGCCGTTCCTGAAAATCCTGTTGTTTTTTGCAAACCCGACTCTGCTATCATTCAACGAGGAAATCCATTTGTCATTCCTGCCTTCACGAACGATGTGCACTATGAGCTGGAATTGGTTTTTCGAATAAATAGATTGGGAAAGCACATTCAAGAATCTTTTGCTCCGCGTTATTACAACGAAGTGACTTTGGGAATAGACTTTACGGCGAGAGATGTGCAAGATGAATTGAAAAAGAAAGGCCTTCCATGGGAACGCGCCAAAGCTTTTGACGGATCTGCATTCGTGAGCGAAAAGTTCTTTGAGTTAGAAAACCTTCCTTCCCCCATCCTTTTCACCTTGAAGAAAAATGGAACAACGGTTCAGGAAGGAAATAGTTCACACATGATTCATTCGATTGATAAACTCATTGAGAATGTTTCGGAAGTTTTCACTTTGAAAATTGGCGACTTAATTTTCACGGGGACACCAGCAGGAGTTGGACCCGTTGCCTCTGGCGATTTGCTTGAAGGATTTCTTTTCGACGAAAAAGTTTTTTCACTTCGAATTAAATAAGACTCACGATTTCGTATTGCTTCTTTTTTCGAGCATGGGGACAAACGAAAATTCTCCGAAATAGGTGTTCTGAAAATTCCCTTCCGCGTCTTCTTGAATAAGCGTCATTTCCTGTTTGTCTCCTTCACCGAAAGGCATAACAAGCTTCCCACCAGGCTTCATTTGCATGAGCAGTTCTTCGGGAACAATTGGGATGGCGCAAGTAATAATAATTCTATCGTAAGGCGCAAATGCTGGTATTCCCTTGTAGCCATCGCCGTAGGCCAAATGACATTTGTATCCCATTTCAGCCAAAATTTTCTTTGAGGTATCGAAAAGCAACTTCTGTCTTTCAATCGTATAAACCTTCGCCCCCATTTCACAAAGGACAGAAGTTTGATAGCCCGAACCTGTTCCAATTTCAAGAACCTTCATTCCCTTTTCCACGTCTAACAACTGGCTCTGAAAAGCTACGGTATAGGGAGCCGAAATTGTCTGTTCCGCCCCTATTGGAAGGGCCTTGTTTTCATAGGCCAATTCCACAAAAGCGCTCGTTAAGAAGGCGTGTCGAGGAACCTTATTCATAGCATCTAGAACGCGGCCATCAGTAATTCCCTTCTCACGTAATTCGTCTACTAATATTCTTCTCAGTCCCTTGTGTCTGTAATTATCCTCAATCATACCGCCAAGGTACGGGACTATTTCATCCGCTTTTCAGTGTTGAAAAGTAAAAATCAACGAAGTGATGTAGACATTAATTTCTATCACATTTGCATAAGACGAGAATTATTTATGTTGAAAATAGGAGTTTTAGGAACGGGATACTTAGGGAAGATTCACATGCAAGTGCTATCGGAATTACCAGAATTGTTTACATCCATTCATTTTTTCGATCCGGATATTAAAGCTGCTAAAGAAGCAGCCGCGCGCTTTGGAATTGAACCGTGCCACAGCCTCGACGCGCTTATACATGAAGTTGATGTGGTAGATGTGGTATCTAGCACGCCTTCACATTTCCAATGCGCTTCGAGTGCCATTCGCAATTTAAAACACGTATTCATTGAAAAGCCAATTACTTCGACTTTAGAAGAAAGCAACAGTCTCATTAAACTCGCTAAAGAAGCACAAGTCATTGCACAAGTTGGACACATTGAGCGCTTCAATCCTGCCTTCTTAGCTATCGCCCCATTGTTAGACCAACCAAAATACATTGAGGCACATCGATTGAGCCAATACAAAGGGCGCAACAACGATGTATCTGTTATTCTTGATGTTATGATTCACGATATCGATTTAATCCTTGCCGTTACTAAAGCCAACGTAAGAAGAGTTTCCGCAAATGGCGCTTCAGTTCTTACTTCACACATTGATATTGCCAATGCACGCATAGAATTAGACAATGGCTGTGTAGCGAATTTAACAGCTAGCCGCGTAGGAACCGAGTCGATGCGCAAAATGAGATTCTATCAAAAAGATGCCTGTTACGTTTCTGACTTCTTGAATAAGACTGCCCATAGTTACGAGTTAATTCGAGAGAATAAAGAAAATGAAATAACCAAGAAAAGTCTTGCAGTGCCTGATAACAACGCGCTCAAACAAGAGTTAACAAGTTTCGGCGAAGCTGTATTGCATCACACAAAGCCTACGGTTTCCCTTGAGGATGGGCACAAAGCACTAGCGGTGGCCGAAATGATTGCTGAAAAAATCAAACTCAGCGTTTTCACGTCTCAAGAGTAAATAGAAAACTGATTTTCTTCATTCGCAATAATCTCATTTTTATTGCGTTTCCCTCGAGAACCTTTTGATGCGAATGTATATTCGCGACCCAAAACTGAACTATTGAAACCATTTGTTTTTTTTATATCCGCTTCAATTCTTATTCTTCAAG
>CANKYR010000034.1 GCA_947488195.1 Flavobacteriales bacterium
TCAGAACACCACAAGAAGTTGCGCGTATTCGCGGAATTCATTTAGATAAAGTTTTTAACGGATAATCCAGACCATTATGGCTAAAGTTGTTATCACCCAAGTTAAAAGTGCTATTGATCGTCCAAAACGTCAAAAGGCTACAATCGAAGCTTTGGGTATTAAGAAATTAAATGTGTCAGTAGAAAAAGAATTGACACCAAATATTGTAGGTATGATTCGCGCTGTGAGTCACCTTGTAAAAGTGGAATACAAATAACGATTAGAAGAGATGAAATTGAATAACTTAAAGCCAGCTGAAGGTTCTATTAAGAACAGAAAGCGTATTGGTCGTGGTGAAGGTTCTGGACACGGTGGAACTTCTACACGTGGACACAAAGGAGCAGGATCACGCTCTGGTAGCAAGCGCAAAATTGGTTTCGAAGGTGGACAAATGCCTCTTCAAAGACGGTTGCCTAAATTTGGATTCAAAAGCCTTAATCGCGTTGAATACAAGGGTATAAACCTTGACACATTACAGTTACTTGTCGACAAGCACAACTTGACTGAGGTTACTTTTGAAACACTTGTAGCAAATGGAATTTGTAGCAAGAAGACACTTATAAAAGTAATGGGTCGCGGTGAATTAAAAGGAAAGTTAAACGTGACAGCGCACGCATTCACAGCCACAGCGAAAGCTGCGATTGAAGCAATGGGCGGAACAGCGAACACCATATGAAAAAGTTTTTTTCTTCCATAAGAAACATCTGGAATCACGAGGAACTTCGCAAGAAAATTCTTTTCACCTTAGGAATACTTTTGGTGTACAGAATTGGGTCGTATGTCCTTCTTCCTGGAATAGATGCAGTCAAAATGCAGGACACCAGCGCAGCTGGATCAGGTTCAATCGCAGACTTTTTAGGACTTTTCACAGGTGGAGCATTCAATAGAGCTTCGATTTTTGCTCTAGGTGTTATGCCTTACATTTCAGCGAGTATTGTTATTCAATTGTTGGGACTTGCTGTTCCGACAGTGCAAAAGTTGCAACGCGAAGGTGAAAGTGGACGACGTAAAATAAATCAGTGGACCCGTTTCCTTACAATAGGTATTGCAATGGTACAAGCACCAGGTTACTTAGCACAGTATGTGCCTGCCGATGCTCATGCGAACAGTCCAATGTGGATGATTACGTCAATCATTATCCTTACGAGTGCTACTCTGTTTGTGATGTGGTTGGGTGAGAAAATTACCGATAAAGGAATTGGAAACGGAACGTCATTGATAATCATGACAGGTATCTTATCAGATATCCCCGGAGCTTTTGCTCAAGAGTTCAGTCAGCAAACAGCATTTTTCTTCCTAATTGAAATAGCTGTAATGGTTATTGTTATCGGAGGAACAGTTGCAATCATTCAAGCAGTTCGCAGAATTCCTGTGCAAATGGCTAAAATGGCTGCCGGCGGAAGTCACCTTCCACAAGGTGAAGGAGCTAGAAGCTACATTCCTCTGCGTGTAAACGCTGCTGGAGTAATGCCAATCATCTTTGCCCAAGCAATAATGTTTGTCCCGTTGTACCTAAGCAATACTGAAATGTTTCAAAACAACAAGGTATTGGCATCGCTAACAAATTTTCAGGGTGTTGGATACAACATGTTGTTAATGGTAATGATTATTTTGTTTACCTTCTTCTACACTGCCATCGTAACCAATCCAAATCAGATTGCTGATGACTTGAAAAGAAATGGCAATTTTGTACCAGGAATCAAGCCTGGAAAGGATACGGCAGAATTTATTGATAGAGTTTTGTCGAGCATAACCCTTCCTGGTGGTATCTTTGTCGGCCTTATTGCAATACTACCGGCGCTTGTTTTGAGTTTATCACTAACAAAAGCTCAGATGTTTGCTCAGTTTTTCGGAGGAACATCCATGTTAATTACAGTAGGTGTGATTTTAGATTTACTTCAACAAGTAGAAAGTCATTTGCTTTCTCGTCACTACGACGGGTTAATGCAATCGGGGAGAGTGAGAGGACGAAATAGTGGGAGCGTTGCGAGCAGTGGCTACACCGTATAAGCTGTGAGCAAAAAGGTAGTTTTAAAAAAACCGGATGAGATAAATGCCATCCGAAAGAGTTCTTTACTTGTAGGAAAAACGTTGGCGGAAATAGCCAAAATCGTTGAACCGGGTGTGACAACCTTGCAACTAGACAGAGTTGCGGAAAGTTTTATTCGAGATCATGGGGCTTACCCTGGATTTCTTGGATATCACGATTTCCCAAATTCAATCTGTGCGAGTGTCAATCAAGCCGTTGTTCATGGAATACCAAATGCACAGCCATTGAAAGAAGGCGATATTGTCTCTATTGATATTGGGGTGTTATGGGAAGGGTTTTGGGGAGATTCTGCATTCACATTTGCAGTTGGTCAAATATCTGACGATTTGCAAAAGTTGTTAGATGCAACTAGAATGTGCTTAGAGTTGGGGGTTGAACAAGCCGCAATTGGAAAACGAATCGGCGATATCGGTTATGCTGTACAGAATTATGCAGAAACAAACGGATACGGTGTAGTGCGTGAGTTGGTTGGACACGGAGTGGGGATTCAGTTACATGAGGCACCTGAAGTGCCAAACTACGGTAGAAGAGGACAAGGCTTGGTAATGACAGAAGGGTTGGTTATAGCTATTGAGCCAATGATCAACCTGGGGACGAAGAACGTAAGACAGCTTAAAGACGGTTGGACAATTGAGACGCAAGACGGAAAGCCAAGTGCACACTTTGAACACACAGTGGCGGTTGGAAAAGGAGGGGCAGAGAAGTTGTCATCATTTGAAGAGATAGACGCTGCATTAGCAGCAAAAAAATAATAAAAAACTGAATGGCGAAACAGACATCGATAGAACTAGACGGAACAATTGTTGAGGCATTGTCAAATGCAATGTTCCGTGTGGAGCTTGAAAATGGACACATCATCGTAGCTCATATATCAGGGAAAATGCGAATGCACTACATTCGAATACTTCCAGGAGATAAAGTGAAAGTGGAAATGTCGCCTTACGATTTAACAAAAGGTCGAATTTGTTTTCGATATAAATAATAAAGTACAAGAGATATGAAAGTACGTGCTTCAATAAAAAAGCGTTCAGCTGACTGCAAAATTGTCAGCCGAAAAGGTAAGCTTTATGTAATAAATAAGAAAAACCCGAAATTCAAACAAAGACAAGGATAACTCCTTAAAATAAAGAATAACTATGGCAAGGATTGCAGGTATAGATCTACCGCGTAACAAAAGAGGTGAAATAGGACTCACCTACATCTACGGAATAGGGCGTTCAACGTCACGTAGAATCTTGGAGCAGGCTGGAATTTCTTATGATAAGAAAGTTCAAGAATGGAACGACGAAGAACTAGGTTTGATTCGTAATTTCATTACCGAAGAATTGAAAGTAGAAGGTGCTCTGCGCTCTGAAACTCAATTGAACATTAAGCGATTAATGGACATCGGTTGCTACAGGGGTGTTCGTCACCGATCTGGTTTGCCACTTCGTGGTCAAAGCACCAAAAACAACTCTCGTACCCGTAAAGGAAAACGTAAGACAGTTGCGAATAAAAAGAAAGCAGTTAAATAATCAATAAGCTAAGGCAAGAGAAATGGCCAAAGTAGAAAAAAAGAAAAAGAAAAATGTGGTGGTGGAAGCTATGGGTCAAGCCCATATTCAGTCCACGTTTAACAACATCATCATTAGTTTAACCAATAATTCTGGACAGGTGATCTCATGGTCGTCTGCAGGGAAAATGGGATTCCGTGGTTCCAAAAAGAACACGCCGTACGCCGCTCAAATGGCTGCAGAGCAATGCGGTAAAGAAGCCCACGATCTTGGTCTAAGAAAGGTGAAGGTGTTTGTTAAAGGACCAGGAGCTGGCAGAGAATCTGCCATCCGCACCATTAACACAGTTGGAATTGAAGTATTGGAAATCGTAGACACGACTCCACTACCTCACAACGGTTGTCGCCCTCCAAAAGCAAGAAGAATCTAAATTTTTAGAAGAAAAAGAAATGGCAAGATACATTGGCCCAAAAACAAAGATTGCGCGAAGATTTCGTGAAGCAATCTACGGACCTGATAAAGGACTAGAGAAGCGTAATTTTCCGCCCGGACAACACGGTCCGAACAAACGTCGTGCGAAACAAAGCGAATACTCAATTCAGTTAACTGAAAAGCAGAAGGCGAAATATACTTATGGTATACTCGAGCGTCAGTTCTCTAACTTGTACAAAAAAGCTTCAGCACGTCCAGGTGTTACCGGAGAAATCCTACTAGCATTGTGTGAATCACGTCTCGACAACACTGTTTTCCGTTTAGGAATTGCTACAAAGCGCAGCGGTGCTAGACAATTGGTTTCTCACAACCATATCCTGGTAAATGGAAATGTTGTAAACATCCCTTCGTACCAGTTACGTCCTGGAGATCGTGTTTCAGTTCGTGAAAAATCTAAATCACTTGAATCTATTACTATGGCTTTAGCTACCCGTAATAATTTCGATTGGTTGGCTTGGAACGATTCTAACAAAGAAGGAGTTTTTATGAAATTCCCGGAACGTGTTCAAATACCTGAAAACATTCGCGAGCAATTAATCGTAGAATTGTACTCTAAATAATCCTTAATTTAAAATTAACTCAATGGCTATATTAGATTTCGTAAAACCAGACAAAGTCGTAATGCTAGAAAGCAATGACTTTACAGGTACTTTCGAATTTCGTCCTCTGGAACCAGGCTTCGGAATAACGATTGGAAACGCATTACGTCGTATCCTTCTTTCTTCTCTCGAAGGTTTCGCTATCACTTCAATCAAAGTTGAAGGAGTCGATCACGAGTTTTCCTCTATCAAAGGAGTTGTGGAAGATGTTACTGAAATCATCCTTAACTTGAAGCAAGTTCGCTTCAAGCGCCAAATAGAAGGTACAGATTACGAAAAAGTTTCTATTAGTATCAACGGTCAAGAGCAATTCAAGGCTGGTGACATAAGCAACTTCACTTCTGCATTTCAAGTGTTGAACCCGGATTTAGTTATCTGTAACATGGAGCCTAAAGTAAAGCTTCGCATTGATCTTGCTATAGGCATGGGACGTGGTTACAGACCGGCCGAAGAAAACAAAACTTCTAGCGCACCTATTGGAACAATCTTCATCGATTCAATCTTTACTCCAATTCGCAATGTGAAATTCTCTGTAGAGAACTTCCGTGTAGAACAAAAGACTGACTATGAAAAACTAATCCTTGAAATCCAAGGTGATGGTTCAATCACACCTAAGAATGCTCTTCAAGAGGCTGCTAAGATTTTAATACATCACTTCATGTTATTCAGTGACGAGCGTATCACGCTTGAAACAGAAATCAAGCGCGAAGTAGAAGAATTTGATGAAAGTTCTTTACACATGCGTCAGTTGTTGAAAACCAAATTGGTTGACATGGACTTGAGCGTGCGTGCATTGAATTGCTTGAAAGCTGCTGATATTGAAACTTTAGGTGATTTGGTTTCTTTCAACAAAAATGACTTGTTGAAGTTCCGTAACTTCGGAAAGAAATCTCTTACAGAGTTAGAAGAATTAGTAGAAAGCAAAGGTTTGCACTTCGGAATGAACGTTGCAAAATATAAATTGGATAGAGATTAACCCCTACTGATAATCAGTAGTAGAAAGTACAATTATGAGACACGGAAAAACGAATAACCATTTAGGTAGAAAGGCAGAGCACCGTCGTGCAATGCTAGCTAATATGGCTAACTCACTTATCGAGCACAAGCGCATTACTACAACTCTTGCAAAAGCAAAAGCTTTGCGGAAGTATGTGGAACCACTTCTTACTAAGTCGAAAACTGACAGTACGCACAACAGAAGAACCGTTTTCAGTTATTTGAAAAACAAAGAAGCTGTTACTGAATTGTTTCGTGCAATCGCCCCGGAAATAGCTACTCGACCAGGAGGATACACGCGTATCATTCGCACGGGATACCGTCAAGGAGATAACGCAGAAATGTGTATGATGGAACTTGTAGATTTCAACACCATTTATGGTAATGAAGTAGAGCAGGCAACTGCGAAGAAACGCACTCGTCGTGGTGCTGCAAAGAAAACTGATGATGTCGCTTTAGAAGGCGGTACAGATGTAATTGAGGCAACCGAGGTTGATGCAGAGGAAAAGCCTAAAAAGACAAGAAAGAAGAAGGATGATTCTGCGTCAGCAGAGTAATTTCATTGAGTGAATAACCAAGAAATCTAGAGCAGCAAGATTGAATCTTGCTGCTTTTTTTTACGCTACTCTCTATTGGTAAATTGGGTATATCGACAATCCCTAGGCTCGCTATAATTTTAACAACTAGAAACGCCAACGAGTAATTTATAATTTGTTGAAAAGTTCGAATCCAATGTTTGTTGGATAATCTTAACTTTGTTTTTTAATGAGACAAGAATCTATACCTGCGGTGCTGCTCCTTCAAGACGGTACCCTTTTTTATGGCCAAAGTTGTGGAGCCAAGGGCACAACAACAGGAGAAATTGCTTTCAATACAGCAATGACAGGCTATCAAGAAGTTTTTACAGATCCCTCTTATTTTGGACAATGTCTGGTAATGGCGACTTCTCATATTGGGAATTACGGTGTCTACACCGAAGAAATCGAATCTGGAAAGTGTCAAGTTTCAGGAATAATCATCAAGAAGTTTTCCGATGTTGCAAGCCGAGTGGGTGGTGCAGGAACACTTCAAGACTACCTAGTTCGTGACCATGTTGTTGGAATTTGCGATTTAGATACTCGCGCATTGGTTCGTCATATTCGTAAGAATGGTGCAATGAATTGTATTATCTCCACAGAAACGCTAGACATCGAAGCGCTAAAAGAAAAGCTAACACAAGCTCCCAACATGGATGGTCTTGAATTGGCATCACGAGTTGCTTGCACAGAGGCGTTCGAATATGGTAGCTCAGAGTCTGAAATTAAAATAGCAGTGCTTGATTTTGGCGTGAAGTTGAATATTCTCCGTTGTCTTTCAGAGCGAGGAGCCTTCCTAAAAGTGTTTCCATTGAACGTCACCGCAGAAGAAATTCAGGCCTGGAATCCCGACGGTGTTATGTTTTCAAATGGACCGGGAGATCCTTCAGCAATGCCCTACACAATAGATTTGACTGCGAAGATTATCGAAACAGGAATTCCATGTTTTGGTATATGCCTTGGACATCAGCTAATAGGTTTAAGTCAAGGCTTGAAAACTGAAAAAATGTTCAACGGTCATCGCGGAGTTAATCACCCAATTAAAAACATCATCACGGGTAAAGGTGAGATCACCAGCCAAAACCATGGTTTTGTGATTTCTAAGGAGAGCATTGCAAACAATTCTGATGTTGAGATTACTCACGTGCATTTGAACGACAATACAGTAGCCGGAATACGATTGAAATCTAAGCCTGTTTTCTCAGTGCAATACCATCCGGAAGCAAGCGCGGGACCTCATGATTCGAGATACCTGTTCGATGATTTTATCTCACGTGTGAAGTCGGAAAGCTTGAAGGCTTAATGAATACACTTACTAAGTTTTGGGAGAAACCGGAAGGGAAGGTTTTCGGAATTGCAGGGGTCGTTTATATACTTCTTGTAGTTTTTGCCAATGGCGTTAACGGTGGTGCAGATACATTCGTGCATTATCAAATGTCTCGCTATTCATGGATTCACCATGAACTTCTTTTGAATCAATGGGGAAAACCCGTATTTACCGTTCTCTTTTCACCCATAGCGCAATTCGGATTGCAGGCTATTATTTGGACGAACCTCGCGTTAATATTTCTTGAGGCTTTTCTAGTCCTGAAAATCGCAAATCAGTTTCAACTGAAACGAAGTTGGATAGCACCCTTGTTGTTCCTCACTTGTCCTGTTGTTTTCGACAATGCAGTTTCCTCATTAACGGAAATTATCTGTGCTCTTTTTCTAATTCTTTTTATTCATTGGAGTTTGAAGGGGAAATTCTGGATCGGAGCTTTGGTTCTAAGCTTCATGCCATTTGCCCGAAGTGAAGGTTTTGTTATTCTTGGAATCGCAGCCATGTTTTTCTTTTTCACAAGACGTTGGAAGTACATTCCATTGCTGCTTGCGGGTTCTTTGATAATGAATACAATCGGATACTGGTATACTGGTTTTCCACTTTGGATTTTCGATTCGAATCCATATGTTCACACAGATATTACCTCTTATGGAAGTGGCAGCTTCTTTCATTTCTTTATGTGGTCAATACCCGTTTTTGGAATCGGATTTTTATTCTTGTTGAAATACACTTGGAACAGTGCATTAGGAATTCCGAATAGAATTTTAGCCGATTGGAACGGATTAGAAAATAGAGAAGAGTCTAAAGTTTTTGTGCTGAAGCACCAAGTTTTGTTTTGGATTGTGCTAGGTTCCTTTTGGGGGTATTTCATGGCACACACAATTCTCTGGTGGCAAGGAATGTGGGCTAGCCTCGGTCTTCTTCGTGTGATGTTCGTGGTTGCAGCGCCAATGGTATTACTTGCACTTATTGAATTGAATAAATTCCTAGACGCGAACCCGAAGTTTGGGAAATGGAATTTAGTTCATGTAATGGTCTTTGTATTATGCGGAACTGCGATTGGCTCAAATACGCTCATTCTCGGAGCTTTCGGCGCCCCCGTGGAATATGGGATAGAAGAAGCTGTTTTAGATGATATGCACGCTTGGATGAAAGTTGAAGGGGTGACAACGAAGGGTAGTGTATTCGCAGGACATGCCTATGTTACCATAGCCTTGGACATTGACCCGAATGATTACTCGAAAACGAATCGATTGCGCTTTCATGAATATGCGCAAAGCGGCGATTTAATCGTTTGGGACGGACATTATGGGCCGAATGAAGAGAATACGCCAATTGAAGAAATGAATGCAGATACAACGTTGATTCTTTTAAAGGAATTTAGACCGAAGAAAGAGTACCGGCCGCTAAACGACATGCCTTTTTATGTGAGGCTCTACAGTAAGAAATAGTAAAAAAAAAACAGCACTATTTAGTGCTGTTTTCATTTAAAACAAAATTATTTAGAACAAATTCATTGAATCTAAAACGCCCATTACTTCTTTAACAGAAGTAGCTGAGCTAGCCAACAATGCCTTCTCTGAATCGTTCAATTTCAATTCAATAATTTCTTCGATACCGTTTTTACCAAGTTTAACAGGAACTCCAAGATAAATATCTTTCATTCCGTACTCGCCGTTTAATAACGCGCAAACAGGGAAAATACGCTTCTGGTCACGAACAATGGCTTCCACCATTTGTGCAGCAGCAGCTCCAGGAGCGTACCATGCAGATGTTCCCAAAAGATTTACAATTTCTCCACCGCCTGTTTTCGTGCGATCAACGATTGCGTTTAATTTTTCTTCAGAAATTAATTCAGTAACTGGAATTCCACCAACTGTGGTATAACGAGGAAGCGGAACCATAGTGTCTCCATGTCCACCCATTAACACCGCTTGAATGTCTTTTGGAGAACAGTTCAATTCAGATGCAATGAATGCACGGTAACGTGCAGTGTCCAAAATACCAGCCATTCCAAATACTTTCTTGCTATCAACTTTAGCAGCAAGGAATGCGCAGTATGTCATAACATCAAGCGGATTAGAAACAATAACGATGATTGCATCTGGAGAATACTTGACAATATTTTCAGTAACGCTTTTCACGATTCCTGCATTCGTTGCGATCAAATCGTCGCGACTCATACCTGGTTTTCTTGGTAATCCGCTGGTGATTACAACAACATCAGAATTAGCAGTAGCCGCGTAATCATTGGTGCTTCCAACAGTTCTGCTGTCGTACAAGTTAATGGGAGCAGTCTGCCAGATATCAAGCGCCTTGCCTTCAGCAAAGCCTGGTTTAATGTCTAACAAAACAATTTCGTTAGCAATTTCACGATGCGCTAATACATCGGCACATGTAGCGCCAACATTACCAGCTCCAACAACGGTTACTTTCATGGGTTCAAATTTTAGACTGCGAAATTAGTGAATCTAATTTCGTGTTGAAAATGATTTTTGATTTAAAACGGAGATATAATCTTTTGGCCTAATTTTCCGTTGTGAAAGAAATCTAATTTTTCCCATATGAAAGTTATGCTGAAGCAGGTAGTGTTGATTGTTGTGTTTGCGTTGAATTTTCTCGTAACCTCTGCCCAGGCGCCGGGTACAATCTTTCCCACTGGTGCATTCGGGACAGATTACAACACGTTTAATTCGAATAATAAAAAAGAAGGAGTGTGGATTCGTGTTTATAAATCGAACCCGAAGGTCATGTATTACAAAGGGAATTTTAAAAATGGTGTTCCAATTGGAGTTTTTGAGTTTTATAATGAAAAGGGATTATTGAAATCTACCGTAAATCATATTCAAGACACGACAATCAATGATGTTGTGAACTTCTACGCCGATGGGAAAACAGTTAACAGCAAGGGGAGATATGTGGGAAAGAAAATAGGGAGTGCTTGGGAACGTCAAAAAGAAGGGCGGTGGGAATTTTACGATGCTGAAGGAAGATTGATCCGTTTCGAAAACTACAAAGACAATTTGCTTAACGGTGAATCGAAGATATTTTTTGCAAATGGTAAGGCATCGCATGAAATGAATTATTTATATGACAAGTTGGAAGGTCCATTCACAGAATATACCATAGATGGCAAGCTGAGTAAAAAGGGCAGTTATAAAAATGGAATTTACGACGGAAACATTGTTGTGAATTATGACAGCGGAAAGAAGAAGGAGGAAGGGAAGTTTGCGAATGGAATGCGCGATGGAGGTTGGAACTTTTATCTAGAAACAGGTTTGCCCGAGTTGACGATTTGGTTCAAAAACGATAAAATTGAAAAGAAACATTACGCCAACGGAACTTTTCAAACCTATTACGACTCTGGTATTCCTCAGTCTGAATACACGTACAAGAACTACAACAAAGAGGGTGCTTTTGTTGAATATTACGACAAGGGTGCCTATGAGCAAATACCCGCCTCTCCAGAAGACGTTGCTCAAGGAATAGCGTTTCGAGAGCAACTGAAAGGAACACAAGTGAAGCAAAAAGGAAAGTATGTAAACGGTCAATTGAACGGAGAAGTTTTGTACTACAAAATTTCAGGAGAGCTAGAAAGGACAGAGGTTTATGAAAACGGAACATTGAAAGAAACGAAATAGATTTATGGAGAAATATTACAAGATACTTTTAATTCTGACTCCTTTTTTGTTTGTGAACGGGCTATGCGCTCAATCTTCTTACAACACTTACTTCGTTCAGTTTCGAGATAAATCGAACTCAGTTTTTACGCTTTCAAATCCGAGTGCATACTTGTCTGCAAAGGCAGTCGAAAGAAGAATTAGAACAGGAGTAGGTTTCGATTCGCTAGATATTCCAGTAAATACAAACTACATTCAGCAAGTTCTTCAACAAGGAAATTCAAACGTGTTGCTGAAGAGTAAATGGTTCAATTCAATTACAGTAGAGCTCATAGATACTGCTATTGCAGCTACTTGGAAACTACAAGTGGAAGCACTTCCATGTGTTTTTCAAGTGAAGTCGTTGCCGAGTGTTCCTTTGGAAAAGATTTCAATTCATAAAGGAACGCAGTCTGAAGAGGGCATGGTTTCAGACGATTTCTACGGTCCTAGTTTCCGTCAGACTGAAATGTTAAACGGACACCTGCTGCACCAATTGGGATTAAACGGAAAAGGAATGGATATAGCGGTGTTCGATGGCGGATTCAGGTATGCTGATGTATTGCCTGCCATGGCGCACCTTTTTGAAGAAGGACGGATTATTGAAACGCATGACTTCCTGAATTTAACTTCACCGAATGTATTCGATGCTTCTACACACGGAACAATGGTACTCAGTCACATGGCTGGGATCATGCAAGATTCACTTTACGGTACAGCAGTTGAAGCCAATTATTATTTGTTTCAAACGGAAGATGTTTTTCGTGAAGTTCGATTGGAAGAAGATACTTGGATTCAAGCAGCGGAATGGGCAGATAGTATTGGAATAGATGTGATTAATTCAAGTTTGGGATACTCACTATTTGATGAAGATTACATGAACTATTCGACTTCCGATATGAATGGTTCTACAACCAGAATTTCACAAGCAGCCGAGATTTGTGCGCTGAAGGGAACACTGGTTGTGAACAGCGCTGGCAATAGTGGAGATGATCAATGGCACGTCATTACAGCTCCTTCGGACGCTGAACATGTTCTGTGTATTGGGGCAGTTGACTTAAATGGCACACACGCTTCCTTTTCAGGATATCACCCGCCAGGATTGAACGATGTCAAACCAAATATTGTAGCCATGGGAAGGCAGACGGTCTATGCTGCTTCAGATAGTACAATTGCGAGGGGAAACGGCACTTCTTTTAGTTCTCCGATCATTGCAGGAATGGCAGCAACATTGTGGCAGGCCTTTCCTACAGCCTCTAATATGGAAATTTTTAACGCAATTGAAGAAAGTGCAAGTTTGTATTCAACACCGAATGATTCTATGGGATACGGTATTCCTGATTTCTGGAAGGCTTTTGTGAATCTGTCAAACCAAATATACAGTCAACCGAATGAACATTCGGTCCTTGTCTTTCCTCAGCCTTCAGATGGGCAATTCGAAATTCGTGTTGAAGGAAATTTCCCGGATACAAATAACTATCACTACCTCTACGACAGTAGCGGCAGGTCTCTTAAGTATTACAAATGGGATTACAATTATAGCGAACCGTGGGCGATTTACCATTTGGATCTGACCACTCAGCCAGTCGGACAGTATTATTTTGTAATTGAATCTTCAACAGGAATTCAAGTGGTTCCACTTCAAAAAAAATAAAAATGAAAAATGTAGTTTTACTATTTATCGGATTTCTTAGCGCCTCTCTGTCTTTTGGTCAAGGTCTTGGACATACCACGATGACGTTCGTTGATGCTACGAGAAACAATCGTTCAATTCCATGTGAAGTATATTATCCGGCTCTTTCAGCAGGAGATGATATTGCAGCATTGGACCCCGCGTTTTTAGCATTGACAGGTTATCCCGCCATTGCGGTAGGTCATGGTTTTGTAATCGGAGCTGCGAATTATTCGTTGATTGCGGAACAGTTAATTCCCTTCGGATTTGTTGTTGCATTGGTGAATACGGAAACAGGATTTGCCCCGAGTCATGAGAATTTTGGCTTGGACTTGGCATTTGTAACCCACGCCCTTCAGCTCGAATCTCAAAATTCATCTTCGATTTTACACAACATCGTGCATCAAGAAAGAGAGGCAATAATCGGACACAGCATGGGTGGAGGAGCAGCGTGGATAGCAGCGGCGTCAGACCCGCTGATTGATGCGATTGTTGGATTAGCACCTGCGGAAACCAATCCGAGCGCCATTGCAGCGGCTTCATCGGTAAATTGCAATACACTTGTTTTCTCAGGGAGCGACGATTCAGTAACTCCTCCTGCAGATAATCATCAACCCATTTTTGATGGAACCAATGCAGGATGCAAAACATTTGTGTCATTAACAGGAGGCTCGCATTGCGGATACATTAACGCAGGAACCTTGTGCGACTTTGGAGAACCTCTGGGTGGAAGTTTAGCTAGAGCAGATCAACAAGAAGCTTATTTGACATTGATGACAGCTTGGCTTCGTTATTTTTTAAATGCGGAATGTGTTGAAGCGCTATATACAGACTATGTAACATCTCATTCCTTTGTATCAGCGGATCCTCTTGCTGCTTGCATGCTCTGTGGAAATGTCAGTGGACTGCAGTCGAAACAAGTGAGTGTTTTTCCAAATCCGAGTGATGGCGAATTCGCTATTCAATGGAAAGGAGAGGTCTACAATCAAATTGAAATATTCGAGGCTACAGGAAAAATAATAGTGAAGGAAAAACTTTTACAACAAGAAATTTTCAACGTCAACGAGAAGTTAAAATCTGGAGTTTATTGGGTGAAACTTTCGAATGAAAAATCAATAGCAACTCAAAAGGTTATTGTTGAATAATGAAATGAAAAACCCCGCAAGTGCGGGGTTATCTTTGTGCGCCCACCTGGGCTCGAACCAGGGACCCACAGATTATGAGTCTGTTGCTCTAACCAACTGAGCTATAGGCGCGGGACGGCAAATTTAAGAATAATGCATCTTTGTACAACATGAAAATATTCATAAAAAACATAAAATCACTCTACGGGACTCATTCTCAGGAAGTCTCATCTGTCAAAGGAGCGAATATGAATGTACTTCCATGTATTGAAAATGCATGGCTAGCTATTGAAAACGGAAACATCGCAGCTTTCGGTTCAATGGATGAGTTTGATGGGATTGAAGATTGGCGCGATTTAGCCATTATCGATGCTGCCGGAAAATTTGTACTTCCAGGGTGGTGCGACAGTCATACACACACGGTGTTCGCGGCTTCGCGTGCCGATGAGTTTGAAGATCGTTTAAACGGATTGACATACGAGGAAATAGCAAAGCGTGGAGGTGGTATTTTGAATAGCGCAAAGAAACTCGCTTCTATGAGTGAAGAGGAGTTGTTTCAAGGTGCATTTGAACGCCTGAATGCGATGATGCATTCAGGAACCGTTGCTGTTGAAATTAAAAGCGGATACGGCCTCAATGAAGAGAACGAATTGAAAATGCTTCGTGTTATCAAACGATTAAAATCGGAGCATCCCTTAGAAATTAAATCGACCTTTCTTGCGTTGCACGCCATCCCGCTTGAGTATAAAAATAGAGTAGAGGATTTTGTAGATCTTATGGTGAATAAAGTTCTTCCTAGGGTCGCTGCAGATGGTCTCGCAGATTTTGTAGATGCGTTCTGTGAAGAAGGATATTTCTCTGTAGCGCAAATGAATCAATTAATCGAAGCGGCGCAAGCCCTTGGTCTCCCGGCAAAAGTGCACGTGAATCAGTTCAATATAATCGGTGGGGTAGATGCCGCAGTAAAAAGAAACGCGCGCAGTGTAGATCATTTAGAAGAATTAACAGATGAAGATGTAAATAGTTTGTTGGAAGGAAATACAATGCCCGTCGCACTTCCAGCGTGCTCTTTCTTTTTACGAATTCCATACACGCCAGCGCGAAAAATAATCGAGGCAGGTTTGCCAATCGCTTTAGCAACCGACTTCAATCCCGGTTCTTCTCCTTCTGGAAATATGAATTTTGTAAACAGTCTCGCTTGCATTCAACAACGCATGTTGCCCAATGAAGTGGTAAATGCATCTACCTTGAACGGTGCATTCGCAATGGACGTGCAAGATGTTTTAGGAAGTATAACAATTGGAAAGAAAGCTTCTTTCATCATAACAAAACCATTGAATTCATTGGCTGAATTGTTCTATTACTTTGGCGAAAACAACATTGATCAAGTAATTGTTGAAGGGAAAATTGTAGAGGGAAAAGCTAACTAACTTCGCAGCATGGCAGGAAACACATTTGGAAATTTATTTCGTCTTACCACATTTGGTGAATCGCACGGTCCTGCTATTGGTGGTGTCGTTGACGGTTGCCCTGCGGGAGTTATCATTGATGAAGTTTTTATTCAGATTGAATTGGATCGAAGAAAGCCGGGGCAAAGTGATCTCACCACTTCAAGAAAAGAATCAGATCGTGTTCAAATTCTTTCAGGTGTTTTAAATGGAATAGCTACCGGTGCGCCGATTGGTTTTATCATTCAAAATGAAGATCAGAATTCTTCTGATTACGATAATTTAAAAGATGTATTTCGTCCCGGACATGCCGATTTTACTTGGCAAGAGAAGTTTGGAATTCGAGATCACAGAGGTGGTGGAAGGAGCTCTGCTAGAGAAACGGCTTGCCGGGTGGTTGCTGGTGCAATTGCGAAATCTGTTTTAAACCGAATGAACATTCGGGTGGTTGCATACGTGAGCAGTGTGCATAAAATTATGGTGCCCGTAGCCTATGATAAATTGAATCTCGATCTAGTCTATAGCTCGCTAATTCGTTGTCCGCATGAAGAAACGGCTGCAAGAATGGAAGCTGCAATTCGTCAAGCTAAAGAAGAGAAAGATAGTCTCGGTGGAATTATTACTTGCCTTGCCACCGGCGTTCCTTCCGGATGGGGAGAACCTGTTTTTGATAAACTGCATGCTCAATTGGGACACGCCATGCTTTCAATAAATGCGGTTAAAGCTTTTGAAATCGGAGACGGATTTTCTTCCACATTTAGAAAAGGAAGTGAGAACAACGATTCCCTTCAAACTAATCATGACGGTGGAATACAAGGCGGTATTTCAAACGGAAAAGATATCGTTTGTAAAGTAGCTTTCAAGCCAACCAGCACCATAGGAAAAAAACAAATCGCACGCGATTCAAACAATCAAGAAGTCGAATTAGAAGCAGCTGGAAGGCACGATCCATGTGTTCTTCCACGTGCAGTAGCAATTGTTGAAGCAATGGCAGCGATAACATTGTTAGACGCTGCATTGCTTTCCAAAACCAATAAAGTCTAGTTTATTCAACAATCAACTTCACTGTTGAGCTGTTGTTGTTGTCTTGCACTTTCACGAAATAAACTCCAGCACTTATTCCATTCAAGTCAATGTCTATTGAACTTGCTTTATCTGAACGATTGATTCTCTCTTGCTTGCAAACTTGTCCTTGTATGTTGTACAACGAATACGTCAAGCGTTCATCAAATCCATTCGCAATGAGTTTAACTTTTTGCTTGGCAGGATTAGGCATGAGTAGAATTTGTGTTGCATTGGCTTGCTCTTCTTCTACACCAACAAGATTTGTATTCCAATAAAAATATTGTTCAATCTCAGCGCCAAAGTCATTTTCAAATTGCTTGAAATAAGCTCCTGCCGCGCGGTCTAGATTGCAGTAACCATTACCATCGTTATTCGCGAAAAACGAAAGTCCGTCTCCACCTGTGTCTGTGATTTTAAAACGGTAGCAACCTGCGTTTAATAAAAGGGTATCTCTATGTGTGGTATTGGCTTGAGTGAAAGATCTAGTGAATAAAGGGTTGTCGTTTATGTCGTATAACGTATATGCGCTTTCCCAGTATGATGCATTCGTTCTAAAAATGATAATGAGTTTGTTGTTATCAGTATTCGGTAAATAGGAATATACAGGAGGACGAGTAAATGCAGATTCAGCATGGTTATTCGATGGGTTGTTATCTGTACCATCGGCGCTTTCACCAAGATCAATAAAGAATCTTCCGGTTGTGGAAGTCGCATTCCAAAGTGCGGGATCGCTGTAGGTTAATTCAACCACTTCACTTTCCATGAACGCCAGGTTTCCTGTCCACGTGTATATTTCTGTTGTTCCACCAACAACGCCATAAGAAATTTTCACTTCGGTTAGAGGTTGAGATCCTTTGTTGCGGAGAACAAATTTCGGATTGTCACATATCGGGTTCCAACGCGAATGATTTTCCCAATTGCTTGGCGCGAGGACTTGTTCAATTTCAGGGTCGAGCGCATGGTTTTTTGCTCCGTAATAAATCATTTGACTTTCCGTAACGTAGTTTCCGTAAGGATCAGTAGTGATGTTGTATTCAGCGCTAACTGTATTGTTTTGAAGGAAGGGAGTCAATTCGAATTCTTCTGTTTTACCTTCCATTCCTGGGCACCATCCTGCACGAGCATAAATCCATGTTCCTCCTTGCGGAAAGAGCGGGTTCTTGTCGCAGTCGTGCATAATTTCCCAACTGAAAGTTGGGCTTCCATTTACATTAATCGAGTGCGTGTTGTAACAGAACTCTCCGCAGTTGTTCGCGTCGTTTCCAAAACCATGTCCAGTTAATGTGGTGCGAAGTTTCAATTCACTTTCGTTGGGTTGAAGAGTGAATGTCTTTTCATTAACAACATTGTTGAATCCACTAAGTCCCCAGTTGCCTTGCCATACGTTAGCAATGCGCTTCACATCACGTGCGGGAGTTCCTTCAATGAATACAAATTTCAAATCAAGAAGTTCTTGCCAGTTTCCAGCTTCAAGTTCTACACTGTCGCGAAGCAAGTTTGCGAAATCGGTAACATCATATATCCATGTCCAACCGTCGCCCAAATCCAATTGAATTCCATACGGAGTAATGAAACGGCCTAATTCATAGCGATTAACAACGTCGAAAGGAGCGCTATAGTAGAAGAGCGTGTCGTTGGTTAATAGCTCGTCTTCAGTAGCAAACGTACTATCGATTTTTGCGCCAAGTGAATTGTAAGTGAATTGCCAACGCGATAAGTAAGTCGTTCCAATGTTTAGAATTTGCGGATTGTGATTCACAATTTCATATTCAATTTTTGAAATGGGCGCATCAGATACTTCAACATTAATTGTATTCGTTGTTTGCGCAGTTGTTAGGGTATTTCCTTGAGTGAAATGCGTTTTAGGTCTGAAGTCTAAAGCCTGAGCGCCCTGAGTTAATTCGTATCCGTTGTATGAAATAAAATTCGGATTGCCTAAAGTGTAACCGTTGAAATTATTTCCTGAAATATCATTTACAGCGCCGTTGCTATCGTTGTTGAAGTTGTATTGCACCAATAGCGAAGGATCGTTTGGCCCGCCGGAATAAATGTTTTGAATTTCAATATCGTTCAACTCGCTTGAGAAAACGCTGAAGTCGTCGATGTCACCGCGATAGAAATTACTCCAAGTAGAAGCAGCACCAATGCTGAATTGGGTAATGTTGCTCATAGGAAAAACTTTACCTGTTCCGCTGTGCCAAAGAACTCCGTTGAGGTATGCCTTCATTTCTCCCGTCAATGTGTTTTTAGTGAAAGCCCAGTGGTTCCAAACGCCTTCATAATCTGCAGGATTAGCGGCTTTATCTATACGGTCATAAGCTCCTCCTGAATTGCCAGCATCCCAATACACGCGGCTGTTGCTCCAAGGTAAGTGTGCGTTTAGTACACGATTGTTACTGCTGTTTTTTGCTTCGAAAGTTGTTCCGTTTTCTGGCTGTGCATTCGCGTCTCCGCGTAACCAGAAGGCAATGGTTACTTCGGTAGATATGGATGCGAACGCTGAAGCGGGAATACGAATTTCATCGTTGCCATCGAACCGAACGAATTTATTATTTCCAATTGCGGCGATTGCATTTAAGTTGGAAGCTTCTCCCAATGCAGCAATGCCTAACTCTGAAGGGTTTCCGTCGTAGGACACTTCAACAAGAATATTACTGGAACCGTCCCATGCGAAAGGGGAGTTTAAGGTTAAATAGAAAGTTCCATTTTGGTTAACCTCTGTGTTGCTTAGGTAGTAAGTGCTTATTGCGCTGTTGTCTAACGCAGTCAACGCGGTTGCAGCCGTTGATTTGATTCGAATGCGTAGGTTCTGATAAGCACCCGCATTCCCAGAAAGATCGAAACCGATTTGCCAAATATTTCCAGATTGAACACCAGCGCTAGCAAGTTCTGTTGAAGAATAGAGCCATTGGTAGCGTGCGCTTGCATCACCGGCGAATGGTGCGTTCGATGATTGACCATTGCTGCCAACGCTATACGAAAGTGCATCTCCGGGATTGTTTAATGTTGAAGTGATTTGTTCCGTTTGAAAAATATCAAAGGGAGCGGCAGAGCGAATTGCAGCCGTGCTGAAATTCTGATTATTGATGAGGTAATGTGGATGCTGTTGAAGGGTAGAGTCAAGCGCTCCTGTGTGCTCGAAAAGGTAGTTGTAGGACAAGTAGTCCCACTCGCCGCAAGGGTATGCCAATCCGCCCGCTGTTCCGTCGCTAAAGCATTTCAATGTG
>CANKYR010000035.1 GCA_947488195.1 Flavobacteriales bacterium
CCTCTTCCCATTCCGAACAGAGAAGTTAAGCTCACTTGCGCAGATGGTACTACAGTAACATGTGGGAGAGTATGTCGTCGCCGATCTTCAAAAAGCCCCCAGAGAAATCAGGGGGCTTTTTCGTGCGTAATACTTTTTTATAGCACTAATCTGCCTATTTTGAATAAAGGATCAAAAATTGATTAAAATACACGTCTTTAAAGTGAGGTATTTCCAATTTCAATCGTAATTTTGCTTCACTAAAAAAAAATATAAAATGAAAAAAATTATCTTTGCTCTTATGATTGCCTGCACAGCTTCAATAGCTTCCGCACAGTACAAAGTAGTAACCGTTGTTGAGTCTATTATTCCGGGTGGTCTTGGAAGATCTCGCATGATTGAAGCTACCACAGAATTGGATTACAATGCATACACCACTACTCGCACTGATGGAAAAGACTCTAAGCAAGGAGATGTAGATCGTGGCGATATTAAAATTGGTGCCATGCGCGAAACTAAAATGTTGAACTTCTTCAGCATGGTAGGTATCAATTTTCAAAACATTGCTTCTAACGACGCGCTAATTATGTCTAAGTTGAATGAAATGGATGCACAAGGTTATGAATTAGCTTTCGTTGCTTCTGGAGTTGAAAGCGATGCAGGAAAGGAAGATGGGCAAGGTCTTTTTATTACACGTCTCTATTTCAGAAAGAAATAATTCAATTTAGTTGAATAATAAATGGGGTCATCGGCCCCATTTTTTTTGCTTTAATTTCTACCAAGCTTTAGAGGTTCGACTTTCTATACAAGATTACTTTTTTCTTTGGGAAGCAGCGAGAGGAACGAAAGTTCCCTAACGATTCATAGTTTGGCTCGAGAGCTGCAGCGTTTGTGCAATACTTTCAGAAGATATTCGTGTCTTATTCAATTGAGTCTCTGAAAACAACAGCAAGAGTTCTGTGGGCATGTTTCCAACCAATTCATCGTTGGCCATTGGGCATCCGCCTAAACCACCAAAAGCGCCGTCGAATCGATGACACCCGCTATCATATGCGGTTTGAATTTTCTCCATCGCGTTATCGAAACGGGAGTGAAGATGTGCGCCAACAGTGCATTTTGAAAGCGATAGTGAAGCTTTGAACAACTGCTGAATACTTTCTGGAGTAGCGCTACCAATAGTATCTGACATCATGATTTCAGAAATGCCAAACTCATTTGCTAATCGCTGAGAAAGCGCTGTAGGGATTTCTTCATTCCAAATTTCTTTATACGGGTTTCCGAAGGCCATACTCAAATACACGACAAGCTTTTTATTTTTCGCTTCTGTTTTCTTTTGAATGGACTCTAAAACAAATAAGCTTTCTTCAATGCTCTTGCCGGTATTTCGAAGCTGAAAAGTATTGTTAATTGAAAACGGATATCCAATAAATTCAATTCGGTCGTGGGTTAATGCTTCATCAGCGCCGCGTTCATTCGCAACAATAGCCAAGAGTTTAGTTTCTGATTCATTAAGCTTTTCTAACACGTCGCGAGTGTCTTTGAGTTGGGGAATTGCTTTTTCACTGACAAAGGATCCAAAATCTAATCTGTCGAATCCAAGGGATAACAGGTGATTCAAGTAATGGATTTTTTCTTCAGTAGGAATGAACGTTGTGATGCCTTGCATAGCATCACGTGGGCATTCTGTTAAATACAATTCGCGACTCATACTACAAAGGTATTCTTATTTTATGTTGAAAGGATGGCTTTGTAAATTTTGAAAATGAAGATTTCTTTTTGTGAGTGATGCTTTGATGATTTCTTTTTTCTTTTTCGAAACGCCTTGACCAATGAATGTTTTTTCATGTTGAAATTCATTCGAAAAAATTGAATCTGTTTTGTGCTTGTTTAGTTCATCATTCAACAAGAGACAAGAAACCTTTTTACGATGTCGAAAAGTTCCAAAGGAGAAAACCTCTTGACTTTCATTCCAAGAGAAATAATTAGGAAAAGGAATGTGTTTTATCTGCTGGGACGCTCTGTTTTGTTGACATTTCCACATTGAAATTTTCGAGGCGTATTTCTTAGCGAGCGAATCGTTGCTGCAAGCAAGGATGAGTTCAGATTCAGTCCCAATGAGCATGAGATTCGATTTGTAATAAGTGAAGATTACTCCGGTATTTGCTGGTGTTTTGTAGCTAAAGAAAATAAATAGTAGGGTTAGCACTCCTGCGCAATGAATAGCCTGTTTCCATTTATATATTATGACAAGAAAAATTGTAAATAGGAATGCATAAGTGGTTAGTGCTTGTTCAAAGTTGAAATTAATTTCTGATAATTGAGCATGCGGCAAATAGTGTATTAAGTGTATAAATTGATTCATTCCATAAGTTGTGAGATCTAAAAGCTGAGTAATCAAATTTCCGAATATTGGAATTCCAGAAAAGAAAATAAAGGCGATACCCATATATAGAATCAAACTTGACCAGGGGACTAAAATGAGATTAGCCGCAATGAAGTATGTGGGAAAGGAGTGAAAGATGTAAAGTGTAATTGGAAGTGTAGCTATTTGCGCGGAGAGAGTAATACTCGAAGATGAAATGAGGTAGTAGGCAATTTTATTTTCAGTGTAGAAGTGTCGCTGAATAATGGGGTGAATGACCACAATGCCAAGAACGGCAGTAAGTGAAAGAAGAAATCCTAGGTTGAAGATGAGAAAAGGTTGGAAGTAAAGAATGAGTATAGTTGAGCCTGCTATTGTGTTTGCTGTGTTTCGCGAGAGCAAAAAACAATCTGAGATTACGAAGAATGAGAACATGCAGCATGCACGAACAACACTTGCTGAAAATCCTGTTATGGCTCCATATCCCCATAAGAGAGTCATGGCTAAAATAAAAGTTAGCCACTTTCTTTTTTTTCGAAATAGAAGTTTTAGAATGATAAGAATAAGTTGGTAGATAAGAGCGACATGCATTCCCGAGACAGCGAGAATATGAACAACACCAGCTACGGAATAATCAACTGTTGTTTCCTTCGATAATAAGCTCGTTTCACCGAGCAGGAGCGCTGAGAGAATCGCGGCAGAAGAGGAATCGGAAATGGATTTAGTAATTTTTTGTTGAAGATGCTTTTGAATTTGTTGAGGAAGAAAATGAACGTTAGATCTGTTTTGCGAAGAGGATTGTTTGATAGTATCAACTTGAAATTGAAGTGTTATTCCATTGGCTAGCATTTGCTTTTTTTGATTGAAAAGCCAAGGGAGTTTAGGAGGTGAAATTTCAAGAAATGTTCCCTCGGCAAGAAGTTCATCGCCAGCTTGCAGGCTATCCTTATTTTTAAGTTCTACTAAAAACTCTTGATTGTCAACGGAAGCTACATATTGGTTCAAACGAAGTTGTTTTTCAATTTGAAATTGAACTTCAACGCGTTGATTTTGTAACGTAGAATTTCTTTGTGTGAAACTATTCACCGTGTGTAATCCAAGAAAAAAAGAGAGAATGAGGATAAAGAAAGTTTGTAAAGGCGGACTTTTTTTTCTTGAAATGAACCAAATACAGCAAACAAATACAAGAGCTACTGAGTAAGCAGTCCAGGCCGATGCTATGGGATATTGAAATTCAATTAGAATTCCTACAATAAAGAAAATACAGATGATTACCAGCGGTGATCTTCGAATAAATGCAAACATGATTTTCCGATTTTATTCGGAAAATAGCTTAGAATCTAACTGCTGGAAATTTTGTTTATGCCTCAAAAAGAAGGAAACCAAGATACTGCCTCGGTATTGGCCGCATAAGTTGGGTGGTTTCCAGTGTGGTTTTTCTTCTTTTCGAAGCTTCATGTAGTATCCGAAATTCAAATAGAAGTGAAGATGGGCTTTTAGGACAGCCAAGAAATAGGCGAAGTTTCCTTCAGTTAAAAAACGAAGCCCCGCAATTCCATCTAAAATCATTCTACGGAAAATGAAAGGAAGAAGTGCAGACGATCGGTGATTCTTCAACAATAAGAAAAGATTGTTTCTGAAATTGAGATAAGTTTTGAAAGAGCTTTGACGATCCAATGTGCCTCCGCCAATGTGGTAAACTTTGGCCTCACCACACACACCGATTTTATACCCACGGTTTTTTAGTCTCCAACACAAATCAATTTCTTCCATGTGAGCGAAAAAGGTTCCGTCAAAACCATTTACTTCTTTCCAAGCCGAAGACTTAATTGTTAATGCTGCACCACTGGCCCAAAACACCTCTCTGTTTGAATTGTATTGTCCAATATTTTTTTCGAACGCATAGAAAATTCTTCCGGCGCAAAAAGCAAATCCATCTTTGTCGAGATAACCACCGGCAGCACCTGCGTATTCGAAACAATCTTGTTCTGCGTGACTCAATATAATTGGCGCACAGGCAACTAGATTTGAATCGGATTCGAGGTATTCGATTTGAGGACCAAGCCAATTTTCAGGAACTTCAACATCGCTATTCAATAAAACGAAATAATCGTAATCGAGATTTTTCAAGCCTAGATTATATCCTTCCGCAAATCCATAGTTTTTATCGAGTTGAATGCTCTTAACGGCTGGATAAACGTCATTCAACAATTGAATGGAATCATCTATTGAGCAATTGTCAATGACAATGATATCTGCCTCTTGCGAATGCGCAAGAACTGATGGTAAAAATTGCTTTAAGTATTTTGCTCCGTTCCAATTAAGAATAACAACGGCAATGGTTTTGTCGCGGTTCATTTCATTAATGCGGATTGTACCAAAGATCTTCTAATTCGTCACCGCTGTAAGGATCTTGGTTCTGATTGTTTCCAATTCTTCCTGTTGATGATGGGTCATTCATTTGTCTAGAACGCACGAGATTTTTCCAATCAAAATTTCTTATTTCATTAGGAATGTCAGAGTGTAACAATTCCATATCATAGTTCAAACTGGTGTTGTAGAAAAGGAATCTGCGGTCACGCATTCCTGTGTTAGTCGTGTAGTAATGCCATATTTCGAAGGGCCAATAATCCGAATCGTTATTTCTTACGATACGCGTACTTGGCTTTCCATATTGAAGATAAACACGTCCGCGATCTGTTTCCCAACCCGCTTTAATGCGTGTGCCGAATTCTTTTTGAACAGTGCGAACATCTTGATAGTAATCGTTCCATGCTTTTTCAGGGTTAATTGAATTTCTTCTATACCAAAATGTGTACATGAAACTCTGACGTGTTCTAAGGTCAGTATTTTTTAGAATGTTATCTATTGTATTTCGCTCAACGCTTTCAGCAATGGGTAAGCAAGATTGAATGTGAGCGTACAAGGAATCACTGTTGTTATAACGCGCAATGAAGGTATTCGAAATATCGAGGCTACTCGGCGGGGTATATGTGTTCTCAAGAGTTTTGTTACGAGTGAATTTTCGGAATTGCGTGCATACAACCTTCCCTTCACGATCGAGCATTTCCAACTTCACTCTGTAATCTCCTGTTAGCAGATTACTTATATCTATGGTATGAATGAGCGGAAGAATTTCTTCCGCCTCTGCTCGAATGATTCGTTTTGTGGCTGGAATTTCATTCTGAAGGGCATCTGTAACACAAAAGGTGTAAGCGAAACTTACTTGTTTACCCAGCAGTTTTCTAGAGTTGTATAGTTCTGCGTAAAGAATGAGTCCGTTCAGAGAAGTTGGATAATAATTGGATACGTATGGAATTAAATCATAGCCGGCTTTACTAAAAGCATTTTCTTGAATGGTATTCGTTAAAGCGCTCACAAAGGCAATGTCAGAAAAAAAGCAACCCTCTGATAAGTGAGTAATCTCAATGGTTTCAGAATGCTTCAGCGGCTCTGCTAGTGAATCATTCGCGTCTGAAATTTCGATTTCTAATTGATAACTTCCGTCTGCTAATGGGAATCGTTCAACGGACATAAAATCAGAAGTAGAAGGCAGAAGAGAGGGAGTACTACTCGCGTTGAATTTTGCGTATTGAAAAACTTTATTTCCTTGCGAAATGATCACATTGCATTTAGCTTGAGCAACGTATTGACCGTCTTGATTTTTGATGGCTTTCATTGATTTCCCTTCAAAGGAAAACACGACTTCAATATACGGTCCGGTTTCAGAATTGTAAAAAGTCTGGTGGTCAATGAATACGCGCACTGCGAGAGCATTCAGAGAAATGACAAATCCGGAAATTAAGAGAATAAGATGCCTCATGGTTGCAAAGATGCGAATGAAACTAAGAAAAAAATAATAAGAAATTGGAATTGATTATCTTCCTATGACTCTGTGCAAATCATCAATAGCCAAATCCCAAAGCATTCGAGCATCTTCTTCATCGTCTTCATCACAAAAATCGGTGATAATTAATGCGATATCATTGGTCATTTCGTCAACTTTAATGCGCATTTCAAAGAAGGTGTCTTCGAAACCTTTTTCATCCCATTGCCAGCAAATGAATTGATTTTTTTTAGAAGATAGAAGTTTAGCATGACGCTCTTCGTCTTCCCACTTGAACGTGAATTGATCCCCCTTTTGATTTACTGAATCTGCAAACCACTCTTCAAGGCTGCTAGGATTACTGATGCAATTGTATAGAATGAGCGCGGAGCTATGCACGAGGTATTCTATTTCGAATTGAATTTTGCTCATATAAAAACTTGTATAGGTGTTTTAAAGATAGGCAATTCAATTAAACAATTCACAAATAATGAATCATGATTTTTACGGTTCTATCAAATAGGATTTCTCCCAACATGTTTTTCCGTTTTTATTTACCAATGAAATGATCAATGCTCTCTCCTTGGCTGTTCCAGAAAATGTTATGTGTGCAAAGTTTTGTTCGCCTATAAATGTGCCCTCTACACGATTTGCATTAACTTCTTTGCTATTGCTGTAGGGCTTGCTGGTTAGAGGAGAAGAAGTAATGTCAAGCACACGAAGATTGTCGTTTAGTTTTACTTCAGATAATTCGGCGAAGTGTCTATCGCCGGTAAGAAAGACCACATTCCTAATGTTGTTTTTAGCAATAAGTTGTAGAAGATATTCTTTTTCTTCTTTGTAGTTCGCGTAATTTTCAAAGTCGGCAACGGAAGAAAGAACCTGGCTTCCAACTGCAATAAGTTTGAAAGAGGCTTTGCTTGCTTTAAGGTCTTCAATGAGCCAATGAATTTGTTCCTTCCCTAGCATTTGCGGTGTTATGCCTTCTGTTCCAGGAGGAATGCGAAAGCTTCTGTTGTCCATTAAATAGAGGTCCACATCGTTGATGCTTACTTTACCTGTGATGCAGTTATTTTCATTTTTTGAAAATCCGTAATTCGAGTTGCCCCACATCTCTTTGAAGGCTGATAAACTCTCTTTTTTATATTGAAAGGAAGAGTGACTATCATTTGGACCAAAATCGTGGTCATCCCAAACGGCGTATTGGGGACAAGAAGAAAGTAGTTTTTGAATGGAAGGAACTTGTCGCGCTTTTAAGTATCGAGCTTCCATATTGGCTTGTGTTTCAAAGTCGCCTTCACGCAAATAGATGTTGTCTCCGCCCCAAATCATTGCATTCGGATGAAGTTCATAAATGAGATTGAAAATAGAGTCAGGTTGTCCGTAGGCCTTGCCTGGTCTATCGAATTCTGTGTCGTTCACATAGGTACAACTGCCGAAAATCACAGAGAAATTCGGAGCATCTTTTCGCCATTGCCACAACTCTTGCGTAGTAAATTCATAAATTTTAGTTTTGAAACTTTTGCTTTCAAGAAAGAAAGTGTAATGTGCTCCTGGTTGAAGAGAGGACAACACAATTTTTGTTGAAAGGTTGTTTTCATTCGGAACAAGAAAAAACTCTTTTCCCCCTTGTGAAGTAGCAACCTCGGGAGCAATTGTTGAATATTTAATAGAAATGGTTTCGTTTTCCATTGGCCAATGCACCCATATTTCAGCGTTACGCTGCCCCACATGTCCAAGCATGACAATTTCAGATTGAGCGGTGCATTGGAGCGTGAAAACACTCAGTAAGATTATGAAGATTGATTTGATAGGCATTGGTCTAGTTTTTTGTTGCTGATTTTCCAACTGTATTTTTCTTCAACATAGAGTCGGTTCGTTTTTCCATCTGAATTTTGTGCGGCTTCATTCAACAAATAATATTGAATGGCTTTTGCAAATTCAAAAGTCGTATTGGCTTCAATGAGTTTCGATTGATTTTTTTCTGAAAAGGCTTCGGCTGCAAGTGAGGTTGTGATTACGGGAAGTTCGCTAGACATGGCTTCGAGAATTTTATTCTGCATTCCAGCGCCAATGAACATGGGAGCAACGAAAATGCTTGATTCACAATAAGCTTGACGAATATCGCTCATCCAACCAGAAACCGTTACATGAGCGCTAGCCAGATTTAAAACTTCAGAAGATGGATTTGCCCCAGCAATAAGCAATGTGATTTCCGGGAATTGTGCAATTAATTTCGGAAGTATTTCTTCAACAAGAAAAATAGCAGCCGCGATATTTGGCGGATAATTCATGTTGCCCGCAAATACTATATCGTGTTTTTTTGAAAGGTTCAAATTCTTGAAATTTGAAGTGTCGACACCATTCGGAACAATCTCTATTTTTTTGTAGGAAGGAATCGTAAGCAAATTTCGGTCTTGATGGCTAATGATTGAATGGCTATTGAAATAATCGAAAATGCTTCGCTCGTATTTTTTAGCGCGTTCGTTTTCAACTTTCCAAAAAAGCTTCCGGAATCCTTTGGCAGTCGAAGCCCTGCGCATGGCTGCAGCGCTGAAGGCATCCATGTAGTCAATTGTTTTTTCAAATTGAAAAAGATCTTTGACGTATTCCGAAGTTCGAATGAGCTGACAGTATATATGTTCGGTTTTGAAGTTCTGAATGATGGTTTCAATTTTCTTTTTGTTTTTCCATTCAAGAAAATAAGTAACCTGAAAAGGCAACTTGTGAAAAAGAGCGAAAAACATTCGGAAAGGAATTTTCCATTTAGCTAATTCAATCATGTGCAATTCAGAAACCATTTCTTTAAGCACGGAAGTATCAATTTTCTCAGTGGTTTCATTCAAGCAAATGAGACAAATTTCATGTGTTTGTGAAAGATGTTTTATCTGATGAAAGATGCGAAGTTTATCTCCTTTTTCCAACGGATAAGGAATGCGCGATGTGAGCACTGCGATTTTCATCTTTTCGGAAGCGATTTAATGAAATGAACCAAGGGTTGAGCAATTTTTGAACTGCTATAAGATTCTTGCATGAATTGCTGCGCATTGTTTCCGATTCTTTCGCGTTCATTTGGATCTTGCAAGGCGCGGAGCGCAGCCACCCACTCTTCAGAAGTTTCGGCGAGGTAGAATTCTTTTCTATCCTCTACATCAATGCCTCGAATTCCTTGCTCAGTTGAGATAACAGCCATACCCATTGCGAAGGCCTCAAGAATTTTTATACGAATTCCGGATCCAGATTGTAAAGGAACAATCATGATTTGAAAATTACGAGCGAAAGCTTCTGCACTTTCAACTTCGCCCCATGAAACTACTCCTAGTGTTTTATTGTGGTGAAGGTTAGCTGGCATTTTTCTTCCTGCAATATGAAGTTCGAAATTTGGAAACTCTTCTAATATAGGGGGTAGTGTGTTTTCAATAAAACTAGTTATCGCTTCAATATTTGGAAGCCAATCCATGGAGCCAATGTGGTAAACCTTCAACTCATGTCCATGCATTACTTCCGGCTCTTGAATGGCCATGGCAACGGGCAAGAGATACGACGGTTTTTGCGAGAGGGCTTTGGTAAATTGAAGTTCTTCGTGGCTAATACAAGCAATGCCATCAGCGCTTCTCCAAGCTTCTATTTCAGCTTTGTAAAGTTTTTCACCGAGGTAGGAGAGGTAAATTCTTTTGAAGAAATTCTTTTCACCGACAGCAAGCTTGTTCCAAATTTGGTGCTCAATATTGTGTGATCGAAGAATAACTTTCGTGTTAACGTTTCTTCGAATGGTTGGCAAATATGGGGTGGTGAAAATGCTTTCAAGAATGATACAATCGTATTTTTCTTTTTGAAGCAGTCGCGTTAAACGAATATCTACATCTACTGAAAAGAAACGACTGAGATTGTAAGGATCACGAGTCATGAAGTTGCAATACACATCCACGAAATTCATATTGGTGTCAACATAGACTCCTTCGATGTCTGTTTTTTGCACATATTCTTCGGGCATGGTTTCAGGAAGAAAGTCGTGCTTATCAGTGAAGAGTGTAAAAACTTTTACGCCATGCCTCGCTTGCATGAGACCTGTTGTTAAGGCGTGAAAAGCGATGCATCCGCCGTCCGTTAGTGGAAGAGGAGGTTTTGGGCAAATCTGAAGAAATTTCATGTTGTTTCAGATTTGTTTTTACTTTCTTTCTTTTTGAAGATATTCCAATGCCATTTACCTTCCATTCGTGCTCGATAGGTAATGAAAAGACCCATTGGCAAGGTTACAAAAGTTGCTAACCACATTCCAATATAAGGTTCGAGAATGTTGCTCTTGGTCATTTTCTCACCAGCTATGGTAAGCATTTCAAACAGAATGAAAATTCCAAGTGCAAGAATTGTTGGCCAACCGAGGCCCCCTTTTCGAATGATTGCTCCGAGCGGGGCCCCAATGAAAAACAAGATTATGCAAGAAAATGCCAACGTGAATTTTCGATGCCATTCGATTTTATGTCGGTTAATGAATTTCGTTCTATTCAATAATTCTTCGTTCATACCCTCTAACGTTTTTTGTTGCTTCGCGTTATTATCTAAAGCCACATTTTTAGCGCTGGTAATCGAAGGTGTCTTCATGTCTTTTTGTGCAGTGTTACTGCCTTGAAAATGCTGTATTGCAATAGCTAAGCTATCGCGTTGAATCGCAAGACTGTCAATGGTTTGATCGAGTTGGGCAACCGTCATCATTTCAAACGAATTCTTGAAAATCTCTTCGTCATTATTTTGGAAGATGAAAGAACTCAAATCAAGTCTAAGAACCATTGTTTCAAAATTTCCTGAAACAAGCGGCATGTGCTTAATAGGTTTTTGAGGCTGCATGGCACCTTTCTTTGGCCTATTGGTTTCCTCTTTTTCTTCGTAGGTAACTCCGTTCTTCAATGTTAAAATTAGAAATCGTTTGTCTGCGGTCTCACTCATATCACCTTCTTGCGCGCGAATTACAGTGCGATTGCTTAAATTCTGATTTCGGTGATCGTAGATTAGCACATCTCTCAGCAGGCCTGTTTCTATGTTTTTGTCCATCACACGAATGCTAATTCCTTCAATGCCGTTGTAGAAAACTCCGCTTTCAAGATTTAGTGTTGGACGTTGTTGGACAATACTGTACAGCAGTGTTCTAAATTTTAAGTTTGCAATAGGCCATGCGTTATTCGCAAAGACAAATGAAAAGATGGATAAGGCACACATGAAAACGACAAGTGGACGTAAGATTCTGCTTAGAGACATGCCGGCGCTTTTCATTGCGGTGAGTTCATAGTTTTCAGCAAGTGTCCCAAACGTCATAATGCTGGACATAAGTATCGCTAGGGGAAGGGCCATATTTACAATGCGGGCGCTTGCATACACAAGCAATTGTAAAATGGTTAATGTGTCAATTCCTTTTCCAACTAAATCATCTAAATACACCCAAATGAATTGCATTTCAAAAATGAACATTGCAATTAAAAATGTAATAATGAAAGGACCAATGTAGGCCTTGAGGAGTAGTCGTGATATTTTAGGAAGTAGAGTCAAGAAAGCAAAAATACTGACTATATTGCCACCTCAAATCTGCAAAATGAAAAAACTATACTTTTTAGCTGTGCTGTTTGTTTCTGTGCAAGTAATGGCACAAGAGCCAGTTGGATTCAGAGAGTCCTCTGAATCGTTTAATTCTCGAGTTGTACGCGTTCAAGTGTCAGACTTGACCAGTGAAGAATTGTGGGCAATGGCCGATGAGTCGGACAAGAATGGCACTCTTCCTATTTACGGAAAGATTATAGAACATCCGATGAATTCACTCAGTGATGGTGATTGGACCTATTTTCCAAATGGAGATAAAATGTGGCAATTGCGTGTTCACAGTCCAGGTGCATTGAGCATGGATGTGTTTTTCAAACAATTGTATTTACCAGAAGGAACGTCGTTGTTTGCATATACTGCGGATCGCGAGTGGTTTGTGGGGCCATACGATAGTGAGGAAAATTCAACATCAGGAAAATACCGCACACCAGAGATTTTCGGTGAGGAATTGGTTTTGGAATATTACCAACCTTTCGAAGTGATGGAACAACCTGTGTTAAACATTCGCGGGTTTGGTCATTACTTCAGATTTGTTCACGACGATCGCTTCGAGCGTGCTTCTGATCCATGCGAAATTGACATTAAATGTCCGGAAGGAGACGAGTGGGCAGATGATATGCGAGCGGTTGTGAAATTAAGTATTCCTGCGGGAGGTGGGGTAGGCTTGTGCTCAGGCACGCTAATGAATAACACTTCTTACGATTGTAGAAAATTCGTTTTAACAGCAATGCACTGCACAGAGTCTTCGTCGAATGCTGATTTTGGAAATATTGTAGTCCGATTCAACTATCAGAAGAGCGCGTGCGGAACTGGAATTAGCGCATCTGCTCAGCAGAAGACAGGGACAACGCGTTTGGCCGATTCGAATGATGGTGGAGGTTCATCAGGAAGCGATTTCTGTTTATTGGAAATGACGCAAGCAATTCCTACAACCTGGTCGGTTTATTATGCGGGTTGGAATGCAAACACGTCAGCGCCAACAGCATCAGCATCTGGATGGAAGGCCATTTGCATTCACCACCCTGCTGGAGATGTGAAGAAAATCTCTACTGCTGGAACAGTTACTACGGGAACTTGGCAAACGTCGGGGCAACACTGGAGAGTAAACTGGATTGAAACGGTAACGAATTGGGGTGTTACAGAAGGAGGATCATCGGGATCTCCTTTATTCAATAAAGATCATCAAGTTATTGGAACATTGACCGGTGGAGGATCTTTTTGTACTGCTCAAACTGCCCCTGATTATTATGGTAAAATGGACAAGCACTTCACGGGCAATCCGAATCCATCGAATGAAGATTTAGTAGATTGGTTAGATGCTGCAGGAACAGGCCTATTGGCTATCGATGGATCTTATCCTGGAACTGCAGCGATTCAACCTTGTTTCGGAGTGGTTGGCGTTGAAGAGAGTCTGTCGTTTCAAGAATTAACTATCTTTCCAACACGCGTTGAAGATAGCTTTACGTTGACTTGTCCACGATTCGATTTATTGAAAGAAGTTCGAGTGTATACGCAAGATGGAAGATTGGTTGAAAGCATGAATTTGAATGCAGCTTCAACAATTATTTCGGCTCGCAATTTTGCAAGTGGAATGTACTTCATTCAAGTGGTGAAGAAAGATGGTTCTTCCTTCAATAAGAAATTTGTGAAATTGTAATGTTATTCGAATCCTTTCCGAAATCGTGGAGCGCTTTGCTTCGTGAGGAAGCACGAAAGGACTATCTATTTTCATTAGAGAAAAAGATCGAGGAAGCATATGCTTCCTCGATTTGTTTTCCACCCAAAGAAAAAATCTTTGAAGCCTTTGCCCTGTGTGATTTAAAAGATGTGCGAGTTGTAATTCTTGGACAGGATCCTTATCATGGGTCAGGAGAAGCGCACGGCTTGGCCTTCAGCGTTCGTCAAGGAATAAAAATCCCGCCTTCACTTCGAAATATTTTCAAAGAGTTGGAAAGTGAATTTGGAATTGATTTGACGCGGACTACAGATTTGACTTCTTGGGCGAAGCAAGGAGTTATGTTGTTGAACAGTGTTTTAACGGTGGAAAAAGACAAGGCAGGAAGTCATTCTAAATGGGGCTGGGAAGAATTTACCAATGCGGTAATTTCATTTATTTCGAAGGAAAACAAACAAGTTGTTTTTGTCTTGTGGGGAGATTATGCGCGGAAGAAAAGTGTTTTAATTGACATGTCGAAACATGCAATTATTGAAAGCGTTCATCCTTCGCCGCTTTCAGCGTATCGCGGATTTTTTGGTTCGAGGCCTTTTTCGAAGATTGATGAGCAGTTGAGAAATTGGGGGAAGGAAGAGATTAAATGGTAGTCGAACTTTGTTGTTAGAACTTCGTTGTTGGAACTACGTTGTTAGAACTACGTTGTTGAAAATCTGAATTGGATCAATTTCGTTTCTTATACAACTTATTCATGATAATTACATGCGGAAAACTCACGCATGAAATGAAAATAAAGAATATTCCCCAGGCATTGTAGGCTGCATTGATTTGATTTTGAATGGAAGGCCAAAGAATAAAAAACAGAATTAGAATTATCCAAGCTCCAAGATGAAAAGGCAGTGAGTGAATCCAGATTTTTTTATTTTCAAGTTGAAGGTGCTGCTTGAGATGTCCCCAACTGGTTATGCTGTGCTGACCAATGAAATACGTTCCAAAAGCTATAAGGAGCGGAAGTTGACATGAAAGTACAAGCCAAGAAACGGTTAAAATCAAAGGCATGTTTCTTTTCCAAAGAGCGAATAATATCCAGGGCACAATTGCAAGTGGAGAAATAGATATAGGGAAGTCAATACCTGCGATGTATCTTAAAATGCCGGTTGTTTCGGCTTGGTGTGTTCCTAAGATGTAGAGCAATAAAAATGCTCCCCAAGGTATTGTCAGGTTCTTAGAAAGGGACCAATGTCTTACATCGGCTTGACCAAAGTGCCAGGCTGAATAAGCCAAAAAGACTATAAGTGCTAGGGTAGGAGTAATTAGCCAAAAGATTCCAACGCTTGCCATGAGGGCTAAGTATTTCAATATAAAGCGCGGCGCCTTGCGATAGTCCCAAGATTTAGACTCAATCAAATGATCGACAGCGCCGTGAGGTAAGCCAACGCAAATCATTCCAATGATTAGTGTCGTGTATCCTACTGAATTGCGTATTTCAGGAAAGTTTGAAAGAAGAAATAAAATGCAAACGAAACAAAGAATTAAAAATGGTCTGAATGCTTTGCTTTTTATAAAATAGAGAGACAATGCCCTCAGAAATATTCCAATGGGTAAACGACTGAAAATTTTGATATCCTCGGGAATAGTCGTTTTCTCGTCCAGAAATTTCAGAATAAGTTTCGTCTCAACCTTTGCGAATAATTGAGAGAATATTACTTTTCCATAGGAAGGCCATAGATGAAGAATAATAAGTAGCAGCGAGTCATAAAATGCAAACCGACCCTTTGAGGCTTTTTCATGATTTCTATTCGTCGAAAGTTTTAAATGTCCTAAGTGAATTCGTTCTGCAATTTCAACGGCTTGGCCGTACATATTCTTGAAGGCATATCCTGTGCTTGGTTTGAGGCAGTAGTTTCGTGCACCCAGATTAATTATTTTTTCACTTCCATGACTGTCCATTGAAGCGTTGCTCATAGGAATGCACCCTTGCTCAACAGCAATCTTTTTGTAAGTCCCGAATTGATGTTTTAAATAGTCTTCAATTATTGCTTCGGCTTCTGTATTTGCTATGACTTCTTTCCCGAAACGGGTTACCTCAATAAGCGCAGTCGTGTCTGAGAACGGCAATACATAGACGAATTGTGTGAATTGGTTTTGTTCAATGTTGAAGTCCATCATGCGAAAGGAATCAACATCTAACTTATCATTTGGCAACTCAACAACCCAGCCTACGAAGCTCTGAAGAAGGCTAGTTTGATTCCATTCAGTCTTTTTTAAGACAGGAGTTCTTGAATCGAAGATGTATTTCCCGTATTCTTTATCACCCTCTATCAATGCAAAGTTCCCCTGATCGTCAGTTCCAGTTTGAGATACTTCTGCTCGAACAGTTTGAATATTGTGCTTTTGAATTATTTCATTCGCTTTTTCAATAATAATTGAATTAGGAATATGATTGTAAGAGGTTGGAGATAGTTGTTCTTGATTTCCATTATTCAGATGGATTTTGCACCAAGAGTGCTGTATGAGGGGGGCAAGATTTCTTTTGATTTCCCCATTTTCGTCTGTCCAAAAGCAAAAGTTTTTGGCGCTTATTGATTCGTGATTCGGGTCAACAATAACAATCCTTTTCGAATGTAAAAGATTTCGTCTCTCAAGTTCAATGAGCACGAGTGAAGCAGATGCTCCTTTTCCAGCAAAGATGTAATCGAAATGTACTTTTGCGATCATGCCTTTTGTTGGTGTTGACTTCTTTGAGATTAAAGTTTGAATAAAAAAAAAGGGCGTAAGTTTTAAAATCTTACGCCCTTCTAAAATTCTATTATTAATAGAATAGACTTATTTAGTCTTCTTTACGCGACAACGCATAAATTACTAAACCAAATCCAATTTTGTTGATTGCATCAGCAATGTTGTAAACGATGTCCATAGCGTGCAATGCAGCTTTTGGATCAGCTACTAATTTCATTCCGAACAATCCACCTGGAGTTCCTAAGATGTAACCCAAAGGATAGATAGCCCATCCAACCAATACGAACCAAGCTAAGATACGTGTAGCTTTAGCAACTTGTGGACCTGCAGTTTCAGCCAATTTAGCAACTTCACCAAACCATACTAAGTATGCAATGTAGAAGTAAGCTGCTCCTGAAAGAACACCCCAAAGAACACTACCGTCTCTGTCTAAAACCTCTCCGATGTAACCAGTAACTAACATTACTAATGAAGCGAAGATTAACTTCCACAACAAAGAAATTTTAGCACCTGCTTTTTTAGTGATTAAGTAAAACTCAACACACATCAATGGAACAGTCAAAATCCAGTCAACATATCTAAAGAATGTTGGTGACTCACCGGTCTCCAAGTTGTACCCTCTCATGTAGTAGTAATGCACTGCTGCAATGAAAGTGATAAGACCCGAAACAAGAACAGACGTTCTCCACTTTGGAGAAGTGTTGTTCAATTCAAAAAAGAAAAAAACTGAAGCGGCCATCATAGCCATCGTTCCGATAAAGAACGTAAAAGCAACGTAATTGTCACTTGCAATTGTACCCATGTGTTCCATAAAAAAACGGTTTTAGTAAGGTTTTCCTACTCTTAAGGATTTTCGGTTTCTCCGCGTTTTTTTAAGTGATTTCTGCCTCCACAAGTAACTCAACAATTATACTATAAATTTGTTTAAACAACATGATTTTTTTTTAAAGAAAATAGATGTTTTTGATTTTATACGGATTCGTTTTTGGCTTTTTTAAACGTGCAAATTGAATAAGTATATGAAATTGAGTTATGCAGCTTTGGAAGAGCGAATTAAAAATATAGACCCCATTGAATATGGGAAATCGCGCAACTACCTGTCTGGAGCAGTAACTTATTTATCTCCTTATATATCTAGAGGAGTCATAAGCACCAAACAGGTGTTTGATTCCGTAATGAAAAGAGGTTACGATATTGATGCTATAGAAAGTTTTACAAAGGAATTGGCTTGGAGAGACTATTGGCAGCAAACTTGGGTTGTGCGAGGTGCTGATATAAATTCTGACATTCGAAATTCTCAACCTCGCTCCGAACGAAGTGGTGTGCCGGTCAATATTATAAATGGACAAACTGGCATTGAGGCTATTGATAAAGGAGTTTCCGAATTTTACCGAACGGGTTATCTACACAATCACCTGCGGATGTACGTAGCATCGTGTGCAACCAATCTAGGGAGATGTGCATGGATTCAACCGGCGCAATGGATGTATTACCATTTGTTAGATGCCGATTGGGCAAGTAACGCGTTGAGTTGGCAATGGGTGTGCGGTGCGAAGAGTAACAAACTCTACTTCGCGAATCAGGAGAATGTCAATAAGTATTGCAACACGAATCAGACAAACACTTTTCTAGATGTTTCCTACGAGGAGATAGAAACCATTGAAATTCCAAAAGAATTAAGAGAATTGGAAACTTTTCAATTGAAGACAAAACTTCCGAAAACCACCTTTCCAACTTTACAGAATGGAGAAATGTGTTTCATATATAATTTTTACAACCTAGATCCTCTTTGGCGAATAGAAGAAGACGGCGCTCGCATTCTTTTGTTCGAACCTTCAGTGTTTGAGAAATATCCTGTTTCCGAAAAGAGTATTCAGTTTTGTATTGACTTAGCCAAAGAAAATATTTCAGACATTCAAATTTATGTAGGCGAGTTCAACGATTTGCAAAGTGTTGCTGATGTTAAATTCATTTTTAAGGAGCATCCGTTAAATAAGTATGTGGGAATTCAAGATGAACGAGATTGGATTTCGAATGTGAAGGGGGAATACTCTTCGTTCTTTTCGTTTTGGAAAAAAATAAAGAAGGAGCTGCAATGAAGAAATCGAATCTGCCTTCTAAGATCTGCACGGTATGCGGACTCCCTTATTCTTGGCGGAAGAAGTGGGAGAAGAATTGGGAAGAGGTGAAGTATTGCAGTGAACGTTGCAGAAGGTCGAAAGGCAAAACATAGAGACGGCGTAATTCGGTATATTAAACTTCGTTCAGCTGCTTCGCGTGTTG
>CANKYR010000036.1 GCA_947488195.1 Flavobacteriales bacterium
GAGCGTCTTGGACACTTGCTCGAATTCGCAAAGGCACAACTAACTTACCTACCCGAACAGGAACTAACTTGGCCTTCACTCCAAGCGGCATTGACCAATGGAGCGGCGAAACGCTTGTATTAACAGCACAAGATTACATGACCGATCATTTCCAATTGAAATATGAATTCATTAGTTACGGAGGAAATAATCTGTACCTCGACGATATTAATATCACAGTTGTAGACACGCTTGGAAATTATATTGAAATGACAGAATCTCCTCTGGAAGTTTCGCTTTATCCGAATCCAACAAACGAAGCGGCAACCCTCGTTCTTGGAAGCGCTGCTCACAAGAAAACCAGCGTTGTCTTGTTTAACAGTGCAGGGGAAATCGTTGACCAGATTTACAACGGAAATCTAAGTGTGGGAACACATACTTTTTCAATTCCGAAACAAGCTGCTGGATTCTACCTTGTTCAAATTCAAAGTGGAAACAGCGTAACACACCGAAAACTTATTTTCGAATAGGCCGAAGGTGAACAAACTTGGAGCGTAAGTGTTAACTTTGCTACTATGTCGACTTTCACTCCAGGCCCTCTACTCGCTCAATTCGATAATCCCATTGCCCTTCGCAAAGGTTTAAAAGACGAGCAACTCAAACAATTATGTACAGAACTTCGTCAGTATATCGTTGACATTGTTTCTGAAAAAGGTGGACACTTCGGAGCTAGCTTAGGAGTGGTTGAATTATCCGTTGCCCTACATTACGTGTTCGAAACACCCTATGATCAATTGGTTTGGGATGTTGGTCACCAAGCATACGGACACAAAATCCTTACAGGAAGACGAGACAATTTCCACACAAATAGAATTTACAAAGGACTTTCGGGTTTCCCGAAAAGAAGCGAAAGCGAATACGATACATTCGGAGTTGGACACAGTTCGACTTCTATCTCTGCCGCAGTCGGAATGGCTGTTGCAAGTAAAGTAAAAGAAGAAAAAGACCGTCAGGTCATTGCTGTTATTGGCGATGGAGCCATGACTGCAGGTCTCGCCTTCGAAGGTCTGAACCATGGATCTACAGCGGATTGCAACGTGCTTGTCGTTTTGAACGACAATTGCATGAGCATTGACCCGAACGTGGGTGCATTGAAAGAATACCTTACAGACATTACCACGTCGCACACTTACAATAAAGTGAAAGACGATGTGTGGCAGTTGTTGGGAAAGGTTTCGAAATTCGGACCGAATGCGCAACACATTGCACACAAGATTTCAGAAGCGCTGAAGGGCACCTTAATTAAGGAAAGTAATTATTTCGAATCGTTGAAGTGGAGATACTTCGGTCCAATTGACGGGCACGATGTAGATTATATGGTGAAGGTGATGCGCGATTTGAAAGACATTCCTGGCCCGAAAATTTTGCACTGCGTTACAAAGAAAGGAAAGGGCTACGCGCCAGCAGAGGCAGGCTCTCCAACGAAGTGGCATGCGCCCGGATTGTTCAACAAAGAAACCGGTGAAATTGTAAAAGTTGTTCCGAAGAATCCTCAACCACCGTTGTACCAAGATGTATTCGGACATACCATTATTGAATTAGCAGAGAAGAACGAAAAGATTGTCGGTGTTACTCCAGCAATGCCAAGTGGCTGCTCGTTGAAACTGATGATGGAGGCTATGCCTAAGCGTGCCTTCGACGTAGGAATTGCAGAGCAGCACGCGGTGACTTTTTCTGCGGGAATGGCTACACAAGGACTGGTTCCTTTCTGTAATATTTATTCAAGCTTTATGCAACGCGCCTATGACCAAGTCATTCACGACGTTGCCATTCAAAAATTAAATGTTGTTTTCTGTTTAGATCGCGGTGGACTGGTAGGTGCCGACGGCCCTACGCACCACGGTGCATATGACTTAGCATACATGCGTTGTATTCCTCATATGGTTGTTTCAAGCCCAATGAACGAAAGTGAATTGCGCGATTTGATGTTCACCGGACAGCTTCCAGATCAAGGTCCATTCAGCATTCGTTATCCGAGAGGTAACGGTGTTATGACCGACTGGAAAACACCTATGAAAGAAATTAAAGTTGGAACCGGAAGGAAGGTAAAGTCTGGTGATGATGTTGCTATTTTAACGATAGGTCCAATTGGAAATTACGCCGTGAAGGCATGCGAAGCATTAGCAGAGCAAGGCATTTCGGCAGCACATTACGATATGCGTTTCGCGAAGCCGATTGATGAATTAATGCTTCATGAAGTCTTCGGAAAATTCAAGCATGTGGTAACTGTTGAAGACGGATGTGTTCAAGGTGGAATGGGAAGCGCTGTGATTGAATTCATGGCCGATAACGGATACACTTCACAAGTGAAGCGTTTGGGAATTCCTGATCAATACATAGAACACGGAACACAAGATCAATTGTATGCAGAATGTGGTTACGATGTGGCCGGAATGGTGCGTACAGCACTTGAGTTGGTTGGAAAAGAAGCAGCACAATCTCTAGGGGCGTGATCAATTCTTCCAACGAACAAATTCTTCACTATTCCATTTTCAATCATGATAGCTCGAATGAATGGGTAACCTTCATTCACGGAGCTGGAGGAAGCAGCGCCATTTGGTTCAAACAGATACGCGCATTTCAAAAACACTTCAACGTTTTACTCATTGATCTACGCGGACATGGACAATCGAAAAATGTTCGTCCACTTAAAAAAGAAAAATACAACTTCGAAGAAATAGGAAACGAAGTCATTGAAGTGCTTGAACATTTGAAAATCAAATGCACCCACTTCGTTGGAATTTCCATGGGAACCATTGTCATTCGTGACATTAGCGAACGGGCTACTACTTTAGTTAAATCTATGATTTTAGCGGGAGCAACCATGAAGCTCAATCTTCGCGGACAATTTCTCATGCGATTTGGGCAAACCTTCAAGTCGCTGATTCCCTATCTCATTCTTTACAAACTTTTCGCGTTCATTATCATGCCGAAAAAAAGCAATTCTGAAGCGCGAAACTTATTCATTCAAGAAGCGAAAAAACTCGAGCAAACCGAATTCAAAAAGTGGTTCGGATTGGTTACTCAAGTGAATCCGCTCCTTTCTTCCTTCCGAAAAAAAGAAACCCCCGCAAAGACGCTCTACGTCATGGGCGCAGAAGACCATATGTTTCTTCCCTCCATAAAAAAACTCGCTATGCGATTCTCTTCCTCTGAACTCATCGTTGTTCCCAACAGCGGTCATGTGGTGAATATTGAGAAGCCGGTGGAGTTTAATGAGATATGTATTTCGTTTTTGAGTAATAACTCGAAGGACTGAAGAAGGTGTTTTACAAGATCCTGCGGAAGGTCTATGAAGGTGTTTTACAAGGTCTTTCAGAAGGTCTACGAAGGTGCGTTGCAAGGACGCTTCGCGTAGCGACCTTCCTCAGTACCTTTCGTAGAACCTTGTAACGCGCCTTCGAAGAATCTTCCTATCTTCGCAAAATGCGTTTCCGCCTTATCCTTCTCTTAACAATTATTGCCACTTCGCTTTCGGCGCAGACATTAAAGGTTCGCATATTCGACGAGACCTCTCGCGAGCCCTTGCCCGGCGCAATGGTGTTTTCTAAAGGGGTGACCATTGGTGTTACCGATTTGTCTGGAACTTCCAGATTAAATAAAGTCGATATCCTTGATTCAATCACGATTAAGCACATCGGCCATGCCGATAGCACATGGGCTGTAAAAAATGAAATGTACGACGGTGGGGTGAGCATCTTCTTGAAAACGCAAAGTTCTTCAACCGGAACGGTTGTTATTGGCTCTTCGCGGTACTTGCAAGCGCTCGAATTGCAAACCCTAAGCATTGATGTCATTAAATCTACCGAACTCATTCAGCGTATTACTCCGGATTTAGCGAAGGCAGTGGAGCGTTTGCCTGGGCTTACGATAATAGACGGACAAGCGAGCATTCGCGGAGGAAGTGGCTATGCCTTTGGAGCAGGAACACGCGTGTTGCTTATTGTAGACAACCAGCCTCTGATTACAGCTGATCGCAACGACATTAAATGGAATTATGTTCCGCTCGAATTAGCCGAACAAATTGAAGTGGTGAAAGGCGCGTCGTCTGTGCAATACGGAAGCGCGGCATTGAACGGCGTTATTCACGTCCGCACCGCTTATCCCGGAAAAGAACCTGAAACATTTGTTTCAACATTTGGAACGACCTACGACAAACCGCGCGACGCATCTATGGCTTGGTGGACAGGCAATCGCATACCTTATCAAAGTGGATTGCAATTCCGCCACAAAGAGCGTTTGAAGAATGGAATTGATTTGGTTGTAGGTGGAAATGTATTGCGCAGTGTGGGCTGGTTGAATGGCGAATACGAAGACCGCGAACGCATTTCTTTTCGCACACGAAAAATCTGGAAGAATGGAAGAAGAAGTGCAGGTTTAGATGGAAACATCATGCATCAAAAACAAGGTTTCTTTTTTATGTGGAAGGGAACCGGAACAGATTCTTATTTACCATACAGCACGACGACTCTTTTAAACTTAAACGACCTCTGGGCCAACATTGATCCGTGGTTCACAGCCTTCGATAAAAAAGCGAACAAGCACACCCTTCGTGGAAGATATTACTACACCCTTCAAGTGGGAGGAAAAGACTGGTATCCGGCTACTAACTTAATTAGTACTGAATACCAATTTCAACACAACACCAAATCGAAAGGGACTTTAGTGACTGGATTAACCGGCACGCAATTCTTCTTCGATGATGGTGGTTTAGGTGGAAGGCATGCAGGAAATTTCGCAGGAGCTTATGTCCAGTTCGATCAGCCTTGGAAGAAATTTCAATTCAGCGCAGGTGCTCGTATGGAAATGTTCCGTTTAGATCAAATGGTTGTCCGCTCGATTCCTGTAGGAAGAGCGGGTATTAACTACGAAGCAGGAAAGAACACTTTTCTTCGCGCTTCCATCGGACAAGGATTCCGTTTCCCTTCTCCGGCCGAGCGCTTCGTGAATACCAACCTCGACATCATTCGCATTTATCCAAATCCAGATCTTCGTCCAGAACAAGGCTGGGGCGCTGAAATTGGCGTGAAGCAAAAGATAAAAATTGGTGAATGGGATGCATCTGCCGACGCTGCTTTCTTCCTCACTCGATATAAAAACTTATTGGAGTTTTCGTTCGATCAATGGGGCGCTCCTTCTGATCCGCTTTTCGGATTTGGATTCAAGAGCATAAACATTACCGACGCGCAAATTGGAGGTGTTGAACTTTCAATAAATGGAGACAGTTACATTGGTAAGTGGAAAGTGAATTTGAACGGAGGTTACACGTATATCTGTCCGATCGACATGAACATTTCTCCGGAATTAAAATCATTCGCACCATACGTTAAATACGCCATTCAATCCTTCGCAACCGACGAACGCGGCGCAGGAACGCCTATCTTGAAGTATCGCTACCGCCACATGGGCAAGTTCAACATTGACGCACAATCTCCGGAAGGGTTCACCATTGGCGCGGGAATACGAGCGTATAGTTACATGGAGAAAGTCGATTCCATTTTCGAAATCTTCGTTCCAGGCTTGGCACAATTCAGAAAAGACTTCAGTGGACCTTCAGCCATCATAGATCTTCGTGGTGGATACATAAAGAACGGTCATCGCTTCACGCTTCAAATAACGAACATCACCAACGCCTTCGTAACCATTCGTCCTGCGAAGCCAGAAGCGCCGAGAGGGTTTATGTTTCAGTATGCCTTAACGCTTAACAGGAAGAAGTCTAAATCAGAGATTCGCACTTAAGCGTTAGATACTTCGTAAGATGTTTCACAAGATTCTGCGAAAGAAGCTTCGCTAGATAATTGCTTGCCGAAGGCATCTTTTGGAAAATCTTGTGCTACATCTTTTAAAAAATCGTTTGTAACATCTTGTACTACATCTTTTGAAAAATCTTACGAAGTATCTTACGAAGTATCTTGTGAAACATCTTTCGAAGAATTGTATCTTTGACTCCCATGTTTTTAGAAAACACCGTAAATAGAGGAAGAAGCGCCGGCTGGATTGAAGTCGTGTGTGGAAGTATGTTTTCTGGAAAAACGGAAGAGTTGATTCGTCGTTTAAGGCGCGCGGAATTCGCGAAGATGAATGTTGAAATTTTCAAACCGAAATTAGATGTTCGCTACAGCGAAGAGGAAGTGGTGAGTCATGTGGGAACAACAATTCGCTCTACTCCTGTTGAACATTCTTCTCAAATTTTATTGCTTGCTTCAACAGCGGAAGTGATTGGTATAGATGAAGCGCAATTCTTCGATGATGGACTTCCAGAAGTTTGCAATCAATTGGCAAACATGGGTGTTCGCGTTATTGTTGCGGGATTAGATATGGACTATACCGGCAAGCCATTCGGGCCTATGCCTCATTTGTTGGCTATTGCGGAATATGTAACAAAGGTTCACGCTATCTGTGTTGAAACGGGGCAATTGGCGCACTATTCCCACAGAATTATTGAAGGCGATAAACAAGTTCAGTTGGGTGAAAAGGAATCGTATGTACCGCTTTCAAGAGCGGCGTTTGTTAAGAAGCAGAAATAAACTCATTTGCCAATTGCAAAGCCGCCGGCAATCCTGACTCATCGCTTCCTCCAGCCGTTGCGAAAAACGGTTGTCCACCACCGCCGCCTTTAATGGCTTTCGCCCATTCACGAACAAGCTGACCGGCATTCCATTTCTTATCGTTCACCAACGAATCGCTTAAAGCCAATGATATGGTTGGCTTTCCGCCTTGAACATTCGCCAACAAAATAAACGCATTTGGAATTTCTGATTTCAATTGGAAACAAATATCCTTGATTGCATTCGCGTCTAAATCTACTTGATCAATCAAGACACTCATTCCATTTTTTTCGGTGAATTTTTCCTTCAACACCGATTTCATTTGCATGGCTTTCTCGTGCTTGAAGGCATCCAATTCTTTTTCAAGACTAGAAAACTTGCTCAGCAAATCTTCAACTGCTTTGCTTGCATTTTTGTTTTTCACCAAGGCGCGAACGGCTTCTAATTCGTTGCGTTCTTCTTCCAACAACGAATCAACAGCATCTGCAGTAATGGCTTCAATTCTGCGAATACCTGCAGCAACTGCAGCTTCCGATGTTATCTGGAATGAACGAATATCGCTGGTCTTTTGAACGTGTGTTCCTCCGCACAATTCAACGCTGTTTCCGAATTGAATTACACGAACCGTTGATCCGTATTTTTCACCAAACAACATCATGGCACCTTGAGCTTTCGCTTCGTCCATGGTTGCGTTTCTATTTTCATTCAATGGGAAAGCTGCGCGAATGCGGCTGTTCACCAATTGCTCTACTTGCTTCAATTCTTCGTCGGTCATTTTCGCGAAATGCGAAAAGTCGAAACGCAAATAATCTGCATTCACCAACGATCCTTTTTGCTCTACGTGCGTTCCCAACACTTCGCGCAATACCTCGTGCAACAAGTGCGTTACGCTGTGATTGCGTTGTGAGCTTTCACGCTTCGTGCGATCTACAACCGCAGTAAAAGTTGCGTTTACATTCTCTGGAAGTTGCTCTACAAAATGAACACTTAGGTTGTTTTCTTTCTTGGTGTCTATGACAGTAATGCTCTCGTTAATGGTTTTCAAAACACCGGTGTCTCCCACTTGTCCGCCGCCTTCCGCGTAGAAAGGCGTGTTGCTCAACACCAATTGAAAACTCTCTTTTCCTTTCGCTTTAATCTTTCTGTATTTCAGAATTTTCGTTTCGCATTCCAACGAATCGTATCCAACAAATGTTGGATCTCCTGCTTGCAATTCAACCCAGTCGTCGGTCTCTAATTTCGTAGCACTGCGACTACGTTCTTTTTGCTTGGCTAACTCTTCTTCGAATCCTGTAGCATCTACGCCCACGCCCTTTTCAGAAGCAATTAACGACGTTAAGTCGAAAGGAAATCCGAAGGTATCATACAATTCGAATACAGTCTTTCCATCTAACACTGAAGCGCCTTTGCTCAAGTGATCGTCTAACAATTGAATGCCTTTGTCGAGTGTACGCAAGAAACTTTCTTCTTCCTCACGAATCACTCGCTTCACCAAATCTTTGTTGGAAACAATTTCTGGGAAGAAACCGCCCATCTCTGCTGCAAGGACATCTACCAATTCAAAAATGAATGGCTCTTTTCTATTCAAAAAACTGTATCCGTAACGGATGGCTCTGCGTAAGATTCTTCGAATCACATATCCCGCTCCACCGCTTGCAGGAAGTTGTCCGTCTGCAATAGAAAAAGAAACAGCGCGCACGTGGTCTGCAATCACACGAATGGCAATGTCTTGTTTCGAATCGGTGCGCGTATAAGCAACACCAGATATTTTTGAAATGCGCTCAATCAATGGCGAGAACACATCGGTGTCGTAGTTCGATTGTTTGCCTTGAAGGGCAACGCACAAACGTTCGAAGCCCATTCCTGTATCGACGTGCTTGTTTGGAAGAGGTTCTAACTCTCCGCTCGATTTGCGATTGAATTGCATGAAAACGTTGTTCCAAATTTCAATCACTTGCGGATGACTATCGTTCACCAACGCTTTCCCGTCAACGTTCGCACGCTCTTCGTCGCTTCGAATGTCAATGTGAATTTCGCTGCACGGACCGCATGGACCCGTTTCGCCCATTTCCCAAAAATTGTCTTTTTTATTTCCTTTTAAAATTCTGTCTTCTGCAATGCAGCGTTTCCAGATGTCGAAAGCCTCTTGGTCGAATTCCAATCCTTCCTTTTCATCGCCTTCGAAAACTGTTACGTACAATCTGTCTTTCGGAAGTTTGTACACTTCAGTCAATAACTCCCATGCCCACGTGATGGCCTCTTCCTTGAAGTAATCTCCGAACGACCAGTTGCCCAACATTTCGAACATGGTGTGGTGATAGGTATCTACACCTACCTCTTCCAAGTCGTTGTGCTTTCCGCTCACACGAAGACACTTTTGAGAGTTCGCAATGCGTTTGTGCTCTATGATTCCGTGACCTAGAAATAAATCTTTGAACTGATTCATTCCCGCGTTGGTAAACATAAGCGTAGGATCGCCCTTCACCACGATTGGTGAAGACGAAACAATGTGGTGACCTTTCGATTTGAAAAAGTCTAAAAAAGTTTGGCGAATCTCTTGAGCTGTCATCATGCGAGCAAATTTACATCTCACAAGGGAAGAAGCGATTAAAAAAAGTAACGTAAATTCGCAAGGCATGAAGAAATTCAAGTACAAATACATCTTCAATCCGAATACCCTCAATTACGAGGCTATAACGTACACCATTCGCGATTACGCGTGGATTGTAACACGCTATTTACTTGCAGGCGTGGTATTGGGTGGAATTGGTATTGTGCTTTACGCGTCATTCTTCAAAGATCCCGAGACCGATCAACTGGAGAAAAAGATTAATTATCTGGAAACGCAGATTGAAACATTCAACCGTAAGATTGACACGTTGGAATTGTTTGCCACAGATCTAGAACGAAGAGATGAAAATGTTTATCGTTCTATCTTCGGAGCTGAACCCTACGCCCGCAAGTATTCTGGACTTTCATCGAAGACTCACAATGACTTCGCGACAGACAAAGACGTTGAAGAAACGTTGTTCCGCATTCGGAAACTGCAAGAGATGTTTGTGAGTCAAAGCAAATCTTACGAGGATATTTATTCGTTGGCGCGCGGTCAAGACGCCATGTTGCAAAGTATTCCCGCCATTCAACCTATTTCAAACAAAGATTTGGAGCGTATTTCTTCCGGATTCGGATATCGTATTCATCCGATTTACAAGGTGGCAAAATTGCATACTGGATTGGACTTCACGGCAGATATTGGCACCGAGATTTATGCCACTGGAGACGGCGTTGTTGAAAAAACGGAAAGTATTTATACGGGATATGGAAATAACGCTGTAATCCAGCACGGATACGGGTATCAGACACTTTATGCTCACATGAGCAAGCTTCTAGTTCGTCAAGGCGAAAAAGTCAAAAGAGGCCAATTGATAGGGCTTGTAGGCAATACAGGGGCATCTACGGGTCCGCACTTGCATTATGAAGTTATGAGAAACGGTCAAAAAGTAGATCCGGCGTTTTACTTTTACAACGACATTACGCCAGAGCAGTACGAAGAGGTATTGCAGCGTGCTGCCAATGCCAACCAAAGTTTCGACTAATTATGTCTAAGACCTTCGAAATAGAAAAAATATATTTTAGCATCTCTGAAGTTGCTGATATGTTTGATGTGAACGCCTCTCTTTTACGTTTTTGGGAAAAGGAATTTCCGCAATTGCAACCACGCAAGAACAGCAAGGGCAATCGCATGTATTCGAAGAAAGACATTGAGTTGTTCAAGAAGATTCACGAGTTGGTGCGTGTGCAAGGATTCACGCTGGAAGGCGCGAAGAACGCACTTCGTCAGAAAGTAAACGAGACCGATGGCGCAGCTATTCAAGCGCGTTTAATTCGCGTTCGTTCTGAATTAGTGAGCATTTTAAGCAGTTTGTAAAAACAAACGACCGCATGGCTTGTTTCTAAGTCATGTTATCTGAAACAGACATTGATCGAATCATTGAAATGGCATGGGAAGACCGCACGCCATTCGACGCTATTACCGCACAGTTCGGCGTTAGCGAAGCAGAAGTCATTGCGCTTATGCGCAAAGAAATGAAGGCCACCTCTTTCCGCATGTGGCGCGCCCGTGTGCAAGGAAGAGCAACGAAGCATGTTATGCAGCGCACAGAGTCGCTGAACGACGACAGTCGCTTTAAATGCACCCGTCAGCGAAGCGTTTCCAACAATAAAATTTCCAAAAGGAAATGAAGATAGGCTTGGTCTTTCCGCACCAGCTGTTCGAAGAGCACGAACTCTTCCGTTCGTGCGATTGTCTTTTGCTCATTGAAGATTCCCTCTTCTTTTCACAATATCGCTTCCACAAGAAAAAAATCATCTTGCATCGCGCAAGCATGAAGGCTTTTTTGGAAGAACAATCTGCCTCTTCTTCCAACTGGAAATACCTTTCACACAGCGAAGCCTCTTCCCTTCAAATTGAAACTGAATTGAAGTCTTTGGGGGCGAAGGAATTGTTGTGGATTGACACGGTTGATTTCAACCTAGAAAAAAAAATAAACAAGTGGGCGCAACGATTAAGTCTTGCGACGAAGCGATTCGATTCGCCGAATTTCTATAATTCGGAAGAAGAGCTTCGCGATTATTTCAGCAAGAAAAAATTCTTCTTGAATGACTTTTACATTCACGAAAGAAAGAAGCGTCAGGTGCTGTTAGAGCCTTCTGGAGAGCCTGTTGGCGGAAAGTGGACCTTTGATACCGAGAACAGAGCGAAAGCCCCGAAGGGCATGCAGTTTCCAGAACCGTATTCTTCAACACAAAATGCATTTGTGGTTGAAGCGACAACTTACGTAGAAGCGCATTTCGCGAAGCATGTGGGCAGTTCCGAGAACTTCATTTACGCCGTTACAAGAGATGAAGCGAAAGCGGCTTTGCGCTATTTCATTCAACATAAAATAACTGAATACGGCACCTACCAAGATGCGATTGTGCCGCAAGAAGCGTGGCTGTTTCATTCTGTGATTTCTCCGTATTTGAACATTGGATTGCTCACTCCGCAGGAGTGTGTTCAAGCGGCGTTGGATTCAAATGCCGAGATGAATAATGTGGAAGGATTCGTGCGTCAGATTTTGGGATGGCGCGAATTCATTCGTGCGGTGTATGTGCTGAAGGGCGTGCAAGAGCGCACTTCGAATTTCTTTCAACACGATCGAAAATTACCGAATGGATTTTGGGATGCGAGTACCGGTATTCGTCCGATTGACGACTGTTTGGAAGGACTTCTCAAGAATGCCTATTCACATCACATTGAGCGCTTGATGATCTTAGGAAATTTCATGTTGCTGAGCGAAGTTCATCCGCATGAGGTATACGAATGGTTCATGACTTTTTACATAGATGCCTATGACTGGGTTATGGTTCCGAATGTATATGGAATGTCGCAGTTTGCAGACGGCGGGCTCATGAGCACGAAGCCTTACATGAGCGGTTCGAATTACATTTATAAAATGAGCAACTACAAAAAGGGAGAGCCTTGGGAGAAGATTTGGGACGCGCTTTTTTGGAATTTCATTGAACGCAATACTCCCTTTCTCGCGCGGAATTATCGCTTGAGTATGATGGTGGCTTTGCTGAACAAAATGGATGCGCAAAAAAAACAAGGGCACTTGGCCCTTGCTCAATCTTTTTTAAATAAAGAGAATTAAGATCCGCAGTACAGACAGCCTTCGTCGGCGTCTTCCATTTCACCTGTGCCGTGCACTAGGCGCTTCACTTCGTTTTCTACATCTGCTTCAGACCAGGTAGGATTTACCGCCTTAATGCGTGCTTTTAAGAATAAGTATTCGTTCGATTCCATAAGAGTGTTGTTTTGGTAAGAGGAAGTTACAAAGGTGAATATGAAGCCCGTGTTAAGTCGAATTGACTTACTAACACAGCTCGGTTCACGGACATCTATCTGCTGATTATCAGCGAAAAAAGCGGTGGATAATCCTTTATGGAAATGAAATACCTGCCATTTGGTAAGTCGGAAACATCGAGGTCTGAATGGCTTCGAATCCGAGACTTCAAAACCAGCTTTCCCTCGCTATTCCTCATTTCCAGACACAAGGACTTGTTCGGAGATTGAATGTGAACGGTATCTTTGGCCGGATTGGGATAGATGCGAATTTCCGAAGACTCGGAATCAATGTTGTTTCCAGAAAGGTAATCTCCGAGTAACGGAGTCAAATCGAATTTGTGCAACTTCTGCTGAGTTGTAATAAAGCTTTGACTGAAGTATTCATTGGTGAGATAAACGTCTATTCCGTTAGAGGTATATACTCCTTCCACCTGGTGAAAATTCAGAGACGGATTTATTTTCTGTTGGAAGGAAGAGAAGAAATCGGTTCCTTCAAAATCGAACAAGAGATACATGAACGGTTGAAGCAAAGAAGAATATCCGGAAAGGATAATGAGTCTTTTGTTTGGAAGATAGGTTGCTCCTGTTATGAGTCCGTTTACCGCAGAAGAATCCTTTCGTTGCGCGATATAATTGCCTGGAACCTTCGGCACGCTGTAACACACGGTTGATAGGTCATTCCAATTCTTGGTGAAGAGAAACAAGCTGTCTGTTCCCGCAATAAACGCCTCGCAATCGAAAGCTGTGCTTTGGTTGGAAGGAGTGAAGTCTGTTTGATCTTCGTAAGCAAAGGCAATGGTATCTATTGCAGGCGCGCCTTCAAGAAGAGATGATTTTTCAATTCGAAGAATATGCAGGTCTGTTCGGCTTCCGGCATTGTTTCCAAAATCTCCGACATACAAATACAAACTGTCTTGGGTGATTTCTTCCCAATCGAAATTGGTAGTTCCGTTCAATGAAAATGTTTGAAGAATGGCTCCATTCAAGGTATCGATCACATATAAATTCTCATCTGAATTGTCGTTGTGTGTAACAAGTCCTTGCTGAAAACGAGTGATACCGGAGGTTTCAAGTAGTTCGGCTGGCAACTGCAAAGAATAAACCGGCGCCAATGTTACGGTTGGAAGGTTGGGTTGAGCGAAAACTCCCTCACAAATACTTTGCAATAAAAAGATGAGAAATATTCTTGCAAGAGCCTTCATGAATCAAAGTTAAGTTAAAAGCAATGATGTAACTTGGAACTTCAAAATAGACGACTATGAAACGAATTGAATCGTTTGAAGAATATAAATCCGTGTACGCCGAAAGCATTGCTAATCCAGATAAATTCTGGGGTGAAATAGCTGAATCTTTTTCTTGGAAAAAGAAATGGGATACTATTCTTTCGGGAACTTTCGCCGATGCAAAAACCCGATGGTTCGACGGTGGTGAATTGAACATTACTGAGAATTTATTGGACAGACACCTTGCTGAAAAAGGAAATGAAGTTGCGCTCATTTGGGAACCGAATGAACGTTCGGTTCAGGCACGTTCATTGACGTACACTGAACTTCATAAAGAAGTATGTATTGCAGCTGAAATGCTTCGCACGTTGGGTGTAAACAAAGGGGATCGCGTTTGCATCTACATGAGCATGGTGCCGGAATTGGTATTCAGTGTGCTCGCCTGCGCGCGCATTGGCGCGGTGCATTCTGTTATTTTCGGTGGATTCAGCGCGCGTAGTATTGCAGATCGTGTAGACGATGCCGAAGCAGATTTCGTGATAACCATGGACGGTGGACTTCGAGGTAACAAGACCATTCCGTTAAAAGCGGTAGTGGATGAAGCATTGACTTCAACCAGAAAAATAAAAAATGTATTGGTGTTCAACTACCTCAATCTTCCAACCGAAAAAAAAGAAATAGATATCGATTGGAATGAATTGAAAGGACGTGTTCTTTCCACCAATAATTACATGAAGCCAGGAGAAACGCTTCAGTCTGAAGATCCGTTGTTCATCTTGTATACGAGCGGTTCCACAGGTAAACCGAAAGGCGTTGTGCACAGCACTGCGGGATACATGGTGTGGACGGCCTATACTTTTTTGAATGTGTTTCAGTACCAAGAAGGCGACGTTCATTTCTGCACAGCAGACATTGGTTGGATAACGGGACACAGCTATTTGATATACGGCCCACTCTTGAATGGCGCGACTTCATTGATGTTTGAAGGCATACCTACTTATCCGGATGCTGGAAGATTTTGGGACATTGTAGCGAAACACAAGGTGAGTATTTTCTATACTGCACCTACGGCTATTCGCAGTTTAATGTCGGCCGGAGATGAATTTTTAGAAGGAAAAGATTTGTCTTCGTTGCGCATACTCGGAAGCGTTGGAGAGCCCATTAACGAAGAAGCTTGGAATTGGTATCACGATAAAATTGGAAAAGGAAACTGTCCGGTCGTCGATACGTTCTGGCAAACAGAAACAGGCGGTGTTATGATCTCAAGTTTAGCCGGAGTAACGCCATCGAAACCGGTGTTTGCTACGTTGCCTATGCCGGGAGTTCTTCCCGTTTTGTTAGACGATAAAGGGAATGAAATTCTTGAAAACGATTTAACGGGAAATCTTTGTTTCAAGCAGTCATGGCCATCTATGATTAGAACGACTTATGGCGATCACGAGCGTTGCATTTTGAATTACTTCAGCACGTATAAAAATTATTACTTCACAGGAGATGGCGCTTACCGCGACGAGAACGGCATGTTTCGTTTGGCGGGAAGAGTAGATGATGTGTTGAACGTAAGCGGACATAGAATAGGAACTGCTGAAGTTGAGAACGCTATTAATCATACGCACGGAGTTATTGAAAGCGCGGTGGTGGGGTATCCGCATGACATCAAGGGGCAAGGGATTTATGCGTTTGTTATCTGTAATCCGCACCATCATTTAGAAGATCAGGAACAAATTCATGCGATAACGAAAACAGTAAGTGAGCAGATTGGACCGATAGCGAAGCCGGATAAAATTATCCTTGTGAGTGGACTTCCGAAAACGAGAAGTGGAAAGATTATGCGTCGAATTTTAAGGAAAATTGCGGAAGGGGAATTCGATGCTATTGGAGATACGACTACGTTACTTGATCCAAGCGTTGTTCAAGAAATTATTGACAAAGCAAAATAGTTTTTTGCCTTTTTCTTTTTTTTCGTAATTTCACTTCATGAGGCGGAGGATTTTTTCTACAGATAAAAAGATCAGTTCTTTCTTAATTATAGGTGCGCTCATTCCCAGTTCAGGATTGTTTGTGGTGAACAGTCTTTTCGCAAGTTCTGGCAGTCATAGCGAATTACTTGTCCTATATTTTCAATCGGTTCTAGCTGTTGTTTTCGGGGCTATATTTTTTGCGCCGGCATGGGGACGCATGCCTTTGAAAACGGAAGGTGAGCTCATTCCATATCGATTTATTGGGAAAGGTGCCGTTTCGTTGGCTAGATTTAGAGGGCTTTATTTAGGATTCCTTATCCTGCCATTGGCTATCGCTGTAGGTATTCAACCGTTATCTGAATATCTCTTTCCTGATTCAAGTAGCCAGCATAAATTTACGATTTTCACTTTAGTTGTTTTGTCGGTTAATGTATTTTTCAATACCCTGTATAACCGAATTCGAATTGACGCAATTCTTGGATATTTGACATTTGCTGTCGCCATTTTCTATTTAGTTGTGCAACTCACAACCGGAACGGGTTATTCCGCAGCCCCTGAAAATCATTTAGCCTCTTGGGCAGACCATTTAAATCTCAAAACCATTCTGCTCTCTATAACATTGCTCTGGTGGTTCGCTACTATTGTGGATTTACCAGACATGAGAGGGCAGTTGTTATTGACGCTTAAAAACGGAAATGAATCGAGAAGAAATATGATTTTCTCCTTTCTCATAGCGTATTTTATTCAAGGAATTCTTCTCACCTTTCCGTTGATTTATCATTCAACAACTGGTTGGAGTTGGATCAACAGTTTGTTCATTTCATTTATAATTATGAATGCCTTTCAAGCTATGTTCAGCGCGAACCACTGGGGTGCTAGCTTAATTTATGCAGGGGTCATACGTCCAATGTTATCGAACGACTACAATGAAAAGGCTTATGGCTTAGGAACCATGATCCTCGCGATAGGAATATCCGCTCTTTGGTTGTTTGTTGGAAAAACAACAGCGGAACTATTCGCTACCATTTTTCTCTTTACTGCCGGCGTAGGACCTGTGTTTATTGCGCGTTGGTTGTGGTCGAAGGTGAATGCACAAACAGTTCTTTCCGCGATGGTTGGAGCACCTATTATTTGGATCTTTTGGTTGTTGTTGAAACAGAATTCTGTTTATCCTTTTTTAATGAACGCACTCGGCCT
>CANKYR010000037.1 GCA_947488195.1 Flavobacteriales bacterium
GAAGCGAAAGCTGAAAAAGAGAAGAAGACACCCAAGTGGCTTCAAGAAAAACAAGAATACGAGGAAGAAGAATGAACTTGCCTGAGGCCTTTGTCAATCGCTTAAAAACGCAATTCCCTCATCAGTGGGAACTCATGATTCCCGCCTACGACCGTGAGATTCAGACCTCTGTCTTAAAGCATCCGAAGAAGTTTAAACACACTTCCATTCAAGGTAATCCTGTTGCATGGAATGCTCTTGGATTGTTGCTGGAAGAGCGTCCTAAATTCACTTTTGATCCGCACTACCACGCTGGAGGATATTATTCGCAGGAAGCGAATTCAATGCTAATTGGACATTTATTTCAGCAAGCCATTCAAGAAATTGAAAATCCGGCCGTGCTCGATCTCTGCGCTGCACCCGGAGGAAAGAGCTTAATCTATTCCACCCTACTCGGCGAAAAAGGCGTGTTGGTGTCGAATGAAGTGATGCCTCAGCGGTTGAGTATTCTTCGTGAAAACCTTGACAAATGGGGCATTCCGAATGTCTTCACTTTGGGCATGTATCCGAATAAAATTCCGTTTACGCATGCCTTCGATGTGGTTGCTGTAGATGCCCCGTGTAGCGGAGAAGGATTATTCCGCAAGCAAGTCGACTACCGTGGTGAATGGAAAGAATCCTTCGCTCACACTTGCGCGGTGCGTCAGCATGAGATTTTAGAGGAGGCTGTTCGGTTATTAAAACCAGGCGGATACTTATTGTATTCCACCTGCACCTTCGCTCCAGAAGAAAATGAAGAAATCATTTCCTACCTAACCGAAGAATTTCAACTTGAAAACATACCCGTTGAAATGCAATCGGGTTGGAAAGTAGATGTCGTGAAATGCGCTGCTGGCGAGGGGTACAGAATGCTTCCGCACAACACACCTGGAGAAGGATTCTTCTGTACGCTTTTGAAAAAGCCAGAAGGACAATCGGGAAAAACGCGTTTCAAACCAAACATGAAAATTGTTGCGCTGAATGCAAAAGAACGGGCAACAGTGAATGCCTTTATTCGCGAAGATGTTACGCTTGTGAAAAATGAAAAGGGCTTGGTTTTTCTCGATACCCTTCAACATACATTCAAAGAAATTTGGCGCGCTTTGCTTCCCAATGCGAATGCTGGAACGATCGTTGGTGAATTCATGAAAGATAAATTCATTCCCGGTCAAGGCATTGCCAATACTGGCATTGAAGCGGATTCGGTTAAGAAGCTCGAGCTGTCTTACGAAGACGTGATTCGCTATTTGAAGAAAGAAGTGATTCAGGTTGAAGCCGAGGCGGGCTTTGTTTTAGTCACCTTCGAACAACAAAACATTGGATGGGGCAAAGTTGTTGGAACCCGCTTGAACAATAACTATCCGAACGAATGGCGCATTCGCTCTTAAGCCTCTTTTTCCGGAAGATGCTTATCGAAATCTTCGATAGCAGGAATGACAGTTTTTGAAAAATCGTTCACCGGTTCATACACTACAGAAGCGTCTTTTTGCGATTGCGGAATCATGTGAAACTTATCGTCGAGCGCATGCAACATAACGAAGAGCGAACTGGTTCCCAGTAAATATTTCGCCAATGAAAATGTAGCCCCTAAAGCTTTGTTCCATTTTTCGCCGCCACCTTTGATGTTTTTCGAAATGAGCTTTCCTAAGAAATACATTCCAATAACCACCACTAAGAAAATGCCCAGGAACACCGCAACACGCGTGCTCATGGAGCCATCTGTTGCACCAATCATCTTCGCTACAGTTTCAGATAAATACACGGCTGCGTATATTCCAACGAAAAAAGCAAGGAATGAAAAGAGCTCTGAAACAAAGCCGTTCATCCAACCGCGCCAAAGTGCCCATGCAACGATGAGGACTAGAATTATATCGAGATAGCTTACCACTTCTCGAAACTAAATCAATTTTCGGGACAAACACTTTTTCAATCCAGTACTTTTTCACTTTACAATGTTCAACAAATGGAACCCAAGTATCGTGTTTTTCGCTTTGCTTTGTAGTGTGAACGTACGTCCGAAAAAACACCTAGGTCAGCATTTCCTATTGGATTTGTCTATCTGCGAAAGAATTGCTGAAGCCATTACAGGCGTAGGCGAAACGAAGAAAATTATTGAGGTGGGTCCTGGCACTGGCGCGCTTACTCAGTTCTTAATGAAAATGCCTTACGAGACGTCTGTGGTGGAATTAGACAACGAGTCCGTGGCTTATTTGAATGCTTACTACCCGGCACTTCGCGGAAGAATTTTCGAGGAAGACTTTCTTCGCATGAATTTGAAAGAGAGCTTCGGCGATAATTTTTGTGTGGTTGGAAATTTTCCGTACAACATCTCTTCGCAAATTTTATTCAAAGTTTTAGACGAGTGGGAATGCGTTCCTGAATTAGTTGGTATGTTCCAGAAGGAGGTTGCAGAGCGCATAGCATCGGGCCCTGGAAGCAGAGACTACGGCATCTTGTCGGTATTGCTTCAAGCGCATTATGAAATCAAATATCTCTTCACCGTTGAGCCGGAAGTTTTCAATCCTCCGCCCAAAGTAAAAAGCGGCGTGCTACGTATGCAGCGCAGACCAGCTCCATTGGTGACTTCCCAACAAAAAGAATTTAAACAAGTAGTGAAGTTGGCGTTCAATCAGCGCAGAAAAACCATTCGCAATTCGGTTAAGTCGTTGCTTCAACCGGGCATTACTTCCGAGAACGATTTGTTCAACAAAAGACCGGAGCAATTATCGGTTGAACAATTTATTGAATTGACTAGCATTCTATTTCCCAACAAGTAACTCATTCAGCTTAAATTAGCAACATGGCAGCATTGGTAACACTTAGTGAATTCGTAATGGAACGTCAGTCAGACTTTCCTTATGCATCAGGCGATTTAACGCGACTTCTTTCCGACATTGGAATTGCAGGAAAGATCATTAATCACAAGGTGAACAAAGCGGGGCTTCAAGATATTTTGGGTGTAGCCGCGAACATTAATGTTCAGGGCGAAACGCAAATGAAGTTGGACGTTTTCTCTGACGAAACGTTGTTGAATGCGATGCGTTGGGGCGGACAGGTAGCAGGAGCAGGAAGTGAAGAGAATGAAAAATATTTCGCGTTTGATTTAGAACGTTGCAAGAAAGCGAAGTATGTGATTTTGTTCGATCCGTTAGATGGCTCTTCGAACATTGATGTGAACGTTAGCATAGGAACTATTTTTTCCATATTCAGAAGAAAGAGTAGCATTGGAGATCTCGCAAATGTGAACGACTTTCTTCAGAAGGGAGATGAACAAGTTGCTGCCGGATATATTATTTATGGAAGCAGTACCATGTTGGTGTACACAACAGGACACGGCGTGAACGGCTTCACGCTTCAACCAAGTATTGGTGAGTTTTTCCTTTCACATCCTAACATGAGAATTCCTGAAGATGGCGCTATTTATAGCATGAACGAAGGGAATTTAAACGCGTGCGAAATAGGTGTTCAAGAATACATTTCCTGGTGCAAGGAAGACGATAAAAAAACTGATCGTCCATATTCTGCGCGTTACATTGGTTCACTTGTTTCAGATTTTCACAGAAACTTAATCAAAGGCGGAATCTACATTTATCCGAGCACCACGAAAAACAAAAGTGGAAAATTGCGTATGCAATACGAATGCAATCCGCTTGCGTTCATTGTTGAGCAGGCGGGTGGAAAAGCCACTGACGGACACCGCAGAATTATGGAAATTGTCCCTACCGATTTGCACCAACGTTCTCCGCTTTTTATTGGTTCAAAGAATATGGTTGACAAGGTGGAAGCCCTGATTAAACAACACTCGTAAGATGCGCACTGTATTGTTGCTTGGCTTTTTGTTCTTCGGAATATCAACGTTTGCTCAAGATTCAGCAAACAACATAGGTTGTGCGAAAGGTGCTTCTCTAACGAAATTCAACAACAGAAAAATCATACAAAAGCTTCGAACATTTGACAACCAAAGAGCCGTTGCCATTGGTCTTGACGTTAGCTTGGGATTGTTCGGTGTTCACCGCATGTACTTGGGAACAGACTTAAAAGTTCCTGTCATATACACTTCTACCATTGGCGGAGGTGGCGTGTTGTGGTTGGTAGATTTAGGGTTGTTAATCGCGGTAAAAGACCTCACTCCCTTCAAGGATAATCCGAATGTTTTTATGTGGAATACAACTCGCTAAACCATGGGTCAAGGGCTGTCTGTTGTTCTTATTACCTTCAACGAAGGTCATCACATTGCAAAATGTTTGAAAGCTGCACAAGCGGTATCTGATGAAATTGTTGTGATTGATTCTGGATCTACAGATGACACCGTGGAGGTCTGTAAGGCCTACGGAGCGAAGGTTATAACCAATCCCTGGTGTGGTTATTCCGAACAAAAAAACTTTGGAAATAAGCATGCGTCGTTCGATTGGATTTTAAGTTTAGACGCCGATGAAGTCTTGAATGACAGCCTAATTAGAAGTATTCTCATATGGAAAAGAAATCCGCAAGCAGCTTCATTCAAACGCATGACCAATTACTGCGGAGCGTTTATAAAATACGGAGGTTGGTATCCCGATGTTAAAGTTCGTCTCTTCAATAAGCAAGAAACACAATGGGAAGGAACCATTCACGAGGTATTACGCGGACTTTCCAAAGAGAACACATTTTTGTTGGAAGGCGATTGCCTTCACTACTCCTACTACAGCGTTGATCAGCACTACGCGCAAGCGGAAAAATTCACAAGTATACAGGCCGAGGATTTATTTCAACATGGAAAAAAATCGCCTTGGTTCAAACGTGTTTTCAGTCCGATTTCAAAATTCATTGTCGATTATTTTTTCCGTTTCGGATTTCTAGATGGAAAGGCAGGATTCACGGTTGCGCGCATTTCGGCTTACGCGACGTTTTTAAAATATAAAAAACTACATGAGCACATTCGCCTTTCCAAGTAGTCTTGCCATAGCAAGAACAGACAGCATTGGCGATGTGATTGTGACATTGCCGTTGTGTGGTTTCATTAAAAAATACGCGCCGAATACGCGCATCGTATTCATTGGACGAAGCTACACACAGGCCATTGTAGAGGCTTGTCCGTTTGTCGATGAATTCTTGAATTTCGATAAACGTGCAGAATCCAGTCTGAAAGTAGACGCATGCGTATTGGCCTTTCCAGACGCTGAAGTCATGAAGTGGGTGAAGGCGCAAGGCGTGCAAAAACGCATTGCAACAGGAAGCAGAATAGCGTCTTGGAAGTACGCTAATGACCGTGTTTTCTTTTCCAGAAAGAATTCAGACTTGCATGAATCGCAATTGAATTTTTATTTGTTACGTCCGTTTGGTGTTGAAGATATTCCTGGTCTAGAAGAAATTCGCTTATGGCATGTGTTGAAACCTCAAGTAGAAAGCCCCATTCAACTCGAACCGAATAAACGTTCGGTAGTGTTTCACATGTTAAGCAAAGGAAGTGCTTTGAATTGGTCGTTGCAACAATACCAAGAATTGTCGTCGCTACTGCCAGCAGCTGACTTCAACATATACATTACAGGAACCGAAGAAGAAGGGGTTCGTATTCGAAAAGATTTTCGATTCGATTCACACATTATTGATTTATCAGGCAAGCTTTCCCTTCCACAATTAATCGCATTTATTTCTTCTTGTGAGACACTGGTAGCAGCAAGCACCGGACCGCTGCATATAGCTTCTGCTGTTGGCATTCAAGCCATTGGCCTGTACCCTTCGAAACGACCGATGCATCCGGGAAGATGGATGCCGATAGGCGTTAACGCGAGCTATTTAGAAGATGGAAATTTAGACGAAAAAGAAAGCCTCGAGATTTCTCCTGAGGCTGTTCTAAAAAAGATATTATAGTTCACCTCAACTTTAAAACAGTTCCGGTTTTCAACTCGGCGCCGTGTTCGAGTTTGTTCTTACGTTCTATGCTGCGAATGCGAATGCCGTATTGCTGGGAAATATCGCGAATGCTTTCTCCGCGTTTCACCTTGTGTTCTTTCACGCTGCCCTTGAATCGCTTGGGTTGTAGGTAAACGATTTCCTTTTCTTGGAAAACATGTCCGTCCTCAATGTCGTTGTACTTCTCCAATAAATGCTCAGAAATACCAGTGCGCTCTGCAAGTTCTTTGAGCGTTTCTTTCTTCTTCGCAGAAACATATTTGATTCGATTGTTTGAGATATTGACAACTACCGAATGTTCGTTCGGTTTTTGTTCCGTATCGAACTGTGTGAGTTCATACTTCTCAATTAAATCAATCAAGTTCTTGGCATAGGTTGAACTAGTTGCATATCCGCATTTCTTCAGTCCCTGCGCCCATCCTTTGTAGTCGGTAATCTCCAATACGAATAGCTCTTCGTAGCGCGGTTTCTTCAGAAAAACACTGTGGTCCTCGAACGACTGATCTACTGATTTGTATTTACGGAAACACTCATTCGGAGCGTCGTCATCTAAATGCATGGTAGCACCGTTCCAGGTGTCATGACACTTTATTCCAAAATGATTGTTGGCTTCAGCCGCTAGCTTCGATTTACCACTGCCACTCTCAAGAATACCTTGCGCTAAAGTAATGCTGGCGGGAACACCGTATTTGCGCATTTGATCTTGCGCAATGGACGAATAGTTTTGAATGTAAGCCTCAGGGGTTTGGGCTAGAGAAGCTGAGAAAGGGGAAAGAATGAGTAGGAGAAACAGAATGGGAATGAGGAAATACTTAGTACTTCTTTCGTTCTTTTTCGGTGCCATCTTCATTGTAGAAGATCCACTCGCCCACTTCTTTTCCATTTTCATACTCACCTTCAACATAGGGTTTTCCGTTTTCATGCCAAGCCTTGTAATCGCCTTCTAGTACTCCATTCTCATACGTATTCAAGCTCCACTTGTTTCCGTTCGAGTAGAATGTATAACACTCGCCGTGACGCTTCGTGTCTTTCATTCGCATTTCAATGTAGCACTGTTGGCTGTTTGGATAGAATGCACGTTCGCCAATTTTATTGTCCGTGCCTTTTTCGAAATAACCGACAATACGCATTCCTTCAGAAGTTGTTTTTATGTCGCGTGCATCTGCGTCCTCCAAAGAAGGGGTGCATGAAGTTAGAATGAGTGTGCAAATCGATAGAATCCAAAAGGCTTTTTTCATACTTCTATTTTTTTCGTTCAATCGTGTAGTTCACCAATAATTTCAAGGATTCGCGAGCCGGAGAGTCTTCAAACTGATTCAAAATTTCCAATGCTTTATCCCGGAATTCATACATTTTCTCTGTCGCGTATTTGATTCCTCCTAACTCCACCACTTGAGCCATGAGCTCTTCAACCTTTACCTTGTCTGTGTTGAACTTTCTTACGATTCGAATCAATTTCTTCGCGGTATCGCGATCTACTTTTCCCAGAACATGAATAAGTGGCAGCGTTAACTTTCTTTCTTGAATGTCAATCCCCACTGGCTTTCCAATAGCATCGGTTGTCCCGTAATCGAACAAATCATCTTTAATCTGAAAGGCCATTCCAACGTATTCTCCAAACAGCGCCAATTGCTTGACTTGCTCGTCTGTAGCGGAGGTGGAAGCTGCTCCGCTTTCGCAACACGCCGAAATAAGTGAGGCTGTTTTCTGACGAATGATATCGTAATAAACCTCTTCCGTAATATCTAATTTTCTCGATTTTTCTTGTTGAAGCAATTCTCCTTCGGCCATATCTCTCACCGCTTTGCTCATAATTCCCAACAGACGAAACTGTTGTGTTTTCACACTTAGTGAAAGACCTCTTGATAACAAATAATCTCCAACTAAAACGGCGATTTTGTTTTTCCAAAGTGCGTTAATGCTGAAGAATCCGCGACGCATCTGCGCGTCGTCTACCACATCGTCGTGCACGAGAGTTGCGGTATGCAACAACTCAATCATTGTCGCTGCAACGAAAGTAGGCTCCTCTGGTTTTTGAAAAAGCTTCGCAGACAAGAAAACAAACAGCGGTCGCATTTGCTTCCCTTTCCTTTTCACAATGTAATTGGTAACCTTGTCCAACAAGCGATGCTCGCTTTTCATCTGTTCTTTGAAGAACGATTCAAACGCATTCATTTCGCTTTCAACCGGCGCTTGTATTTGGGATAGTGCAGACACGGTGGCAAATGTAACACACTTCGTTATTTACGCTTTCTCTTTTTCTTAATATCCGGACCGAAGAGATCGCCGCCGTCGTGTTTGCCCGGTTTGTCGGAGCTTACATCGCTTGGGCCTTTGTTCACGTCGTCGCAGGTGCGATCTGGTTTGTGTTTAGCGAAGAGCAGAGATGCTTTGAAAACAATGGGGCAGTAGTGTGAATGGAAGTAATCCATGCGAATATCGCCCAATGTGTTCGGGAATAATTGTAGCACAGGGACTTCCACTTCAAACGTGGCGTAAAGTCCGTCGTTTATGGCCATTCCGTAGCCTAAGCCGTAATAAACTTGAGAACGAATTTTTTCAGAGTAGGATCTTGGAAGTGCAAAGTATTCTCCCGACGTTGAGCGTTTGTAGGCATAGTCTGCAAATACGCCCAATTCATTTTGAATCCATTTTCCCTTTCCAAATGGATAGATATTGCTGGTTGAAAATGTGAGTCCAAATCTATTTTCATGAAAGATTCGTTTCTCCTCAATCGTCTGTCCGTATACGTCTTCACCATTGAACTTTTCAGAACCATTGAATCGAACGTAATGAACATTCAAATCGAATCTATTCAATAAAAAAAGTTTGTCCGTTACCCAATACTTCCCAATGTCTGCTGTCCACCCAATACGTGGTCTAGCCTTGTATGTCCCTGCACTATAGACGGGAGAAGAGATTGTATCAATCGCATTCCAGCGCTTGCCATACGCGACAGTTGGACCAATGGAAACAACTAGTCCATTCGGCAAATAAGAAGTGCGCTCATAGAAAAGCGTTTTCAACGTCGTTCTCCGTTGCCCGAAACCAATGGCTGCTGCAAAAACCAGAATTGTAAAGATGGTCATTCTCATGATGCAATAATACACCAGCGGAGCTGGATGACACAACGAAGTTGTGATGACCGTTCCGGATGACGCTCCGCGAAGCGGTCATCGGCTCCGTCATATTTTTCCCAAAAATCATTTGCATCAACCACCCTAAATGCACTACTTTTGCAGCCCGAACGGCTTCTATTTAGATTTTTTCTAAATAGGTCGATTTTGGTGAAACAAGTTGTACAAATTGTTGTTAAACATAGGCACATGATAAAAATTACAGAAAGCGCGAAAGCACAAGTGGCAAAGCTCATCGCTGATGAGGGTCATCCTGAACATGCATTTGTGCGTGTAGGTGTTGACGGTGGCGGATGCAGTGGGTTAATGTACAAGCTGGAATTCGACACGGAAAGGAAAGACGGTGATCAGACCTTTGAAGACAACGGAGTAACCGTGGTTGTAGACCGCAAGAGCTTCTTGTACTTGGTTGGAACCGAATTGGAATACACAGGTGGTTTGAACGGAAAAGGATTTGTATTCAACAATCCGAACGCTTCAAGAACATGTGGATGTGGTGAAAGCTTTTCAATCTAAAAACATATGGCTTACGAAGGCGATGAGTTGTTAGAAAACGTAACCTCGAAAGAGTACGAATTCGGATTTACAACCAACATAGAATCAGATAAAGCTCCGGCTGGATTGAACGAAGACATCATTCGCTTAATCTCTTCGAAGAAGAACGAGCCGCAATGGCTGCTAGATTGGCGTTTAGAGGCATTCGAGATTTTTCAGAAAATGACAGAGCCGGAATGGGCGCATGTGAAGTATGAAAAACCAAATCTTCAAGCCATCTCTTTTTACGCGGCTCCAAAGCAGAAAAAGGTGTTGAACAGTTTGGATGAAATGGATCCAGAGCTTCGCAAAACCATGGAAAAGCTTGGTATTTCCATTGAAGAACAAAAACGATTGAGCGGCGTTGCGGTAGATTTCGTGATGGACTCAGTATCTGTTGCCACTTCATTCAAAGAAAAATTAGGCGAACTCGGAATCATCTTCTGCAGCATCAGCGATGCCGTTCAAGAATACCCTGAACTTATAAAGAAATACCTTGGAACAGTCATTCCGAGAACAGATAATTACTACGCGGCTTTGAACTCTGCGGTATTCACCGACGGTTCGTTCTGCTACATTCCGAAAGGCGTTCGTTGCCCCATGGAGTTAAGCACTTACTTCCGCATTAACGAAGCAGGAACAGGTCAGTTCGAGCGCACACTGCTTATTGCAGACGAAGAAAGTTACGTGAGTTATTTAGAGGGTTGCACAGCCCCGCAGCGCGACGAGAATCAGCTTCACGCTGCAGTTGTAGAATTGGTTGCCATGCGCGATGCTGAAATAAAATACAGCACCGTTCAAAACTGGTATCCAGGCGATAAAGATGGAAAGGGCGGCATATTCAACTTCGTTACGAAACGCGGAATGTGTGAAGGCGCTAATTCGAAAATTTCTTGGACCCAAGTGGAGACAGGCAGTGCAATAACCTGGAAATATCCAAGCTGCGTTTTGAAAGGCGATAACAGCGTTGGAGAATTTTACTCGGTTGCTGTAACGAATCACTTTCAACAAGCCGATACCGGAACGAAGATGATTCACATTGGAAAGAATACCAAAAGCACGATTATTTCAAAAGGTATCTCTTCCGGACACAGTCAGAATTCATACAGAGGTCTCGTTCAAATTGGAAAGAACGCATCGAATGCGCGAAACTTTTCGCAATGCGATTCGCTGCTAATGACCGATACCAGCGGCGCGCACACCTTCCCATACATTGAAGTAAACAACAGCACTGCGAAAGTGGAGCACGAGGCCACCACTTCAAAAATTGGTGAAGATCAAATCTTCTATTGTTTGCAGCGCGGACTCGATCAAGAGCAAGCCGTAAGCATGATTGTGAACGGCTATGCCAAAGATGTATTGAATAAACTACCCATGGAGTTTGCAGTTGAAGCACAAAAATTACTCGCGATTTCTCTTGAAGGAAGCGTAGGATAAAAAAGATAATTATGTTAAAGATTGAAAATTTACACGCACGCATTGAAGAGAAAGAAATCCTTAAAGGACTTTCATTAACCATTGGCGAAGGCGAAGTGCACGCGATTATGGGTCCGAACGGATCTGGAAAAAGTACTCTTGCTTCTGTCCTTGCGGGAAGAGAAGACTACGAAGTAACCGAAGGAACAGTCACATTCAACGGAAAAGATTTGTTAGACATGCCCGCTGAAGAACGCGCTAGAGAAGGACTTTTCTTAGCGTTTCAATATCCTGTGGAAATTCCGGGAGTAAGTAACATGAACTTCCTGAAAGCTGCAGTAGGCGAGATTCGCAAGCACAGAGGACTTGAAGCATTAACCGCAAAAGAGTTCTTGCAATTGGTGAAAGAAAAATCTCAATTGGTTGAATTAGACGGACAACTTGCGAATCGCGCAGTGAACGAAGGATTCAGTGGTGGCGAGAAAAAGCGCAATGAAATATTTCAAATGGCCATGCTCAATCCGTCTATGTGCGTATTGGATGAAACCGACAGCGGACTTGACATTGATGCGTTACGCATTGTGTCTGAAGGTGTGAACGCCATGCGCGACGGAAAGCGTTCTTTTGTGATAATTACCCACTACCAAAGATTGTTAGATCATATCGTTCCCGATTTCGTGCACGTATTGTACAAAGGAAAAATTGTGAAGAGCGGAACGAAAGAATTGGCACTCGAACTTGAAGAGAAAGGATACGACTGGTTAAAAGAAATGGAAGAAGCAAAATGAGTATTGTAGCGGAACTAAAACCAACAAGCACATTCAGCTTCAAACCGAACAAACATTCGGTTGCTGATTTCGCTATGCCTACAACCCGGGCTGAATCTTGGAAATACACACGTGTGGGTGCTATTGACTCAACGTGGAAGCAAGCTGAACGCAATGAAAGTATCGTGGCGTTGGAAAACGGGATTCGAATTGAAAACGGATTCATTGCACTTCCAACAGGCCAAACCGAAGGTGTTACCTTCACCGCTGGAAAGAATCTTTCGGTAGAACAACAAGCATTGGTTCTTTCATTATTAGCAAAAGAAAATAGACGCGATGTGTTCGATGCGATTTCTGAAAACGCTTCGAACGATCTTATTCTGATTGAAATTCAATCCGGAAAAATTATAGAAGAAGCGATCTCCATTGAAATAGAAAACATGTTGAACGACAGCATGAGCGCACCTTATGTGTTCATTGTTTCGAAAGAAAATTCAATTGCGAAATTCACCATAGACTTCAAAGGGAAAACAGAACGTTCGTTTCACCTTGTGCAATTGCATGCACATGTTGAACAATCAGCTCAGCTTGAGATTCATCAACTTCAAAACACTTCGAAAAACGAATGTGTTCTGTTGAGAGAGTCTATTTCTCAAGCAGAGAAAAGTGTTTTCAAAATCACCACAGTAACTGCGCGCGGAACATGGGTTCGCAACGAATTGAACATTCGTATTGAAGGTCAGCATTGCGAAACTTTCCTCAGCGGAGCATACTTCCCGAAGCACGATCAAATGATCGATAATCATACGTTCGTTGACCATCAGGTTGCGAATTGTTACAGCAATGAGCTTTACAAAGGCGTGTTGTTCGACAACGGCAAAGGCGTATTTAACGGAAAGGTTTATGTGCACATCGATGCGCAGAAAACCAATGCTTATCAAAGCAATGCCAACATCATGATGAGCGACAACGCCAGCATGTTCACCAAGCCTGAGTTAGAAATTTATGCCGACGATGTGAAGTGCAGCCACGGATCAACTACTGGTCAATTCAACGAAGAGGCTTTATTCTACTTGCGTGCAAGAGGATTGAGCGAAGAATCTGCGAAGCGACTATTGGTTTCAGCATTCACTTCGGATGTAATGAATCGCATTTCCATTCCTAGTTGGAAAGAATACGTTCTTCAGACACTTATTCAAAATGAAATCATAACCGAATAATCATTCGGTTTCAAGATATGGACAACGATACCCTTCAACATAACATGAAAGAATTGAGAAATCAATTCCCAGCGTTGAATCAAACGGTATACGGACGTCCACTTGTGTATTTAGACAACGCGGCAACCACTCAGAAGCCTCAGCGCGTCATTGATTCCATTACAGAATACTATACGAAATGGAACGCGAACATTCACAGAGGCGCGCATTACTTGGCGAACGCATCAACTGAAAAATTCGAAGCGACGCGCAGTGCCTTGGCAGAAATGCTTCATGCTAATTTCCGTGAAGAGATAATCTTTACCCAAGGGAGTACTGATAGCGTGAACATGCTTTCAACCATCTTAGAAAATGAGGTGAACGAAGGCGATGAGATTTGGGTTACTGAAATGGAACACCACGCGAATTTCGTTCCGTGGCAAGTGTTGGCGGAAAAGAAGAAGGCTGTTTTTCGATATGTGCCTATGGCCGCTTCGGGCGAATGGGATCTTGAATATGCCAAGAAAGAATTGGGAAGCAAAGCGAAAATCGTTGCTTTCAATTATGTATCGAACGCGCTAGGAACCATTAATCCCATTCATGAATTAATTGCACTTGCAAAGAATGCAGGAGCCTATGTAGTTGTAGACGGAGCCCAAGCAGTAGGGCATTTCGATATAAATGTTCAAGCATTGAACTTCGATTTTTTCTTGTTCTCTGCGCACAAAATGTACGGTCCGACTGGACTTGGTGTTTTGTGGGGAAAGAAAGAATTGCTTGAAAAACTTCCTCCGTATAGATACGGTGGTGAAATGATAAAAAAGGTTTCAGTTACAGGAACCACCTTCAACGTATTGCCTTTCAAATACGAATCGGGAACACCGAATATTGAGGCTGTTATTGCATTTAACGAATCCATTTCATTCTGCAAGGAAGTTGGAAGAGAGAACATGCATGCGCACGAGTATTCACTCTTGAAAACAGCAACAGAGCGTCTGAAAGAAATAGAAGGAGCGATCGTTTATGCAGACCTTCAGAACAAAGTAGGCGTGTTGAGTTTTAATATTGAAGGAATTCATTCTGCCGACATTGGAACGTTGCTCGATCAGCAAGGTGTTGCTGTAAGAACGGGTCATCATTGCACACAACCCCTTTGGGAAAAGCTTGGAACAACGGGGTCTGTAAGAGCGTCTTTTGCATGTTACAACACGATTGAAGAAGTAGAATTATTTATTGCTGCGCTGAACAAAAGCGTAAATATGTTGAGATAATGATAGAGCAAAAGCAACAAGAGATCGTTGAGGAGTTTGCATTTTTTGAGGAATGGATGCACAAGTACGAGCACATTATTGAGTTAGGAAAAGAAATGAAAGGCCTAACCGATGATGAGAAAAAAGACGAGTTGCTTGTAGCAGGATGTCAATCGAAAGTGTGGTTGAAAGCATCGCTTCAAGAAAATGGAACTGTGAATTTAGAAGCCGATAGCGACGCCATTATTACGCGAGGATTGGTTGCCTTGGTTGTTTCCGTATTCAATCAAGAAACCCCACAAGATATATTGAATGCCAATATTCATTTCATGAATGACATTGGATTGGTATCGAACTTAAGTCAGACAAGAAGCAACGGGCTTGCAGCAATGGTGAAACAAATCTTGTTGTATGCCACAGTTTTTCAAGCACAACAAAAAAGCAATTAATTATGGAGAAGGCCGCATTAACAGAAGCAATTATTGCCAAACTAAAAACCATTTTCGACCCGGAAATTCCGGTAGATATTTATGAGTTGGGATTAATCTATGGAATTGACATTGCGGAAGACGCTGCGGTGAAAATAACCATGACCCTCACCTCGCCTTCTTGTCCGGTTGCTGAGACCTTACCTCCGGATGTAGAAGACAAAATCAAATCGGTTGAAGGCGTTTCAGACTGTAAAGTAGAAATTACATGGGAACCCACTTGGGACAAAACCATGATGAGTCAAGAGGCTCAACTCGAGCTTGGATTTTTATAAATGAAGAACTACATCTTACTTTTTGTAACAATTTTATTTGCTTACTCAAGCAAAGCACAATCTCCTTTGCGTAACACACAAACCAACAACAACAGTTGGTTCATGTATTTCGGAGACCATAAATTTTCTGAACATTGGGGAATTCATTTGGAAGCCCAATTCAGAAGAAATGAAATTGTAGCGAAACCTCTTCAACTTCTTTTAAGAACCGGAGTCAATTATCATTTCGCTCCGAATGCTTTTGCGACTGCTGGTTATTGCTACGTGCACACTTCTCCTTATGGCGTGTTTCCGGCTAAATCGGGTTTTCCAGAAAACAGATTTTGGGAACAGCTTCAAGTGAAATCGCAAGCTGGACGCATTGAAATGATTACGCGTTTGCGCTTAGAACAACGCTTCTCAAAACTTCCTGTGGAGCAGTCAACAGGAGAATACGCGCCGGGCGACGATGTGTATACAAACCGCGCTCGTGTTCTTGTGCGTCTATCAATACCATTCAAAGGAAAAACCATTGAAGACAAATCTTTGTACTTCTCATGCTACGACGAAGCATTCGTTAACTTCGGTGAAAATGTGCAATCGAATATCTTCGATCAAAACCGCGCCTATGCCGCCATCGGTTACAAATTCCCGAAATGGGGAAAGCTTGAAATCGGATACATGAATCAACTCGTTGTAAAGTCAGACGGTGTGAAAGTTGAAAACAACCACACGCTTCAAGTTGGGTTTATTTCGAATATCGATTTCAGAAAAAAACATTCTTAAAAAAGATACGATGTAAGATGCTTCGCAAGATTCTGATGAAAGATACTCTGTAAGATGCTTCGCAAGATTCTATCGAAAGAAGCTCCGCTAACTTATCCCTTGCCGAAGGCATCTTGTGCAACATCTTGCAAAGCACCTTGTGAAACACCTTGCAAAGCATCTTGTGTAACATCTTGTGCAACATCTTACCTTTGCCTAATGACCGGTGCGAATTTTTTTCAGAAACGAATAGTTGGAATAACACTTTTGCTATCCCTCGTTTCGTGCGCTACTGATCAGGAAAAAGCACGAGATTACAACAACAAAATAACAATTGAATTAGAAACATGTGGTGTCGCTATTTTTCAGTTGGAAGAACAATTGGGCCAGCCGCAAAATCTCAATGAATTTTATTCCAAAGCAGAAACCACGTTGAACAGTGCTAAAGAAAATTTGAATGAAATTGGAACCTTCAAGGAAGACACACTACTTGTTAATCCCGCTCTTCGAACCGTAGAAAAATTTCAGGAAATTCTTTCAACTTATTACAAGCCACTTTGCAATTTGCATCAACTTCCACAAGAGCAAATTTCTTTCGCAACTACCGATAGCTGCAGGGTTCTGCGCATGTTCATTCAGAACGAATCGGTCTTCACGCAACAAGATTTCGAAAACGCGCAACAATCGTTTGCCGACAAGTATAAACTTGATTTAAACGAATAAACAGCATATAACTTATAGGAATTTGGCATAAACATTAGGTGCCAAGTGGTTTTTCCTTTGGCTCAAAATTATTTGAGTCATGAAAACAAAAAACACCATTCTCTCTCTTTCTCTATTGCTCGTTTTCTATTCGTGCGACAAAGAGAACCCCATTCCCAACATTCAATGTCGCGTTGTTGAGCAAGGCTCCAACGTGCCTATTCCCTTCGCGCAAGTGCAATGGTACGAGCTCGAAGGATTCGGAAGTACAGTTAGCTACGTGCCTTCCTTCATCTCCATTGCAAATGAAAACGGTGAATTCGAAATGCCGAAAGATGCAACAGTAGACATTGCTAAGGCCGTTGCGAATTCTACTGATCAATATTCCGAATTCGGATTCACAGA